>NC_008269.1:748716-1123075 GCF_000014565.1 Rhodococcus jostii RHA1 | reverse complement strand
CCGCGGCGCTGCTCCGGGTGCTCCGCACCCGGAGACGGGGCGAGTCGCTTCGCTCCCCGCCAGGGAGCCGCTGCGCGGCTCGCAGTGGGTCCATTTCCGTTGCCGTCGATCGAGTCGCTTCGCTCCTCTGGGTTTCCGAGATTAGGTTATTACCTGCACTTTTCATCGTCCAGATCGATCCGGCCCCCACACCCGAATGAGGCTGGGGAGACAGGGAGGGTGCGCCCAGCCTGTCTCCCCATCGGCTATCCGCGCCGCTCAATGTCATACCCACAAGCATACCACCCACTTCACGGAACCTAAAATCGTAGAAAATCTCCGAACTTCTAAACTTGTTAATTTACAACAGATTACAAACATTACAAGCTGAGTGGTGTGCATAATTTTTGTAAATGCCTACTCATCAATTGATTACCCAAACATGTTGTAAAACAACAATTTTCAAGATCGATCCGAAACCGTGCGAAACAGACGCCCACCGCCCCCGCCGACACGTCGCCCGGCATCCCCAACATCACAAACCAGGGACATGTCATCACACCAGGTCACAGCACCATTACACCCGCAAGTGCAAGCGTCGCATCGATCCCACCCCTACCCACCTACGCACCCGCCAGGACCCCCGAATGAACAGCAGGGAGTTCAGCAGTGGATCGCGTCGCTCGAAGCGACGCCTGGGGAGGGAGCGCGTCATCGTGTTCGAGAGATTCTCCGATCAAGCCCGCCACGTAGTCACCCCCTCGCCGCCGGAGCCGCCCCGCACCCACCACCAGAACTGGCGCCGGCACCGAACACCTACCCGCCCCAGATCCTCGGGCGCCGGCTGCCCCGGAGCGGCAGCACTGACCTCATGGGGGCGTCACCAAGCCGGCACTCGACAGCACACTCGAGGAGCTCAGCGCACCTGTGGGCTCCCCAGCCGCCGGGCAACATCCCGATCACCGGCGAAGACGAAGAACGTCCTCGAGAGCAGCCTGCGCAAGACCGCCCTGCTCGGGCACGAAGAGCATCAGCACCGACCACCACCTCCTGGCCCTGCCCGACAACCCCGCCTCCACCAGCGCCCAGATCCTCACCGACCTCGCCCACCAGTGTCCGCTCGCGGCCCGGTACGCCAGCCGACCACCTTGTTCGAGAACGCGTCGCTCGCACTCGCCAACCACAACACCCCCTTCCGTATCGGGCCAGCGTCCCTCCGCGCAGTTCCGCCATGTGCGATCGGTGGAGTAGCAGCATTCTCACCGGCGAGTACTTGGGAGCCGCTGCGGGCGTGGATCTTCCAGTTGTGTGGGGCGGTGATGTCAACGGCGAGTTCGTCTCCGCTCCCGTTGCGGCGAGCGGTGACCTGATCGGGGCGGGGCGTGGTGATCTCGGTATCGGAGTGGTTCTCCCCCAGCCGATGATGATGATGCTGCCCAGGTCCGTGCTGGCATCGGCGACGACCTGGCCGCTTGGTCGAGGCTGAGACCGCGGTGGCCGGGCGCCCCACTGCGACCAACACGAACCGGTCCCTGGTGTGATTGCTCATCACCGCTGTTCTCGTTCTGCTGTCCCCACCCCGCAGCCGGCTGACAGCACCGTCCCGTCCCGTCCGGCCGTGTCGTCATCACCGCGCCGAGCATTGGAATACCCACGAGCGTCAGTACCGTCACCCGGACGACGAGGCCGTCACGATGCCGACGATCGACCACTGCGCGTCTACAAACCCGATGACACCGTCGCCCGCACTCTCAGTGACCGGCGACATTGGGGTGCTCAGTCACGGTGAATCGGAATATGGGACAAATTCATCTGCTCGCCGGTCGCCCTTGACGTCTGGACCCAGGATCCATCCGGCAGCATCCTCCGTGCACCACCACCCTGCGTAATGCTCACAGTGTTACCCGAAGCAGAATTGGAACCCTCTGGAGCGGTTGGATCGGCCGTATGCACGCGGATTCGGGTTGCGACAATGCCAGTCGCTCCTTTGGCCGTACTTGCGGCGGGCACGGTGTGCTCGTTGACCATCATGCCTCCTGAAACATTCACTCGGGCACCCGTCGGCGCGGGAGCCTGCAATATGAGATCGGCGCGGCCTGGCGCTAATACGGCAGACTCAATCTCACCTGGAGTCAAGCCAGCCAACGGATCGGACGCTTTTCGCTCAACTACTGGCTGTACACCACCGGATGACGGACCGCCAGGGAGATTGCGGGCCGCAGCAATTCTCTCGACGGCATGCGCGCCGCGTGAGCCCTGAGTGAACAGGGCACGACCGGCGCGGAGGCCGAGATTCTCTGCAGTGCGCTGGATCCCACCTAACGCTCGTGCACCCTGCCGGGCGGCACCTTCGGCAACCGAAGCCGCTTGGCGGACGCCGGGTACCCGGGCAACGGCCCTTGCCCCGGCACTCGCGACGGCGGCCACGGCGGCACCTGCACGCCCGACGCTGGACGCGCGCACGGCTGTCGATGCTCGGGCCACTTGGGCTGCGCCACCGGCGGTTGTAGCGTATGCCCCGATGCCGCCGGTGACACCGCCGAGCGCGGCTCCGACCAGTGCCGCACGGCCGATCTTGCTGCCGCTGATTTGCTCACCGCTTCCGACTTGGCGGGTCAGCTCGCCCGCGGCCCCTCCTGCTGCTCCCGCCACGGCGCCTACTGCTACGCCGGTCGCGACGGTGGCCGCCGCGCCGCTCAGACCGACGCTTGCTACCGCGCCGGCGACAAGTGGACCGGCTACGCCGGCTGTGGCGACCGTGACGACCGTACCGACGACCACGACAGCGGCCACGACAGCGACATCGCGCCAGCTCCACATCCCGGTCGGATCGCTGATCGCGACGGGATTGCCGTGCACGTACATGTACAGGTTGGGCCCATCTTCGTGGCCGGCTGGATCACACGCTGTCCAGCGGCCCAGCCACGGCGGATAGTAGCGGCCCCCGTAGTAGTAAAGGTCGGATTCCTCGTCGCGCTCCTGGCCGGTGTAGCGGTATCTCTTCGGCACGTCGGTCTCCGAGTGGACCGCCTGATAGGCGGTCGAGCCGTAAGGGAAGTACTCCTCGTAGCTGAGGACGCCGGCCTGGGCGTCCAGTTCTAGCGTGGACGAACCGAGGTGGGTTGAGTATTGGTATCGGAACAACTGGACCGGGGCCTGATCGGTTCGGTGGAGGTCGAGGATGCGAGTCTCGGCGGTGACGATTCTGCGGTGGTCGATCAGTGCATGCAGCGTCTCGCGTTCGAGGGTGAGCGTCCCATCCGGGTCATATTCGCGGTAGATCTCGATGGCGCCCAGGTAGATTCGCTCGTTCTTGCGGGTCGGCACTTGCCCGAGCGCGGCCTGCCGATAGGTGGTCTTGCGCAGGCGTTCGCCGGCTGCCTCGTAGCTGTAGTGGGTCGTTTCTGGTATGCCGGTGTCGACTACCTGGCGACTAGTGGCTTGCAGTCTGTCCGTTTCGTCCCAGGTCATGACAGGGAGGTGCGGCATCCGGGTCATGTTTCCGTGTGGGTCGTGGTCGTAGGTGGCGCTGTAGGGGCCGTCGTCGACATCTCCGGGCAGGCTAGTGGCGGTCAGCCGGTTGCCGGTTTCCGCCGGGGTGATCCGGCTCGGCGCGGTGTAGGCGTAGTGGCGGGTCCAGCCGCCGCCTGCCACTCGGTGGATCATCGTCTCGAGGTTGCCGGCCGGGTCGTACTTGAAATTCTCGGTGTAGGTGTCCACGGCGTTGCCGTCGCCGGGGTTGAGCAGGCGTACTCCCTGGGCGAGGTGAGTGCGTGGGCCGTCGTCATGTGTCACCTGGTGCGGTGGGGTCGGGGCGTTACCGGTCTGTCCGAGGTGTTCGCGACCGGTGGCCCGGATGAGGCGGTAGATCGCGTCGTATGTGTAGTCGGCGGTCGGGTCGACGCGTCGGTTGCGGAAGAACACGACGTTGTGGATGTCGGCGTCGTCGCGCAATCGGGTGATGTTGCCGTGCGGGTCGTAGGTGTAGCGCAGCGCTTGCACCACCCGGGCGTCCGGGTCGTTGTGTGGTCGTGTGGTGGATAGTGCGAGCAGGCGTTGGGTTTGATGGTCGAACGACTGGCTGGTGACCGAACCGTTGCCGCAACGGATCGTGATTCGCTGGCCGTGTGCGTTGTATTCAATACCGGTCACGGCCGGGGCGTCGGCGGTGGCCGGGTCGAGGAGCTCGGTCGGAGTGTTCGGTTGCCGGATCCATGCGCGGACGGACTCGAGCAGGTTGGCTTCGTTGTACGTCGGCTGGACGACGGAGGGTGGGGCTCCGGCGGCATGAGGCAGGACAAGTTGGATGGGCCGGTTCATGGCGTCGAAGTGGCTGGTAGAGGTGAAGCGGTCGGCCGCGATCAGCAGCGGTGCGGTGGCGGCGTCTAGTGCGGCTACGTCGAGGATCGGTGCGTCAGGGATGGTCGCGATCGCTGACCAGTCCGGGGTCTGACGCGTGCGGGTTGGGGTGGGCCTTTGGCGTGCAAACTGTCGGGAATTCTCTGTCGGGTTGCCCTTGAAGTCGTAGCGCTCGTTGCTGCTGACGCCGGCGCCGTCGTACCGGCGGAAGATTTGTCCCTTGAGGTTGCGGGTTGGGTCGGGGTGGCGATCGCCGTACACCGAGCGCTCGAGGAGCACGTCCTCACTGTCGGGTCGGCTCAGGAAGCGGTGGGTGAGGCGTTGTAGTGGGTCGTAGCGCAGCTGGAACACTTGCCCGCGCGCGTCCCAGCTGCGGATGGGGTGACCGGCGACGTTGCTGAGCAGGCGTCGTTCTCCGCCGTCCATGTCGTTGTGGTACAGCGGTTCTCCGGCCATGTCGTAGCCAGCCAGGTACCGGAATCCGCCGTCGGCGCGCGGTTCCCGCAGGCAGTACTCCATGGTGCGACGGCCTCGCGCGTCGATGACGGCCAGCGGTTTGTCTTCGGTGTCCAGGGCGGTGCGGGTGGCATAGCGTTGGGCGATGCTGTTTTCGGTGCCGTTGTCCGCCACCGCGAGGCATTTGCGGCCCAGTGAGTCGAAGTGGGTGACGGTCGGTGTCCGGGCGTGGGCGGCGGCCTTCTGCGCGGCGTCCCGGTTGGCCGCCCGCTCGTCGGCGTCCTCACCCCATGTGCCCCCGATCCGGCGGTCATACCACGACGTGAAGGCACCGACCGCCGAGCCGAGCAGTCGGCGGAAGGCCTCGCCCACGTCGTCGTCGACTCGGGGGTCGGCGATAAGCACCGTGTCGTTCGCGTCCCACGTCTGCTCTCGCCAGGCATCGAATACGGTCTTTTCGAATGTGTCGTCCGGGTGCAGGACGGCGACGACACGCTCGACCGGGTCGTAGAAGGTCACCGAGCTCAGCCCGGCCCGGCGACCGAATTCGAATAGGTGAGTGTCGGTGAAGAACGGTTCGAACGTGCGGACCGGTTTGCCCTTGTTGTTGTAGACGGTCCAGCCGCTGCCCACCCAGCGCGGGACGACGTCCGGCCCGGCGCCGGGCACCGCCCCTCGCTCGGCCTGAGCTTTGTGCTGTACTTCGCGGCCCATCCCGTCGGAGTACACGAACAGGTGGTGAACCCGTGGCGACTGGTTCGCCCCGAACTGGGAGCCGTGAGTCTCGCGGGTGATCGTGTAGACGGTGGGGGCGTCGGGCGCTGCCAGGTCTCGGGTCCGAAGGTATGCGAACCGATCGTGGATGATGCGTGAGGTCGCGGCACCCAGCAGCGCCATCGGGTCGGCGAACGGGTGGGCGTGCGCGTCGGCGTAGGCGGCGACCGACAGGTCGGCGTCGAATCCGGCGAGCGAATCTCCTTCCCCGGCCTTGCCGCGGATCGCCGTCCCGACCACCTGGCCCAGACAGTCGAAGGCGACTTCGGTGTGGTTGCCGTTTGGGTCGGTCGAGCGAAACGGCCGTGCGACACGGTAGTCGTTGGCGGCGGTGGTGAGGTTGCCGACTGGGTCGGTAGCCGCGACCGGCAGCAGATTGTAGTCGTCATGGAGTACCCGGTGGACGGCGCCGAACGGATCCACCGCGCGGCGCGGCTGGTAGAAGTGTGTGCGCGCGGCGGCCAGTTCCTGCGCCGGCGGATCCGCGTCCCCGGGCGAATAGAAGAGCCGGCCGGACGAGCGCCACCAGCCGTTGCTGCCCGGCAGTTGAACATAGCCGCCCTCGTCGAGCACCGCGTCGGTCGCGCGGCCTGCGAGAACACGGTCGATGAGGCCGGGTGTCAGGGCGAGGACGTATTCCTCCCCGGGCAACGCGTGCGACTCTAGCGCCCCCAGCGGCAGCAGGCCGGTCAGGTCGTCGGACCGGTAGAGCGTGCGACGGTGTGCCACGATTCGGCGGGCCAGCGCGGTCGGCACGCCGACACCCTCGATGTCCGGCGTCGACACGTCCTCGTAGGCGATGTCGTGCGGGCCGCTCCACAAGCTCGCCCAGTGCCCGACTAGCTCGTCGAACCCGAAGCGGCCTGCGGCGGGGGCGATCCCGGTCAGCTCGGCGGTGATCGCCTCCGCGGGCAGTGGACCGCGGTAGACGTCGAAGACCACGGCCTCGTCCGGCCGATGAACCGGATTGGTGTACAGGTTTTCGGCGGCACCGATGTGGAGGCGCGTCTGGTCGTGCGCGAGCATGTCCCGAAAGCCGGCCGATAGCTCGGGGGCGGGTTCCTGGTGGCCGACCCGCCGGCCGTACGCGATCGACACCGAGTGCCGGATGTTGGCGAACTCGTCCACCTCCAGGGTGACGAGGTGGGACATACGCGGGTCGTCGGGTTCGCGTTCGTATTGGTAGGTCAACGACTCCCGTGGGTGGACCAGGAAGACCGCGTGCCGGTTCGGGCCGAAAGCCTGGATCCGCCGTACCGTGAAGTTCTGTTCCGTCACCGCGTAGGGGTGCGTGGCGCGCGCGGTGCCGTCCTCGGCGTATACCTCGGTGCGCAGCGCCGAACCCTTCAGCGCACGATAGGCCTCGCGCAGCTCGTCGGGAGTTAGTCCACTCTCGACCACCGTGTCGGGTAGCAGCAGCGCTTCCCGGGCGGCGACCGACGCCGGGTCGGTGCCGCGCAGCGACGGCTCCGCCCAGTATTGGTCGGTGTACTGGCGTGAGACCGACCCGGACTCGACGAACGCGCCGGTGTGGAACCAGGTGCGGGTAAGCATCGGCGGTACAAAGGATGCGTTGTCCTCGTCCGTGGTGACCAAATCCGGGAACAACGTGTCTTCCCGGTGCGTTTCGGTATCGCGCTGCTCCACCATGCCGAAACCGCGGAATTCGCGTTCGGAACCGTCGAAGAAGCCTTCATGGTAGGTGTAGCGGCTGACGAACCGACTGCGGCCGATCCAGTCGTAGGTCTCGACCCGTTCGACGACCTGTACCGGGAACGGAAGCCGGGTGACCCATGCGCGGCCATCCAGCTTGTCGCGCAGGTAGAACCTGGTCGACGGCGCATACGCCAATCGCGTTTCCGCACCCAGGTTATTGCGCAGACACATCAGCAGGTGCGGTTTGCTCGACCCCATCAGGTCGACGTACCGACACGGTGGGCTGGACTGGCCCGGCAGAGGGGACGACCACACCAGACAGGAGGTGCCGTTGCCGAGAAGGTCCACAACATCTACCGAGCTGAGGTTGTCGGCGCCGGGAAATACGGCCAGTCGGTGCGGTGCAGCCCAGGAATTGCCGGATTGGTTGAAGTACACCTGTACTCCGTCGGCCCCGACATAGACCAGATCGGTGGTGCCGGAGCCATCGATGTCTGCCCACCTGATGCGGCGCGGGTCGAAGCTTTCGGGGTCGGCCGGGCGGGGCGCCCCGTCCATCGTCACCTTCCGGCCGAAGCGCCCGTAGCCCAGGTTGGGCCAATAGCACACCTCGCCGGCGCGTACCCGGACGATGTCGCTGAGTCCGTCGCCAGTCAGATCCGTCAGCGCGACGGTCTCGGTTCCGTCCGCAAACACCACACAGGGTCCGCGTTCCTCGTCACGGGGCACGAATTCCAGTTCCGCGCGACCGAATCCGCCTTCCCCCAACGACCGGTGGAACGTGTGTACATCATCGCCCGTGATCAGCACGTCGGCAAGGCCATCGCCGGTCAGGTCGACGTACCTGAGGTTCGGCTCCGTCCAGTTCAGACGGGGCAGACCGGGGAAGGCTCGGAACGGTTCCCACCCGGAGTCGCCAGCGCGCGCGAAGAAGCCTGGATCCGGATCCTCGAAGGTGGCGAGGTCGAGTCGCCCGTCCCCGGAGAGGTCCAACAACTGCTGTCGGTTCAGGTCACCGGGTGCCGGCATCGACCGGACCCGCTCGAGAGCACCCAATCGGGCGCGGGTGTGCCGGCGACCATCCGGAAGGGTCACCTCGTGGAGTGGGCTCAGGTTCGGCTTGTATGCCCAGCTACCGTTTCGTTCCGTCAACACACCCGAAAGACCCTCGCCGTTCAAGTCGACCCAGCGGTAGCGCGCGCCGTCCACACCCTCCGGCAGATTCGTGACACTGTCCGGATCGGTGAGCGTCAACACCTGGGACTGGATCTCCGGCTGGCTGTAGAAGAGCTCCAAGGGCGGCATGGCCCGGCGAATGTACCCGCCATTTCGGCGCCGGTAGCCCACCTCGGTGATCGACTCCAGCATGGTGTAGTTCGGATTCCGCGGATCGGCCGGTGAGGTCTCGTCGGAGAAATGCAGATCGCTCGACCGCACAAGGTATTCCGCCCCCGCAGTGGCCTCCCGCGGAAAATGGTGGAAGAGCAGAACCCGCCTACAGCGGCGGGAGGTGCGCACCTCGAAGCCAGCCCGGTAGTTGGAGAAGGGGTCCGGACGCATCGGCCACGGAGTATCCCGCTCCGGCGTCGGCGCATCGTCGTCATGGTCGCCATAGTCGAGCACGATGCGAAAATGCCAGTCGGCGGGTAACGGGTCGTCGCTCCCCTCGTCAGACCAGTCCGCGAAGTAGGGCTGGAAGTTGCCGTACCGGATGGTCTTCAGGTATCGCTGGTTGCGGCGTTGCGAATCGTCTCGGTTGGCCTCATGCGCCGCACCTGGGTCGACCCCACGGGCGTCGTCGGGAACGTACGTGTAATGGGTGGCGTTCCCCGTATCGTCGAATGTCAACTGGATCAGGTAGGAGAAGACTCGACGGGCGTCGTTCGGGTCGGCGATCCGGCTGTTGTCGTCGTAGCCGAAAATTGTTGTCACGTTGTCTCGGGTGATCGTGCGCCAATGGCTGATGCCGTCCTCCTCTCGTGTCCACCGCTCGATCCGTGCGAACAGTCCTTCGATGCGAGGACGGTAGAGATGGACGGTGTATGTGATGCCATGGACGGTGCGCGACAACGGGGTTAGGTGCCCGGCGTCGTCAAGGATCGGGACGAGGTCCTCCGCCCCCGAGATGAGGAAGTCGTCGGATTCGCTGCCGTCGCGGTAGCGGGGTAGGCCCTTGTCCGTCTTGCGGGTGATCGACGGCAGGCCGAGGCTCCACCCGAAGCCGAACGCTCCGTTGCCGGCGCCAGAGTCGTAGGTAAGGGACAACTGCGGACCGAAGCCGGACCGGCCTGGTGTCGACACCAGGGGCACCGACAGCGAACCCGTCCCGGTCGCGGGGTTGACCGAAAACTTTTCACCGATGCCCCGAATGGCACCACCGCCTTTGGGAACCGACACGGACGGTAACCGTGGCCGAGGCGAGTCGGCGCTCGTTTCCGAGCCACCGGCCGAAGTGGACGTCGGCGGCTTCTCAGACATCGGAGCGGTTCCGCTTCAGGCTGTTGGGCCGGTAGCCCGCAGACTCGACCATGGTCATGGACCGAGCGTGATGCTTCGTGATGTCCTGGTGAATAGGGCCGCGGATCCGGTGTTTCGCATCGCTCGCTCCTTTCTTCCTACGGACCGATCGAGTAGGACACGACGAGGAAGGCGTCGAGGTCCAAGTCGCGAGTGAGGATTTGTGTGGGTCCAGCAGGGTCCACACCGCTAGAGAAATGGAACTCGCCGTTATTTGCCAACTCGTCTGTCGCGTCGCCCCAAGTCCTCTGGTCACCAACTTCGTGATGCCGCAAGTCGTTGTCGGCGTCCGGACCGTACAGGTCGAAACCGGCGATCGTGATTGTCTTGGCCTGGGTGAAGTAGGGGAAGTAGTCGTGGTGAATGGTCGCGGTGAAATCCGCATCGGTGGTGCTGTTCACGAACGCCGACCACTCCGTCGGGAAGTCGTGTCGCAGGCTGAACAGCAGGGCAAGACTGGCACCAGTGGGTTCCTCGAACATTTCGTCTAGCGCCGTCTTCACCTTGGTGGCGTCGATGCCCAGTCGGGCGGTGTAGCGCACGTGCAGGACCACGTCCGAGATGGTGGCGTAGTCGAAGGGACGGTAGTCCTTCGGCAGATCGAGCTTCCAGGTGCTGATCGCGCCAGCGCCCTCGAATGGAAGAAAACGCTCCTCGCGTAGGTTGGTCTCGAATAGTCCGGTGTCGTTGTTCGCGCCGCTGGTCACGATCGACTGCACGCTGCCGGTGTAGTCGACGAAGCGCTCGTCTTCCGCGCCCTGCCGTGCGTACTGGTCTCCGGCAATGGAGGACCGGCGCACACTGCTGCGCAGCAGCGAGAGTGTGCAGTTGAGGCTGGTGTACGGTCCGACGACGGACGGTACCGACAGCGCGACGTTCTTGATTCGGCGCATGTAGTGGCCGGGGCAGTCGCGGTCATAGAGCCACTCCGGGATGCTCACCTCGCAGCTGCCGGTCGCTCTCAGGCCGAGCAATGCCACCGGGTCGAGTTGGCGAAGCGATACGTGTCGGGTCAGTTCCAGTTCACGCTTGTTGTTGTCCAGGTACGCCATTTCCATGCGTTTGACGTCAAGGTGCAGAGCGTCGCCGGAGAGCAGCCCCTTTCGTCCGCCGTCCCAGTAGTTGAACTTGACGAACGTCTGGGCGTCGACATCGGCCGACATCAGTTCCTGTTTCATGGTCCGCTCCGCCTTGCGGGCTGTGTCGAAAGCGAACCGGTAGTACTCGTAGTACAGCCGGGAAATCTCGCCCTGCATCCAGAGGTAGAGCTCCTCGTTGGTGAACTTGTCGTGCAGGACCTGGTCCATCTCTTGGGCGTTCGCGATCTGCTGCTGCACGTTGAGGTACTCGTGGTGGGCGAGCTGCTCAGCGATGAGGGAGGTGAGGATCTGTCGGCCGTTCTGCATCAGCTCATGCGCCGCCAGATTGTACTGCAACAGCCAGTCGTCGGCGCGGCGTTCGAAGCCGGCCGTTTTGAGTGCGCTGGCGCCCTGGCCTTCCTTGACGGTGGCATCGGCACTCTGCACCGCGGAGGCGAAACGGCCGGCGGAGGCGAGAAGAGAGCCGCCGAAAACGGTCGCGTGTCCGCCCAGTCCCCAGAAGTGAAGATCTACGCCCATATCCGGCATCAGGGCCATGACACCGGTGACTTGATCGGTCGCCATGGCACCGATTCGGGCATCGCGCGCTGCCGGACCGTGCTGGTTGAGGTCGGCGTCCTCGTTCCCGGTCAGATAGAGCCGGCCCTGCCCGGCGGCGCCGGACTGCGCGGCGGGCGAGGCGCCCGCCGACGGCTTCGAGGCAGGGTATGGCTGCATCATGAGCGGCGTGTCGTACGCGGTGACCAATCCGGCATACACCTCGTCGAAGTTCTCCTCGGTCAGTTCCGGTCGTTCAAGTGCGAGTGTCTCCTTGGCGTTGGGGTCGGCCTGTTGTCCGAGCAGGCGCGCGTAGTAGTGGAATCGTTCCAACCCGGCGGCCCGGCTGGTCAGTAGTGACTGGGTCTGCTCCTGCGCCGACCGCCACTGCAGGAAGCGGACCTCCTGGGTCATCTGGTGAATCTGGATGTCGTGGCGTTGGCGGATCAGTGCCAGATGCTCGGCGTCGCCCTTCTCGAGCGCGGAGAGAAGCGCCGCACCGAGGCTCCGTACCTCACCGCAAAGTTCCAGGGTTTTTTGGATCATGGTCGCGCACCGGACGGGGCCGGTCGGTTGGTTGAGTCCGCTGACGATGCTGGACACGTCGAGCCCCGCCGCGGCGGCTTTCACGAGCATGCCGGGATCGATCGGGGGGTCGAAGAGTGCCAGCGTGCGCACGACGCCCCCGATGTTCATGCAGTGACGGATCTTGAATAGCCGGTCGGCCACCGTATCCCAGTAGCCGAGCATCTTTTCGTTGCGGGGAATGCAGAAGTAGAACGTGTGCCCGATGCCGAACAGTGTGCTGGCACCGTCGCTGTCGATTTCGCCCGCGGGCCCCGGATCGAGGTTGAAAGGGAATTTGCCCTCCAGCTCGACCAGCGCGTTGCCGAGCGGGTCCCTCGTTTCCTTTGCTGTTTCCTTTCTTCGTTTCTTGAGCTGAGCGAACGTCTGCGGCCGGACCGTGCCTCGTGGCGGGATGCGCTGGGGACGGGGTCCCAACAGGTTCGCCGCGAGAACGTACCTCTGTGTCGCCTCGTTGATCGACTCGACCGTATCCTGCTGGAATAGGTGGTCACCCCAGGCGATCAGGTTGTCCAGGTACTTCATCACGACGCTGTACTGGTAGGCGAGGGGCCGAGTCCGCGCGACGACGTGCGGTTGGAAGGGCTTGTCGAGGATCGCGCTGTATCCGGTGAGCACCTCCACGCGCAGCGTCTTGTCGGGCGAGGACAGGTCCTCTGGTTTCTTGCTCAGCAACTCCAACAGGTAGTCGATCTGTCTGGGGGGCTCGTCCTGTCGGAACGCCAGGAAGTTCCAGAACCGCTTCGGCGGGTCCTCGCTGTCGGTGGACGTGGGGTCGAAGATGTAGTGGAACCATCGTTGGGCCTCGGCGAAGCGCTGGGTCTTGCTCAGATGGACCGCGATGGTGAGCGGGATGTGGAAGAACAGTTCCCAGTTGTAGTTGGCGTACGGCTGGTTGTCGACGTCGAACTGCTTGGGGAAGTCCTCGACCGCCACAAGGTCGTTGTCGTCATCCGTCGGGTGGTACGCGGCATCAAAGAAGAAGTCGCCCCCCTGCTCGGCCTGCCAGATCGGATTGAGCATGCCCGGCAGCGACTTGCGATTGAGTTGTTCGAGGAGCGCGCCGACCAGGGGATGGAAGAAGTTCTGGAAGGTGTAGACGAACCGGGTATCCGGGCGGCTAACTTCTTTCTGATGCCTCCGCATCCTGTTGTCGTGCTGTCCTTGCTCGGGCATCATCTGCTCCTTACCGGATCCGGTTGAGTCGCACGATGGCGCCCGCCGGCCCGATGCGCTGACCGTCGTAGAGCACAGGCCTGACCGTCGCCAGTCCGAGGCGAATGAGAGGGTCTGCCGCGAGGAATTGTGTCATCGGGACGGGATCGGTGTATCCGTCGTCCCGGATGCCGTTGCCCCAGAAGATCGGTCGGAGATCTACTTGCGTGACCTTCTTTACGATTAGCGGTGATAAGCCGGAAAGATCTAGAACGAACGGGGTTTGGGTCCAATATTCCTCGACGGTCGTGATCTCCTTCGGCTCGTCGGTCGAGGTGACATAGAACGCGTGCCGTCGATCGGTGAGGAGAAACGGGGCGTTCCAGGGGTCGTCGACCTTGTGTCGGGTAAACACCAGATCGAAGGGGATGTCCGGTCTGAGTACCTGCCGCGCCCAGATGTCGGGCCGCCCCGCTAGACGGGTGTAAGTAAATGACAGCGACAGGTTGGTGCGTCCGGTGCGTGCACCGGCGAAACCGCGGGTGGGCGGGACGACTACGGGGACTGGCGCGAGCGGCGCGTCCTCGCCGAGCTGTACGCTGCTGGAGTTGTACATCAGGAACTCCGCTGAGCCCTGGTTCGAGAGTTTGACCCGCAGCGCCGTGTTCTCTTCGCTGATGTCCATGATCAGCTGCGAGCGGTCGAATGCTCCCGCCCCCGCAGGCGGGAAGGATGCTAGGTCGGTCGGGCGGTCCAGGTCAGAAGTCTTCACCGCCTGCCACTTGCCGTTGTAGTACTCGCTCCAGCACAGCACCGCCTGGACCTTGGTGCGGCCTTTCTGCGCGCTGGTCTTCGCGTCGGCACGGATGTCGGCGAGGCTGAGGGACGTGACGGGGTCCGAGTTCGGGGAGGTGGTCGTGAGCTGGTTGGCGTCGATGGGGGCTTCCTGCAGGATGCGCAGCCAGAACAGCATCAATCGGCCGCGCCACACGTAGGGCACCACCGGGTTGCCCTCGATGTCGAGCTTGATCTGCTCCCACGGAGTCCAGGACCCGTGCTCGAGGCTGCGGTAGTAGTACGTGCGGCGCGCCCCGGCGGTATGTGCGATCACGTGGCTGATCGGAGGCACTGGCGGGGTAGCCTCAGCGTCCTGCTCGATGTGGTGGAGCCCGCACGGCTCCAGCTTCGCCACGTCTTCCAGCTTCGCGAGGTAGTTCAACAGTGCCGTGGTCGCCGACTCCTCGGTGACGTCGGCTTGCAGCAGTTCACTCTCGATTTCCTTGAAGAACGGCGACTTGTCGTCGCGCAGTTCCGGTTCCAACCAATTCTCGGCGAAAAGGAAGACCTTCCGGTTGGCCTCCCACACCCGGTAGCGTTTCATCCACTCCCACCGCCGGGAATCGATGCGGGCAGGCGATACGTCAGGTTCGAGGTTCATCAGACAGCGCTCGATGAACAGTTGCACCGAGGACAGCGCATGCCGGATCCGTGACGTCCGCATGCAGGACTGCATCTCGACGTCCATGAGGAAGTACTCGAAGAGCTTGTCGGCGGTGTCGATGTGCGCTGTGTCCTCGTCGCCGGCCATGTGATGGAGGATGTGGGCCACCAGCGCGTCCCGCTGCGCCTCGCGCATGTTGTCGTTGATGGGCTGGACGATCGAACGCCAGTCCTCGGCGCTGTAGCGGGCACGAAGCGCGATCTGCAGCTCCCGCACCGTGTCGCCGCTGGGTTCGTTGGTGGTCGCGGCAATCAAGGATGTTGCAGCGATGCCGGCCATCCGTGCCAGTGCCAGGGCGTCATATACCCTGCCGAATAGTTCAAAATTCGCCAGATCGTTGACTGTGCGGCCGAAGTGGGCTACCACCACGGCATCGAGGTCCGCGCGGTTCCACCCGGTCATGGCCAACAATGTGCCGTCCGGCCCGGACGCCTCGACCGGATCCTGGAGCACCGCGAGCAGTGCACCGTCGGGGGGCCTGAGCTCCGACCTGATCCTGGCGTAGTCGAGCAGGGCGCGCAGCGGTGCCAGCAGCGCGGCGGCGGTGGCCTCGCTCGGGTCACCGGTGACGGGCAGGGCGTTGAGCCAGCCCTCGCCGTCGATCGCGTATTCCGGTGCGGTGGCGAAGTGGGAAAGCTCGCCTGCGGTCAGGGGAAGCGCGGCGGCGAGTGATGCGGCTTTGAGGAATCGGACGTAGGTCGCGGTGAACGGCTCCGTGATGTCCGGGGGGTAGAGGTAGCGTCCCGGGATCGGTTCGCGGGACCGCTTCGGCGTCTCCCATTTGACGCGCAGGGTGCGGCGAACATTTTCCACTGTCAGGGTGAGGTCGTAGAGTTGTCCGCCCGTGAGCTCCAGCGGGTCGCTGTTGCGCCGGATCTCGCCGTTGCGGGTCAGGTCAAGGTCTCGGCCGTCCAGGGCGAGCCGCACGGTCGCGCCGGCGTCCGTCTCTACCACGATGTTGAAGAATCCGGACTCCGGTGTCTCGAGTTGTCCATCCCAGGTGCCGGACACGGACTCGCCGGGTATCGGGTTGGCCGGCAGCGGGTTCGATCCGTCGACGGAGTAGTCCAGGTCTGCCGCGGTGCCGCTCTGGTCGACCGGCCCGGTGGCGGTGTCGCGGAAGTAGAACTTCACGGCGAGGCCTGGTGTCTGCACCTTCAGCACGTCGTCGAGCGCGGGCCGCTCCGGATGACGTGCGGCGTGCAGGGGGTAGGGTGCGGTCGGCGGGTCGAGGATCGCCTGTGGGAGGGATACGTCGACGTCGGCGCTGAGCCGTTGGATCGTCTGCTGGCGCTTGCGACGCCGGGACAGTTCCGGCCGGAAGGCCGAAAGCAGCGCGGCACGCTTGTCCGCGACGGGCGCCGCGGACCCTACGTATGTCTCGTACAGCGGCTGCAGCTCCGGATGGAGCGCGAAGAAGGAGCCGTGCGCGTCCACGCTGTGGGCGAGCAGCGCGTCGACGGCGGTCGCGAATTCGGCCGGCGCCCCGGCGACCGCCTTCAGCGCGTCGGCGGTGGTGGCGTCGAGCAGCCCGGTGTGCGACAGGCGGTGGCCGAAGTCGTCGTAGGTCAGCCGCGGGTCGGCGGCGGTGATGGCGGACTCCAGGTCCAGTTGGGGATGCGTATACCCGACCTCCACCACGATCGTGCCGTCCAGCAGGGCGAAGAAGGCGCCGGCGGCCTCGTCGCCGTAGACCAGTGTCATCCTAGTTCGGGCAAGGTCGCCGCCCGGATCCTCGGTCACCGCGAACTGTTCGTCGATGGCCGCGAAGTCGCCGCGGAGCGTGCGGGCCAACTCGGCGATCTGGGCGGGGGTGGGCGTAGATCGGCCGCTGAGGTCCTGGTTCCAGATCAGATACAGCGCCGCCTCGGACGGCACCGACCTGTCTCGCAGGGACTGGACTAGCGCGGCTAGCTTCAGTATCGCCGGGCGGGTCGGATCCGGTGCCGCGAACGGGTCGAGGCCGGTCATCGAGATCAGCAGCAGCAGTTCGCGCACACTGATCCGTAGCTTTCGGGCCAGGTAGCCGTGCCGGAACACCTCGCTGACATGTTGCAGGTTCAGCGCTGTGTTCTCGTCGTAGCCGAGCCCCGCGACGATCTGGTCGTACTCGTCGCCGGTGAGCTGGCACGCGGCGCGGACCGACTCCGAGTGCTCAGCCAGTCGGGTGTTAGGGTCGACCAGAAACCGGCCGTACCCGTTGTCTGCGAACGGGTCCCGCTCGGGCGGCGTCGGGTTCCGTTTGAGGAGAGTCGGATCCAGGAAGAGTTGCCGGTACAGCGATGCGGGACCGTCGGTCCCTATCGGCGCCCACAAGGCCAGCAGTGACAGCAGCTCGCGTTGTGGGGTCAGTTTCAGCGCCCGCAGCGTTCTCACGAAAATCCCGAGGCGCGGGAGCAGCACACCAAATCCGGTATCCAGCTTTTCGACGGTGTCGATGTCCTCGGCGCTCATGTACTGCAAGTCGGTGCGATACAGAGCGCAGACAGCGGCGTCGGTCTGCTGGATCGTCCAACCGGTTCGCCGCCACAGCCGGATCAGCCGCAGCAGCCGGGTGAACGCGACCGCGCCCAGACGGGTAGAGGTATCGTCGGGGTCCGTAATCGGCTCCGCTCGGCGCAGTTCAAGGGTGTCGAAGCTCCCCACGGGCGCCTCCCCGGTGGGGTCCACCAGGACCACGAGGCCCATGATGCGGGCATAGGTGCCCGGGTCGCGCACCCATGCCTTGATGTCACCCTCGTACTCGGCGGGATCCGGCGCCAACGAGCCGGTCGGCAGCAACGCGTCGAAGGCCTCGTCGGTGAGCGGGCCGAGCTTGAGTAACTTCAATGTCGTGAACGGCACGCCGAGGCGCTCCAATTTAGGGATGAGATTCAGGTCCGGGTTAACGAACCGGGTCTGCAGCAGGGTGATGAGATCCTCGTAGGTGATCTGCAACCGGCGGGCGAACGCCTTCGCGTTGGACAGTGCGTCGATCACGTCGGCTTCGCTGATCCGGTCCGGGAAACCGTACGCCCGCCACAGCGGCACCGCTTCGGAGTCAGTGAGGATCTCGTATTCCGGGCGGGACATGCCCAGACTTTCCATCAGGATGTCGCGCCAACCGTACCGCTGCGCGCCGCGGTCGAGCTCGTCGCTGACGCGTAGTCGTTCCATCGCCAGCTCCACCGACGTCTCGAACTTGTCGAGATAGAGCCGCGCGTTCTCCAAGGGCTGGTGGAACGGCAGCCCGGTCGGGAACCGCTGGTCGCGCAGAATCGTGTACGCCATGTCATTGACGTATTGCGGGCTGGCCAGCAGGTCCGCCGACTCGGCGCTTCCGGTGTCGTGTCCTTCGAAGTCGCCGAGAGAAAGGGGCGCGTTCTCGTTGGCGATGAAGTACTCAAGCGTCTCGTTGACAACATCGATGTAGGGCAGTGCCTTGTTGGTGTTCTCGCACGTCAGGGGGAGATGGGCAAGGTCCGGTCGCCGCCCGAGGAGCACGTCGTACGGGTTGGGGTCGACCTTCTCGTTGTCGATGAAATTCAGCAGGTCCACCAGGTAGGCGGCGGGGGAAAGCACGGAGCGGCAGTGTTCGCACGCGCAGAAATCCATCTCGCCGAATAGCGTCTCCAGGGTCGGGTACGCGATCACGTCGGTGGCCGGCCTCGGCGCCGCGGCCCCGGGGGGTCCGGGCCGTATGCCTAGATCTAGCCTGGTCCCGGCGCCCGGTTCAGGGGGCAGCGCAGCGAGCGGGACGCCGTTTCGGGCAGTCACGTAGCCGATCACGAGGTTGAGGACCGTGTTGTGCAGCTGCATGGACCGGTCGTGGACTCGGTCGGCCTCGTCCGGGCCGCCTAGGTCGTCGGCGAACGAGGTCCGGAAGGTCTGCTTGTCGTAGCGCACCACGTGGTACGCGGCGTCGATCCCGCGGCGTAGGAGCCCTTCCATGGCTCGGTCACTGGGTGTGATCTGGTAGACGCGTTGCAGTCGCTTAATCTCGCCGACCACTTCCGGCTCTGGCTGAATGTCTTTTCGGGCAAGGTACTGCTCGATCGGCTGCATACCCAACTCGAAGGCGCCCTGCTGTTCGGTCAGGAATTCCCGCACGCGATCGGGGAAGCTGATGGCCAGCTCACCCTTGCCGATCTTGTCGGCGATGGAGGCCGTCGGGTAACTCAGCCGGACCTCCGCGGCAAGGTACTCGCCGTAGTTCTCCCGTTTTTCCTGAGGCGTTGCACCCGGAATTTCGGGCGGTGTAACGACGCTGTCATCGAGCAGTGCCGCCCATTTCTCAGGACGGTAGTAGCCCGCCTTGGCGAGTTCGACCGGGTCGTCGATCCGGTCATGGCTGCCGTCGGCAAGCGCCTTTCGCAGGACGCTGATCAGCGGGGCGTTGTTGAGCGTGAGAAAGCCCAGCTTTCCGTCGATCTGGAGTCGGCTCGCGGTCTCGTCTCCGAACTCGGCGACGACCGAGCGCCAAAAGGCCGGTAGATCGCCGCGGTGCGTGGTGTAGAGGGACGCGAACGCGGATCGACGATCGGTCGGGACGCCGGATGCGGCCAGCATCTCTGTCAGCGTAGAGACGCCGGCCACGGGTTCGCTCGTGAGTAGATGCTCGGCGCTCAGGCGCTGGAACTGCTCGAGAACTGCCGGGATCTGTTCGGCCGCGTCAATGGGAATGACGCCCTGCTCGGCCGCGCGCCTCCAGATCGCACCGACCGCCTTGCCGCCGGATTGGTACACCGCAGCATAGTTGGCTGGCACTCCTGCCCGAAACAGGGCGTAGAAGAACACCGGCGGAATCTCAGCCTTCGTCTCTGCCGCTCGGGCCGCGAACTGGTCGGCGAGGGCGGCCAGCGCGACCGCCCGCGCATCCCATCCGGTCTTATTCGCCAGGTACGTCAGGTCCCGCTGCTCCTCGGATTCCTTGAGATCGCGCAGGTTTGCGTCGTAGTGCGACCGGATCGCGGTGGTCAACGCCTCGTACTCACTGGCAAGCGCGGCCGTCGCCGTGTCCGGAAGCAGCACGTCGATGGTCTCGACCGTCTTGGCGTCGTAGCGGACCTCAGAGGCGGCGAGGAACCGCTCGCCGGAAAAGACCCGCGCCTGCAGGTCTGGCCTGTCCTTGCCGCATCGTTTGAGCGCGGCGACAGGGAAGGATGCCGCGTAGTTGCCGCGCGAGCCGGTCGGAGCGTCGGCAAGGAGCGTATCCCTGTTGACAGATTTGTCCACGATCCTGACAAGCAGGCCGCCCACCGACGGACTTGTGCTGCTCGTGACTCGGCCGGTGACGCGGTACGTCGCGGCCTCGCCGGACGGCGGGAGTTCTGTGTCGACCGACCCGACCCTAGACAGGACAACAAACAGGATGGGCAACAGCCCGACAATTACCGCCCCAACCAGGCCGAGAGTCAGCACGACTTGACCATCGTGACCAAACCAGCGATGCAACAAGATAACGGCCAGGACACACAGCGGAACCAGGAATACACTCCACAAAAGAGCCGTGCGCTGCCGAAGCGTCCTAGAGCGATCCGTCATCCGACTGTCCTTCGCGAGCTGCGCGAAACCACTACATCAAGACTGGTTGGTACCAGTCCCAGTGTCCGCTCGCCTCACCCCAAAGTCACTGGTGATTCGGTGTTCTAACGACCATCTGAATGCCGAGACGGCGTCCAACCCGTGCCGGGTTGAACACCTGGGTGGCCAAGCGGTGATGGTGACGCAGCCGGTGGACTCTGACGTCGCCGATTCCCGCGGTGCTGGACATCCGCCGCGGGGGCTGCAGATGAGGCGCACCAGGGTGTTCGATGGCGGCGCGGACCGCGGACAGGTCCAGTCCTGATCACGCCTCAGCGTGTGTCGGACCGGGTGGACGAAACCCGCATCACCTTGTGTGCCGAAGCCGACGCCTCCGATATGGGTGCCCCTGGTGAGCCACTCGCTGTCCTGCATGTCCTCGGCGATGCTGAACGTCCACCGCTGGCGGGCGTCTATTTCGCTGTCGATCTGCCGTAACAGGCGCCACCCGTCCGGAACGCCGCTTCCCGGTCGGCGTTTGCCCTCCGTTGCGCATCATGCACGGAGCAAAGTAGAAGCCTGAAGCTAAGCATGCGTAAGGTCCCCGATTAGGTCGGCCACCGATGTTGCCGCTGGATGTGGACTGTCCGGGACCGCGGAGGTCGCCAAGTGCGTCGCGGCGTCCTGCCATCGCCATCAGAGGAGCTTCCCCGTTGCCCCGAACCACCGCGCGCCTGGCGTAGCGTCTCTCGGCAGGCACCACCGGTATGATGGTCGCCGGCAACGCGATCGCCCAGACGGCCAACGCCAGCATGCGCCCCGGATGGCCGAACCGATCGAGGGCGCGAGATCAGCGCGGCGCCCTCTCGCTCGGATCACGGGTAGCGCTCGTCATCTCAATTCCTCCGGTGCGAACAACGCGGGCTCGCCGGTGTCGGCGCGCGCCGCGGTCACCGCCGTCGGGTCCCAACCTGCGCCGCGTCGCGCAGCGCTCGCGACCGTTCGGTGCGCTGGCCGCGATCCAGCCCGTAGCGCCGCCAGGCCGCGGCTGTCCACCGCCGCACCCCTTGGCGCCCATGCCCGCCAGGTTCCGCGACTATGTACCGACATCACGTCCTGGGTGCGACCCGGACGCGGATTGGCGAATTATGCTATTCTCCAACGGTTTTCACGACCCCCTTTGAGGAGTGATCGCCTCGACTGTGCAACCGCGAAATTCATTCTCACCCACTTTGCGCAGATCACAGCGTTAGACGGTGAGGAAGGTCGGTGATTCCCGAATGGGAAGCGTTGAGCATTGGATGCGGTCCGAGTTCCAGCCGATGTCGAATCCGTTAACGTTCGTGGCCTGGACAACGCGGTGCCACGCTAGTCTCATCATGTCCGGAACCTGCGGAGGTCGACATGAACTTCGACATGACAGCCAATCGAGTGGTTCTGGTGGCAATTTGTCTGGGCTACTTCGTCATCATTCTGATCACCAACCGCGGACTGATCGCCGCACCGCGCTACCGGCTGCTCAGATCGCAGATCAAGGACCTACGCGACCGTGCCTGCATCATGATCGAGCAGGCCGGGGCAGAGCCACATGCGAGGTCCGCGTACGTGTCGATTCTCATGTCACTCAACAATCTCAAGGGCAGCAAACGGCACCCCGTTCTCGAACGCCTCGGGTGGGTCTTCAACGTGCCGCTCACCAAGCTGGTCGCCGACATCCAGAGACTCAACGCGCTGCAGCGCAGATTGGTGCATCTGGTCCCGGGCGACGAGCTGTCGGCATACGCAGAACCCATCCTCCTGAAACTGTCCGCGCTCGATCAGGACACCGAGCAGAGGCTGCGCACGCTGCTCGGCGACGCGACCACCCCCGCCACCAGGCGCATCATTGAGGGCGCGCACAAACTCGTGCACGAGCGAGAAGAGGAGGGACTGGCCGCCGAGCTGGAGAACACTCGAATCACCCTGTGGCTGGCCATAGTCGGCCTGTGCGGGATCATTGCCGTCGGAATAGCTCTCGGACACGAGCAGACGATGCTACTCGGCGCACTCGGCGGATTCCTCGCACCGGCCGTGACCACACTCACCGGGAAGCGGGCATCCTCGTCCTGGGGCGTGATGGTACTCAGCCCCGTCGGCGGCGCACTGACCGCGGTAGGAGGACTACTACTGGTGCGATTCCTGTCCGACCCACGAATCAACATCCTCGGCAGCGTCTTCCTGGACAACTCGTGGGACGCTCCCTACACCCCGATCGCCCTGGCGCTCGCCCTGCTCTTCGGCTTCTCCGGTCGACTGTTCTCCAGCATGGCGATCTCGGCAACCGCACAGTTCGACGGGACGAACAAGACCGGGGATGCATAGCGCCGAACGATCGACGACGAGGCCCCGATCTTGTCATTCCGTGTTGCCGCGAGGATTTGGGAGCGTCGATCAACCATGACTCTCCTCATGAAATGAGGAAGTAGGACATCTCTCAGGAAGGGTCCAGCGTCCGGATTCGTCAGCAGTGTTACCGATTCAGTCGACACCTTCTACGAAAAAGTTCTCCGCCGTTGCGCAAAATGGGTACGAACAGCGCCCCTGCAGTCGTGGCCGGCGTCCCAGGCCGAACCAGCGGCAACGGGCGGGCACCCGCCGAGTCCGGCAGAGGGCTAGCGGGAGCATTTGTGCCGTGCCACCGACCGCACGGAACGTCTTAGCCCAACACCTGATCGACGTCGATGCCCGCCTTCTCACACAGTGCCCGGAGTAGTTTGTTGTTCTGCTCTGCCAGCGCATGGGTGGACAGGATGTGGCCGAACTGATCGTCCTGGCGGTCGGCGGGCACCGGGCGGCCTTCGAGACCGAGATTGGTGACCTCCTTCCATAAGATCTCGGCGATCGCCTCCCGCAGATCGAGCTTGCGCCCGGATCCGTCGTAGAGGGTGACCGGGTGGTCGTCCCGGAACGCGGCGGCAACTTCGCGTGCACTCATGTGTTCGTCCTCCTCGATCGGTACTGCGGGTTGAACCTGGGCCCGAAATTGCATGGCCCGGTATGGCCATCCGGATTCGGCCCATTCGGACACGATGATGTGAAAGTTGTCGAACGTGCTGTCCGGGTGCACGTATCCGCCGTACAGGCGGGTGACGACGTCGGGGCCACCGTTTCCCGACGGTCCGCGTACCGGCCGGAACGTGGGAGCGGTGTGCCAGTTGTCGGTGATCTGTCCGACGACGCGGATGGTGATGTTGTATTCGGCTTCGTTGAAGTAGCTGAGCACCCAGTTGTTCTGCATCCGGCGCAGACACAGTTCCCCGACCTTGGACCCGACCGGCAGGATCGGGGTGGGCGGATTGCCCCACGCCCAGGCGCCATTGCTGAATCCCCAGGGCTCGTAGAAGTCTCGGTTCAGCAGCTGGTCCTCGGGGCAGCGGAATAGCAGCACGTTCTTGTCACGTTCGAGGCCGCCGGTGGTCATCACGTAGACGAACCCGTCGCCGCCGTGTTCCCAGGTCAGCATCCGGCGATGGCCGCCGAACTCCCATCCTTCCCAGCGGGCCTTGGGTCCACCGTGGGTCCAGGTCTCGCCGTTGTCGTCGGAGTATTGGATCTCGGTCCACCGCGTGTCGGGCAGGCCCCGGACCACGAGGACGTGCAGGTAGATCCGGGTGCCGATCACGATCGCGTCGGTCGGGAGTACGGTGCTGAATTCCGGGTTGTTGTGCGGGTAGTCCCAGAGCTGTTTCGCAGTGCTGCCCCCGGCGGCGCGGTGAAACCGTACCCCGTCATCGAGGTCGTGGGTGTGACTGTAGAGCAGTACCGGGCTGCGCCAGCCGGGGCCACCGACCCGGTTCTCGGCGAAGGTGTCACCGAAGAAGAAACCGATCTCGCCGGTGGGCATTCGCACCGGGATGCCCAGGTCGGTCCCGCCCACACCGAACTGCGGCACCGGAGTGAGATCCCTGATCTTCATGACCGCACCAGTGTCATCGGCCGAGAACCTCCCCGGCGATGTAGTCCCACAGCGCCGCGTCGTCGACCGGGAACGGTTCCGGAACCGGAGGCGGGGGCGGGGGCGGGGGGCTTTGGCCCAGGCCGAGCATTGCGTCGAGTTCGTCGGTACTCAGGTGGGTGTAGTTGAGGTCGCAGCGACCGAACGGTGGGCACGGGCCGTTGTCGGTGTACTGGTGCGCGAAATAGCCGTCCGGCTTGATTTTCGGCGAGCCGGGCTCCCGGCCGTAGCTGGGAGTCACCAATCGCAGACCTGGTGGGCGGGTGCGCCACAGGTCCGCGTTCGAGACCGGGTTCCAGTAGCCGATCACCCGCCGCTCGCCGAGCCATTCGCGGGCGCGCCGGATCTCGTCGTTGACCTCCGCCGACTGGTCCCCGGTGATCGTCCCGGCTGCGTCCTCGACGTCGGCCATGACGACCATCCGCGGATGCGGCCCGCCCTGCTCGGTGACCATCTGCATCAGCAAGTCGATGTTCGCCTGACCGGGCCGGAAGAACCAGTACACGATGAAAAACCGCAGCCGGCCGTCGTCACAGGCACGCACCGCCCAGTCGTGGTTCGCCGCGAACTTCGTGTCCCGCATGTTCCCGCTGTTGGACCGGAAACAGAAAATGTCGTACGGGTACGCGTCGGTGACCGGGGTGATCTGATGCTGCGACACATCCGCCCAGGTCTTGCCGCGCACCACGGGCGGCGGCGGTGGGGTGACCGGTCCGCCGAGGTCAGGGCGTTGCCCGTGGCGGATCACGACATTCCATTCGCCCTCGAACACATAGCCGGTCACCGGCCATCCGTTCGCGATCTGCAGCGCCGTCGCCGCGCGGGCGGTGTCGGTGTCCCAGATTCCGGTTTCCGGTATGCCGCAGGTCTTCTGCCAGCGCCTGAGGCCGTCCTTCCAGGATTGCGGGTCCGTGGGGAACAGGCCGCTGATCGACTCGGCGGGTCCGTCGAGCGGACCGTAGTAGTACCCCGCCGGGAGGGGGAACGCGTCCGGATCGGGTGGCCCGTACACCCAGAGGTAGCCGTTGTCGAGCCGGGTGGCGAAGGCGTCCAGGCGGGTGTCACCCTCGGGGAGGTTGATCTGGGTGTGCATCGGGTCCTTGGTGGCCCAGTCCTCACCCCAAAACACCGTGCCCTCGAACTCGGTGAGCATCTGGCGGACCGCGACGATCTTGTCGGCCGGCATGTTCACCGACGCCCGCACCTTCCACGGCAACCGGGTGGCATTGAGATCCACGGCCGTCCCGCTCAGATGGTTGCTGTTGGCAATATCGTTGTCCCAGCTGAACCCCCAGTAGTCGCGGGGCCGGTAGCTGTCGATCCGCCAGATCCGCCGATGCCAGACCGCGGCCCAGGCAACCAGGATCGTCGCCGCCGCGCCCCGGCGCACCTCCGGACGCACGTTGTCCGTGCCGGGCACCAGCGGCTTGACGATTTCGCCGGTATCGCAGATGCGCCAGCCGTTCTCGGAGACTGTGTTCCCCTTGTAGGTGCGAAACCCCATCGCGCTCACCTCGTTTCTGTCGCACCACCACGATCGGGTGGCTGCCGATCCTGCAGCGGCGGATGGTCGTCGCATCGTGCACCCCGGACGATAGGACCACGTACCGACACCAACACGCACCCGCACGAGTCGACCGCACTTCAGTGTGCCGCCCGGCGCGGCAAAATATCGCAAGTAGCGCCCTACTCGTTTCTGCGGAACACCCTGGTCGAGCGACCAGTTGTCCACGGGCACGAGGAAATCCGTGGGCGGCCATGACCTGGTCTGATCTGCGGACATCACAGTTCCGGTGACGGCACGCTCTGAGTAGAGCCCGGTGGTGGTATTAGCGGAGTCGTACATCGCCGCTCCAGCGTCCAGGTGCCAGCCGCGTCGATCACAGTAGGCGACGACCAGCAGAGGGATGCACCAGGGCACGGCCGTTGTCGGCTGATGCACAGGGCAGGGACGGGTCACCGTCCGGCAGGGACGCCCGCGGGGTGCGGCCGTTGATTGCTGCCGCTCCCCCGGGAACACGTTCCCAGCAGTGCACGCCACGGAGCCATGCGGCTCGGGAACGTTCCGACTGCCGTCGTTCCATCATTTCCGTCGGTCGTCACCGCAGGGACCGGCCGCTACCGACACTTCCGCGCAAGGGCGCTGATGGCCGGTAGTCCCGCGATGGTGGCGGGTCCGCGGTGCCCTACGACGGAGGGTTTCGTGAGGAGAAGTAGTAGCCGATGGCGCTGCCGGTCAGGCCCACCATCGCGGTGAAGACGACCTGAAACGGACTGCTGGCGCGGTCCCACTTGTCGGCGCCGGCCCACAGCGGCACCAGCAGGTAGATCAGGCCGACCAGGAACGTCGCGATAGAGAGGCCGATCGCCAGGGCCTTGCGGGTGTCCTCCTGGCGTTCGTCGAGGCGGCGGATGGTGACCTCGGGCTGTGCGGTCACCTGGGGGTCGCTGCTGCCGACGTTGACCTCGTCCACGGTCGCGTCGTCCAGGGCGGTGTCCTCTCCCCGCGTGTTGCGCCGTCCCGGTTCGGTCACTTGAAGACGACCTCCCGTTTGGTGCCGTCGGGCTCCTCGATGAAGACCTTGGCGCCCTTGGAGGCGGCCTCGTCGATGTAGGCGGTGGTGCGGATGGCCCGGACCAGGGCACTGGTCTTGGTCGAGGCGTGCCGCTTGGCGATCTCGTCGAGCGTCTTGATGTCGTCGTTGGGCAGGTTCGCGGTGACCTTGGAGACGTCGTCCTTGCTCATGATGCCCTCCTGAAGGTGTGAGCTGACCTGCCCAGCCTACCCCAAAAGCCGTACTCAGTA
Organism: Rhodococcus jostii RHA1; assembly: GCF_000014565.1. NCBI lineage: Bacteria > Bacillati > Actinomycetota > Actinomycetes > Mycobacteriales > Nocardiaceae > Rhodococcus > Rhodococcus jostii. The sequence continues at coordinate 1,096,154 of NC_008269.1, read as the reverse complement.
CGGCTCAGATACGCATCGCTCGGGATATGTCTGGGCATCGGTCCGAAGAACGTTCCACTCCCCGGGTGTGGACGACCACCGCGAGGTGGCCGCCCATGTCCGCAGGGCCGGGATCGGCGCGTGCACCCAATGTTTCGCACGCATACGCCCATACCGGACCTCCCGGCCATCGGAGTGCTACCCGGACGCGTCATCGCGCGGTCGACCACCCCAGCAATGAGGAACCTCGGATGGAACGAGGTGGCATTTCCGGGCAAGCACCTCCTACCACCCATCCCCTCCCCGGCCACCGACTGCCACGATGACGATAAGGACGCTGCCCAGCAGCGCAGGGCGCAGCGATGCCCGGCAGACGGCCGGGCAGCGCCTTTCCCTTTTCTAACCCTAACGATCCGTGACATCCGAGATCCCGCGAGAGAACAATTTAAACAGACCAGTCTTTACGTACGACGCCGAAACGGTGCCGGAGGTGCAGCGATGCGGGCGACGGACCTCATCCATCACGGCACAGGACTGCGATTTCACGGGCGCCTCGGTGCCCCCTGACGATTGTCACCTCGAGCGGCGGCCGGTACGCCGGACCGGGAGCACAATGATGGACCTGCAGACACTTTCCACCGCCATGGGCAACCTGCCGACGACTGAATACGAAAGATTTGTCGGGCCGCTCAACGAGGCACTGTTCGCAGCCGAATGCACAACCGTCAACCGGGTGGCGATGTGGTGCGCTCAGGTCGGTCACGAGTCCGGCGGGCTGCGATACATGGAGGAGATCGCCGACGGCAGCGCCTACGAGGGGCGCCTGGATCTCGGGAACACCCAACCCGGCGACGGACGCCGGTTCAAGGGCCGTGGACCCATCCAGCTCACCGGCAGGGAAAACTACCGGCGGTTCAGCGTGTGGGCGCACAGCAAGGGCCTCGTCCCGACCGAGGATCACTTCCTGACCGCACCCGCACTCGTCTCCGACCCGAAGTGGGGATTCCTGGCGGCCTCCTACTACTGGACGGTGGCCCGACCCAAGCTCAACGAGCTCTCCGACGCCAGCGACATCGAGGGCGCCACCAAGGCGGTCAACGGCGGCCTCAACGGCCTGCCCGACCGCACCAACCGCTGGAATCGTTGCCGCGCCCTCGGGGCGGCCCTGCTGCCCACCACCATCGAGAGGAAACCGGCCGTGGAGAAAGTTCTCGACTATCCGCGCATCCACATCAAGCAGGACACCTTCTTCAACTGCGGTCCCGCGTCCACCCAGACGGTGATCATCGCCCGCACCGGGGGCTTGATTCTGGAGAGCGATCTGGGACATCAGATGGGCACCGACCAGGGCGGAACGGACCATATCGGCCTGGTCGCGCCGGTTCTCAACAAGTACGTATCCGGGGCGGACTACCGGGTGGTACAGATGCCGAACGACCCGCCGACGAAAAAGCAAGCCCAGAAACTGTGGGACGACGTCGTGCGCAGCATCGACAACGGCTACGGCGTGGTGGCCAACATCGTCGCCCCACCCAGCAACTACCCCCGCGGTGTTCGCGGATCCGTGAGCCCCCAGTATGCCGGCGGGACCGTCTTCCACTACATCGCGATCATGGGATACGCCGACGACAACGGTGCCCGCGCGTTCTGGGTCGCCGACTCGGGATTCGTACCGTACGGCTATTGGTGCTCGTTCGAGCAGATGGCCAGTTTGATTCCGCCGAAAGGCTACACGACCGCAACTGGGGGGCACCTGATCGTGCGGGTCGGTGAGATCTGGGCGCAGTTGGTCGGCATCAACGGCAAAGGCTGGCCACAACTGGGCGGACGCACCCTCGTCGACGCCGTCGCCACCCTAGGCCAGGACATGGGCATCGCCGGGTTCGGGCCACCCGCCGGACATACCGATATCCCACAACGCGCCACCGTCGACGACTGCGTCCTCGACATCTGGACCCAACTGATCGGCATCAACGGCAAAGGCTGGCCACAACTGGCAGGACGCACCCTCGTCGACGCCGTCGCCACCCTAGGCCAGGCGATGGGCATCGCCGCGTTCGTACCACCCGCGGAGCACACCGGGGTCCCCGAAACGAGTACCACAGCGAATCGTGTCCTCGACATCTGGATTCAGTTGTTGGGCATCAACGGCAAGGGCTGGCCGCAACTGGGCGGGCGCACCCTCGTCGACGCCGTCGCCACCCTCGGCCAGGAGATGGGTCTCGTCGCGTTCGTGCCACCCGCCGGACATACGAATGTGCCGCAACCGAGTACCACCGACAGCCGTGTCCTCGACATCTGGATTCAGTTGCTGGGCTTCGACGGAAAAGGGTGGCCACAACTGAACCGGCGCACACCTGTCGACGGGATCGCCACCATCGGCCAGGCCCGGGGTATCCCCGGTTTCACCTCGTAGGAAAGGGGGTTTCGGGCCGTACCGAGACCATTCGGCCCCGAACATCTGACCATCTGTGCCGCTCGCCCTGCTGCGACATCTGAAGTCGGTGGCGGAGCAGGTTGTGCGTGCCGTTGAGACGCGCGACACCCGTGCAGCACACCGGGCGGCGGGTCTCGGGATGGCTGAAATGAGCGCGCCGAGGGCAGGAGGCGGAATGTCGTTCGTCAAGTCCTTGAATCCGCTGGCGCAGTTCGATATCGGCGGCACCGACCTGGGCATTCCGTTTCGGATGCCGAACGGTCAGATCGGGTTCGTCCTCGGTGACACGTTCGCCGGGACACAACCCCAGGTGGGTGGGCCGAATTGGCGTCGTATCGGAGGACGTCCCGGTGACCGCATCACCGCACGCCCCGTCAACGCTGCCGCCCACCCGGGTGGTCGTCCCATCCCGCACCTCCGTTATCGAGGTGTTGCTTCCACCGGTTGAGCCTGGTCAATACACGTCTCTGGCCTTCACTGAGGCATTGGTCGAATCCGGGATCGCCGGATCCATCGGAAGTGTCGGGGACGCCCTCGACAACGCGCTGATGGAATCGACCATAGGGCTCTACAAGACCGAACTCATCGACCGGGAGTGGGCATGGACCGGACGGGCAGAGGTGGAGCGGGAGACAGCCGAGTGGGTCCGCTGGTTCAACGCGGACCGATTGCATTCGTCGATCGACTACTTCTCACCGATCGAGCATGAGACGCGCTACCGTAAACAGCGCCCCATCGCCGCCTCGATCCCCGAGGTGTCCTGAACGAGGTCTCTACTTCGTCCAGCACGGTTCAGACCGCACCAAGTTGGGTGAGATCTGCCTGCGCCGGATCCAGGGCAACCTGGTGTTCTCCGGGTTCGATGCCGGCACCTACAACGCCTTTGTGAAGGTCGCGGCGAAGCCAACCCACAATTGGCACACCGCGAAAACCTATCGACCGGTGAAGGGCTCGTTCTTCGGTCCGGGTGGTCCCGATGTCGTCGATCGGCTCTACGGCTGCTACATCCACCCCGACAGCCGATTCGACCGTCCTGGCGGCTTCGCCATGATCGTCAGCCAATGGGCGTCGGACGGCAACCCCTACCGGGCGATGCAATACCGCATCTCCGGCATCACACCGGTGACGCCGGTGACCACCACCCTGTCCGGGGAGATGACTCCGGCGGTCACGACCCTGACCGACCACCCCACCGCTGAAGGGACACCTGCAATGGCTTTCCCGTTTGTGCCCGTCGCTGGCGGCAACAACATCATCTCCTCCGGTTTCCGCACCCCGGGGCGGCCCGATCACAACGGCATCGACTTCGCCGCACCCCAGGGCGAGCCGATCTACGCCGTCGAGGACGGGGTGGTCGTCCGCTCCGGCCCGGCCTCCGGCTTCGGGAACTGGATCGTCCTCGACCACCAGGCCACCCTCCACGTCGACACCGTCTACGGGCACATGCGCGCGGCGGACCTGCTCGTATCGCAGGGCATGTTCGTCCGCGCCGGCCAGCAGATCGCCCGGGTCGGCAACGAGGGCGACTCCACCGGCCCGCACCTGCACTTCGAGGTCTGGAACTCGCCCGGCCGCTTCGGGGGTGCCGCGATCGACCCGAAACCGCTCCTCGTCGGCTCCGCCAACCCACCCACCGGCACCATCGACCCGATTGCGGGGACCTTCTACGGGGTCGACATCTCCAACCACCAAGGGAACTTCGACATCGCCGCCACCAAACGCGAAGGATTTTCCTTCATGGCGGCCAAGTGCACCGAGGGCGACTTCTTCAAAGACTCCTTCTGGCCCCGCAACCGCGACCTGATGCAACAGCACTTCCCCGGCATGTTCTGCGGCTACCACTTCGCCCGCAACGGTGACCCGATCACCGCACAGGTCGCCAACCTCAAAGCGCACCTCGGCGACCCGAACATCCCGGTCATGCTCGACTACGAAGATCCCAACACCCCCGGTAGCGGCGCCAACATGCGCCAGCTTGTCGATGCCATCAACGCCGCCGGCATGCGGGTGTGCGCGATCTACCTGCCCCGCTGGTACTGGCAAGGCCACATGGGCGCCCCACCCCTGAACGATCTCCCCCCGCTGTGGAACTCGCACTACGTCACCGCCTCCGGGTTCGCCTCCGTCATCTACCCCGGGAAAGGATTCGCCGGCTGGAAGGACTACACCCCCGGCGCCCCGGTCGAGATTCTGCAGTTCTCCGACAAGGGCCGGGTCGCCGGGAAACTGGTCGATGTCAACGCCTACGAGGGCACCCCGGACGAGCTGCGAACACTGTTCGGCGGCGCCCCCGGCAAACTCAGCGTCGACGACTGCGTCCTGGACTTCTGGCTGCAACTGCTCGGCCCCACCGGGGCCGGCTGGCCACAACTGAACAACCGCTCCGTCGTCGACGCACTCGCCGAGATCGGCATGCACCACGGCGTTCCCGGGATGACACCCCCACCAGCCGGCGCCGCGGCCGCCCCACTCCCCGCCACCACCGTCGACCGGGCCCGCGACGTATTCGATCAAATCCGAGGACCCGACGGCACAGGCTGGAATCAACTCGGGAACCGCTCACTCGTCGACGCCATCGCCGCCATCGGCCACCAACTCGGGGTACCCGGGTACTGAACGGAAGGACCTCGAAAACAGTCCGAAGCCGTCTGCATATGCAGCGACGCGATCATCTGCATCCTCGGTGACAGGCAACACGCACGTCGACCAGATCCTATTCCGCTCGTACGCCTGCCTTCACGGAGGCAACCATCCTCGAGCGACCCGCGCTGGGAAAGTTCGTTAATTGTGTGCGGAGCAGACGAACTGACTGGCGATGGCAGATTGAGATACCTGCCCACATCAAACCAGGGACGTGTCATAACACACGGCCACAGGGCAATGACCCGCCCCGCCACCCCTAGAAAACCGACCTGTCAGTCCCATAGGATCGACCCATGGGAGAGCAGAACTCGTCCCAGAATGTCGACCCCGTACGAGCCGCCTTGCTCGTCGAACGCTGGGGAATGTCCGGAACATACACGCCCCGGAGCCAGTTCCCGCTACGGTTACCGACCCCATTGTTCACCCCAACTTCGCCTGAACCGAGACCATCCAGCGAGGGAAGAGCCGATGGGTACGGGGGCAGGACCATAGCACTCACCGGCGTATGTCCTCCTCCGACGAAGTACCCGCCGACTGCAGATCGTCCTAAATTGAAGAGGACGCTAAAGCCTGCAACTCGGCTTGCTCACCTATTGCGCCCGCATAGAAATGCTGGCCAGGGTCTGCAACTCATACACGCCGCAGACTACCTTCCTCGATGGCAATCTCGTAGAACGAGCCATCGACACCGCCGCCAATCCGACGCGCACACGACGATCTCTGCGGCAATCTTCCATCCACGCTGCAATTGCTGAATGAGTCAGTGCCATCGATCACCACTGAGCGGATACGGAGGCGAGACAGTGAAACCGCTAAGGATATTTGTTAACTATAGGCGGGATAAGGATCTAATGGCCGCTATCCTTGTCACAAACCGGCTGGAAAGTTCTCTAAATAATGAGCATGCACGAGTACAAGTATTTATGGATACCCGTCAGCGCGTGGGTCATCCATGGCCGAAGGGGATCCGTGAGGAGATAGAGGACGCCGACATCGTCCTGGTTCTCATCGGACCCGAATGGCTTGAGGCCGAGAGACCCTTTCGGGCGACGTCGCATTGATCAGCACGACGACTGGGTTCGAAACGAAATTGAATTGTCGCTACATCGTGGCAAAATAGTCATTCCGATTATCTTCGGAGAAGAGATGATTCCAGCTGAAGCACTGCCAGAATCGATAGCCACACTCGTCGAGAAGCAGGCGGCGTTCGTACGGGAGGCATATCTCGAAAGGGATCTGGAGCCAGTCCTGAGCGAAGTTCAGCGCCTTCTGATGGACAGCTCGTCCGCGCATGTTACACCGCCCACCAACAGTAAGAGGCTCCCATATCCGCGTCCGCCGATGAAGTATCCACCAGCACCGATTTCCGAGGAAGAACTGGAGTTGGTCGTAACCGAAGAATTGCCCAAGTGGGACATCGCAAAAGGGCCAGTTATCGGCAAACCCGGACTTACAGGAGTAGAACTGCACCGAGATTTAGTATTCAACAGATTTAAAGATGCAATCACTTTTATGTCTATCGTCGCAGATTTCGTCGATAAAGCAAATCACCATCCGCGCTGGGAAAACATATATAAGACGGTGTCAATCCATCTAACTACATGGGATATTCAGCACCGCATCTCAAACCTGGACCTGATGGTTGCATACTATATCGACAAAAGCTACGAGGAATTCTTAAAGCGAGGAAGTGACGAGATGCGCTAGTATCTCAAATCGTTGTTCAGTTGATTAATTTGCGTGCAGTAGTTGGCGAGGTTGTCCGGGATTTCGTCGGCGGTTTTGGTCCACGCAAAGGGTTTTGGATCGTCGTTCCATGCGTCGATCAAGGCTTGGACGTGGGCTAGAACTCAGGTGAAAGGCTGTTCCGTCGAGATGGACCAGTTCGACCGACGCCTGCAGCGCGCCAGGATGCCCTTTAGCCATAGACAACTCCGGGCCAGCCGCGCGAAGCCTTGGCGACATTTCATCACCCGTAAAATTACCGGCATAGTCGATTGGTCCCATACTCGTCGCAACGAGGTGGTCCCTTCACCCGGCAAGCGACACCCCGGTAGTCGCTGAGCGCGCTTCCGCGGTCGCTACGGCACTGTACCCCGGGACCAAGCTCTCGGGGTACAGCCGTACTCGATCGCCTGCCTACTTGAGACGAGACATCGACGAACCGCCTACCGCTGAACTTGACTGTGGCGATCGCCTGGGTGCCGTGGCCTGCGGTCACGGCACCCAGGCGATAGGAACCTCGGATATCCCAATATCCGGTCACGCTGTAGCCTTTCCCTGTGCGCATACCTGTATTTGTCTCTTGCCCATCTAGATTGAGCATCAATCAAAGTCAGATACGGGATATAGTCACTGCAAGGTTGGAAGCCTGCGGTCTCGAACCGCGCACTCTAGGTAGATCCGACTACCCCGTCGGCACGCCACTGCGCGAAGTGCTGAGCATTGCCAGACACTGCGCAGGTGCGGTCATCCTCGGGTTCGAACACTCGCGATCGACTGGCCGGACCATCGTGGGCCCACACACAGATAGCCCGAGGGTCATCGAACCTGACTGCGTTCACCCGACTCCGTGGAACAACCTTGAGGCGGGAATAGCGTATGCGCTCGATCTTCCGCTACTCATATTCAAGGAGAACGGAATATCAGGAGGGGTTTTCGATCCAGGAGCTACTGAGGTCTTCGTATATCCGATGCCAACAATCGATGCCGAGGATATCGCGTCCGCTGAGGGGATAATTCAGAGATGGCAGTCACCTGTTCGGAACACTTACTATCGCGGCTGAATTTTCCCAGTACCGTGGTCATCCGCCTCACCGTGAGCACTATGAACAGCGGATATCCGCAACCGGGACGCCGGGCGGTCCCCGATGAAAGCCAGCCGTTCTCGCCACTCCCATCGATTTCCGCCGGTATCGAGACGCCTTACGCCATATTACTCAGTCGTTGCAGCTCGCCCTCTCAGTCGGCAGAGCGAAGCCAGCAACCAGCAGCTTGCGCGACATCCCCGACCCGACAAGAGCTCCGAGCAGCCAGACCGGATGTGACGATATCGTGGAAGTGACCACGGGAAGGTGCTCCTGCGCGCCATCTCAGTGCCGACGCCCGTGTGGCCACGTGAGAAGATCCGTGCGTGAGTACTTCCTCAGGCGCACCGGCCGCCAGTGGTATGACCGACGATCACCGGAAGTGAGGTTGCCCCTCGGGAGTGGACACCCGACTTCATGCGGCGACTGACAGCGTAGACGACGCGATCAGTCGTTGTTCGAACTCGACTGGGGCGAGGTAGTCGAGGGCGGAGTGACGGCGACGTCGATTGTAGTACGAGAGCTACTCGAACAGCTCCGTCCGCGCCGCGGTTTTTCGATGACCAGCCGCGCCCATGAAGCCAGTCCCTTTTGAGTCCTTGGAAGAACGACTCGGCGAGGGCGTTGTCGTAACTCGAGCCCACCCGTCCTCGATTCGGACGGATCTCATGACGACGGCAAACATCAACGAAAGAGGCTGCGGTGTATTGAGTCCCGCGATCGCTTGAAAGATAGCGCCACGTATGTCACCACCGCGTGTACGCACCGCCATCTCGATCGCGTCGGTGACGAACTCGGTGCTCATGTGGTCGGCGATGGACCAGCCCACCACCCTGCGTGAGCAGATGTCGATCACCGTATTAGTTGCGTGGAATCACGCCGGGGGTCGGTTGTTCGTCCCGCGGTGTCACCACGAGCTGAGGGGCCCTGTTGACTGTGTCGATGATCTTGGAGGAGAAGTGGCCGGTCCTGTGCCGGCACGAGCGGCCGAGTGGTTACGGATCTGGACCGATCTGGGGCGTGCGCCTCGCACAATCGACGCGTATGCGCGCGGCCTGGCCGAGTATCTGCTGGCCTGCGAGCGCGAGGGCGTCGATCCTGTTGCCGCCACCCGGGCCCAAATCGCCTTGTTTGTAAGGGAGTTGCGGACTCGCCCGAGTCGGCGCGGTACCAACGTTGTCGCGTTGGACTCGGGTTCGGGTCTGGCGAACGCGACACTGCTGCCGCGGCTGGTTCCGGTGCAGTTGTTCTACGACTTCCTGGTCGAGGAGGGCATCCGTTACACGGCGGGCCGGCATTTCGGTGGGCAGTCCCGGCCGCTCGTCCCGCGGATGATCAACTTGTCTTGGATCCCCTGCGAGGCCGAGTGGTTGCAGCTGCTTGACGTGTTCCGTCTCGAGCCGATCCGTAACCCGCTGATGCTGGCGCTTGCCTACGAGTTGGCGCTGCGCCGTGAAGAGCTGTGCTCGCTACGCACCGACGATCTCGATCCCGCGCACCGCATGCTGCGGGTGCGGGCGGAGACGACCAAGACCCGTCGAGGGCGGGTGGTGGCGTACTCGGCGGCGACGGGGTGCTGCTGTCGGGCTACCTCGCCCACCGGGCCGGGATCTTGCGGAGAAGTTGACTCGTTCGATGACGCACCTGCATGCGCAGCGCATCAGCAAGCTCACCGCAGCCGACGGGACGGCCCGACGTGACCGCCGCGGTTCGTGCCGTCGGCAAGGCGGATGCCACATGGCCGGCGTGGACGTTTCCGATGTCCTCGAACACTACGATCGGCGCGAGGAGCTGACCGACGCGGAGCGCCGCGCACTGAGAGATTTGAGGCCGAAGGCGTTGCGCCGCAATAGAGCGCGGGGAATCCCACGCCGGACCGCGACCCATTGGACGGCGCTGGTGCGGCTCGTCGAGCCGCTCGACACCGCGCGGGCCGGGTTGCATCATGGCGATGACGCCCGGTTCCGGCGGGCCGGGGCGCACGCGGCCGCGAGCATCTTGCAGAATTGCGCGGACACCGGCCGGTCCTTCTGGGCGTGGACGAACGAGGACTGGGCGCAGCTGTGCGGTTCGAGCACCGAGGCCTTCCTCGCAGCCAGGGAACTGCCTACCGAGACCACGGTGCGTCCTTAATCCTCGCGCTGGCCTATCTGCTCGGCAGCTTCGAGGCCTTCCAACTATTGGGCACATTCGACCGGCTGCACCTGGCCCGCCTCGTCCTCGGCGCCGAGGCGATCGGGGAGTCAATGCTCCAGGCCAGCGCGGTCCTCGGCCAGTGGGGCTACCGCGGCGTCTTGATCGGCAAACATCGACTGCGCGGGGGGCTCAGCCAGGCCCTGCTGATCAACCGCAGCCCCAGGCTCGAGGACCTGAATACCGCGGTCGAGGTGTCGTGCCAACGGGCGACCCAGTTGGCCCAGCAATCGGTGGTGCCTTCGATGACAGCGTAGGGGTTGTCTCCGGTGCGCGCCGGCGGGTCGCAGTGTCCGCGTACGGCGACGGCACGTTGGAGCGCGTGGAGCATCTTGCTTTGGTGATCGTTGGTGGCTGGGTGCACGCGCAGCCGGTCGAATGCCGCTCACCCCTGGGGGTCCGCAGGGCCATCCGCACCATCATGGCCAAGTCCGCGCGGTGGCTTGCCGCCGAACATCCCGAGATCACCGCACCCGGGCAATGGACCCGCCAGACCAGCGCCGCCCGGGTGGCGGCCGTGGACCGCATGACCGTCGGCGACTACGTCCAACGCCGCGACCACCTCCACCAGGTTCGACGCGAACAGTACGGACCAGTCTTGACGTTAATTCGCAGCGAGGTCAACGATGAAGAGGTCCGCTTTCCGTTGTGAAAGAGCATGGTGTTGTCCATTCCGCGGCAGCACTTGGATGGAGCGTGCAGGAAGTGATCTTTAGCCGAGCATCGCCAGACCCGTCGACCACCTGTCAAAGTGCTCGACATCGATGTCTTCGCGCAACGGCGTCGGCATCGGTGCAGCACGGTTCCTCGACATGAGCCGCCATCGACCGTCGATGTTCTCACGGACCGTCGATCCGGAACCGCGGGTGACATGGGGCGACTGTGGGAGGACAATAAAACAGACCGGTCTTTCGGTGTGCAGGCGCGGGAGCCGGCACGAAGTTGTGTTCGCGTCGTCGGGTGTGCGATGAGGGGCAAGACCAATGGACGAACTCGAAGGACGCTTTCGGTCCCCCATCGTAGGCGACCTCAAACTGCCGCCAGAGGGGCAGCATTCGGCGGAAACCCGCGCTGCCCAAGAAAGCGAGAAGGTCCCCATTCTGATCGAGATCAACGTGACCTACCCCGGCGGTCTGCGCGCCGCACGCCGCGCCCTCGAAGTGCTCTGGCGCGAGTTCGCACACCGAGCCGGCATTCGTTGGGCGGACCCGGCGCCGATCCTCCTCGATCCACCTCTCCCTCAAGGCCTCATGTTCATTTCGTTGAAGCTCTATCAATGCGTGCTATCTCGCCCGGACCTGCACGAGATGGTGAACCGCGATCAGGAGCTTGCCAGCCAGAACGATCGGCCACCGGTCATCTTCCGGGCATGGCCGGACTACACACTGGACCCGCAGATCGACCGCTCCGCACCGACCGTGAAAGCAGACGCAGCCTGGCGCGCCTACGACGCCCGCGGCCGGCGGATCGTCTGGGCGGTCATCGACAGCGGGATCGACGGCGGCCACCCCCATTTCTCCGGGCTCGAGCTTGCCTCGGAGTTCCGCGGCGAGGAATCGCCGTACGGGCTGACGAGCAACCTGCACCGGGACTTCAGCTACCTCGTCCACCCCGAGCTCTCTGGCTCAGTCGCACCCGGAAATCAGGGTGGATCCGCGGGGACGGTGACGCCGAATCCGGCCCTGGTCGATGACAGCGGACACGGCACCCACGTCGCGGGCATCATCTCGGGCTGCAGCCCGGCGGGCAGCACACCACGGGTCGCGCTGTCGAAGGATCCGAGCGACGGCGGATGTGTCCTGCGATCTCGGGTCGGCACGTTGTCGGGGATGGCACCGGAGTGCGAACTGGTGAGCCTCAAGGTCATGCGACGCACCCGTCAGGGCACCTGGGTCACCTCATGCAGCGCCGTCATCCGAGCGTTGACCTACCTCCGCACCGAGGTGAACGTGGACCCCGCGGTCCTGCGGGTGCACGGGGTCAACATGAGTTTGGGCTGCGAATGGCACCCCGAGCAGTACGCCGCGGGCCAGTCCCCACTCTGCCAGGCCATCAACCAGCTCACTGCCACCGGTGTGGTGGTGGTCGTCTCGGCCGGAAACTTCGGGGCGCGCACCACCGGCGGCGATTCGGTCAACACTTCCGCTGCGATGGGGTCGATCACCGAGCCGGCGCATGCCGAGGACTGCATCGCCGTCGGGTCGACACATCGCGAGGCACCGCACGCCTTCGGCGTCACCTGGACCTCGAGCAAGGGACCGACCCTCGACGGGCGGATGAAGCCCGACGTCGTGGCGCCGGGCGAGTGGATCGCCTCGGCCGCCTCCGGTGCGGTCCGCGCCGCGGCCGGACTGGGCCAATCGGATGGAAACGGCGAGGAGCCGAACGGAACGCAGCAGCGTCACCCGTTGTTGACGTACGCCGAACAGTCGGGCACATCCATGGCAGCCCCGCACGTCTCGGGCGTCATCGCGGCGTTTCTTTCCGTCCGCCCGGAGTTCATCGGCCGCCCACGACAGGTCAAGCGCCTACTCACCGAGAGCGCGACCGACCTCGGCCGGGAACGGTACGCCCAGGGCGCCGGTCTGGTCGACCTGATGCGGATGCTGTCGAACGTCTAACCGAAGGGAGCCGACAATCATGGAGCGCCTGCCAAGCCGGGAACCGGTGTGGGACCTCGAGTTCAACGAGAAGGGCTTGCTGACCGCACCCGCCACCGACGAATTCCTCCGCGAGGTCGACGCCGAGGACATCACCGACCTGTTCATCTTCAGCCATGGATGGGGCACCTCTGAATCAAGCGCCAAGGGACTGTACGCCACGATGTTTCCGTCGATCCGCGACGCAGCGAGCGGTGTACCCGACATCAACCGTGTCGGATTCGCGGGCATCTTCTGGCCCTCCCTCTGGTTCCCGGACACACCGGCGACACCTCCGCGTCCGGAAGGATCGCCCCAGAGCGGGGATAGCGCGCTGGAAGAGGAAAGCGCCGGGACGGCGGTGCTGTCCGGGGCCGAGATCGCCGCATCGCTGCTACCGGGATTCGAAGACCCACAACAGCGGCAGTCGGTGACGAAGATCGGTCGGCTCATCGACGAGGGCGTAGCCGCGGTCGGCTCTGGCGAACCCGATACGGTGAAGGAGCAGCGGCTGCAGCAGCTCAACCAACTCCTGCAATCGCTCATACCACCCGCACCCGACGGCGAGTACGAAGACCAGGGCGAGACCGCGGTCCTGCTGACCGACGACCCAGTGCGCGACTACCAGGCGGCGGCCGATGCATTCGGCAGCGCACCACCCGGCTCCTCCGTCCAGGGCATCGGCGACTGGTTCAGCAAGGCAATCAACGGCGCCAAGGACGTCGTCCGGGTGTTCTCCTACACGATCATGAAGGCACGGGCCGGCGACATCGGCCGGACCGGGCTCGGACCGCTGCTGGTCGCGCTTCACCGCGACTCGCCCGGCGTCCGGGTCCACCTCATCGGCCATAGCTTCGGCGCCCGCCTGGTCTCGTTCGCCCTCGCCGGCATCACCACCCCGGCGGACAGCCCGGTCGCATCGCTACTGCTGATCCAGGCCGCGTTCTCCCACTGGTCATTCGCCCATGCGCAGGACAACCCCTTCGGCAGCCCCGGCGCCCTACACAACTACGCCGACCGGGTCCACGGCCCCCTCGTCGCGACCTTCAGTGTCCACGACTGGGCAGTGGGCCGGTGGTACCCGAAGGCGTCCTTCCTGTCCCGACAAGACACACAGGCCGGGATCGCCGGGCGCTGGGGCGGCATCGGCGCCGACGGCTACCAAGCCGTCAGCCCCGCCGCCGACCGCACCATGCCCGAGAACGGTGGCGTGGACTACCAGTTCGCACCCGGCACCTTCTACCGGGTCGACGCCATCGAGGTCATCAACAACGTGCAGGACCAACCGTTCGCCGGCGCCCACTCCGACATCCGCAAACCGGCCCTCGCCCAGCTCGCCATCGCCGCCGCAACCACCCACCCCTGAGGCAGGACCCACGATTACCTCCGGAGCGGCTAAGCCAAGTCGGACAGCGTTGACTCCGAAAGGCGGCTTCCAATATGGGATCGATTTTCATCTCACACTCATCACGCGACAAGGTCTTTGTGCGGCGTCTTGCCATGGACCTCGTGCAGCGAGACTTCGAAATTTGGTACGACGAGTGGAATCTAGAGGTTGGGTCTCGGCTCTCAAATCGAATAAAGGATGGCGTGAGTTCGTCTTCATTTGTCCTTGTCGTTCTCTCCCGTGAAATACTTCAGTCAGATTGGGTTGAGAGGGAGATCAACCACGCCCTTGAGGTAGAGGAGAAAATACAGAGAGAAATGCTTCTTCCAATTCGAATTGATAATTCGAATATCCCCGATGCGCTTTCCGATCGCTTATACGCCGATTTCTCAGACGGCAGTTACGTCCAGCCACTCGAGACACTTTGCGAGCAGCTGCGGCGGCGCATCGGCAACCATCCAGCGGGAATCGAGCCGGGCCGGGAGCTCGTTCCGCTTTTCGTTGAAGACGGAGTGGAGCTCGATGCCGCACAACTCGGTGAGCGCATCGGTCAGCTGACATGCCGCTACGGTAGCGGATACGAGGTCAAGCCAACTCAGTTTCGCATGCAGGAGGAAGAAGGATATCGGAGCCTGCGGCACCGGATGATTAGCCGATTGGACAGCATCAGGTCAGATCCCCATTATACCCCAGAATTCGCTGTGGGATATCGAGGATTCTGTAAATCAATTCTTTCTGCCGAAGCAAGAATCCTAAAAAATCTCGCGACGCTCATCGCAGAGCGTGGATCGAGAAAGGAAATATGGATCTGGCCAGAAACATCATATCGTTGGTATTGGCGACTCGCGCGCAGCGAAATTATTTCGGCAATGTATAGAATGCAAAACCCGGATACGCCGCGTAGCGACGAGTACGGCAGGGCCTGCTTCGAAGCGGTCAACAGCGAAGATAAAATGGCGGCTATATACGGAGTTAGAGCGACGACGAGGATGGCAGTCGGCGACCCGAAGTCCGGTCATGAGTACTCATTTAATGTCGATGAAGACTCATTTGCGAGTCGGCATTTCCGTTCTGGCTCCTATTTCGGACTAGAAATGCTTGCCGATATGGCTGGAAGCGAAGAATTGGTCGCCAAATGGATCATTCCGCAGAGCCTTGCTTACGGCGGTTTTGAGGATTGGGACGCCATCGACCGATTTGAGATCGGCCTACGCTAGGCCAACGCTCGGTCACCGCGGCGGAGCCACCACTGTGGAAACACACGTTTCCAATCCGAACCATCCGTCCCCTGTCATCAATGCCTCCGCGATCTGGCTCTTGGAGGAGTAAGCGATCCCTGTGCGTCGATCCATCAAAGTCGCGGCAGCGAGCCCAGCGTTCCTCTGTCGTCGAGGTTGTCTACCGTTAGCGAACATGAGGATGTCGGGGATCGCCGCCTACACTGCGGGGAGGTGCGAAGGGACTCCCCGGAGATATGCGCATATTGCCCACCCCTCCTGCGGCACCGATGGATGAAGCCAACCCTTGCAGGGACGGTGTGGGAATCCATCGAGTCGATGCCCCAGCACGAGCAGGTCGTAGCCGATATCAGTCCCTCGCGGGACCTCCAAACGCGCGGGAGCCGCGCCGACGTCGAAGTGCCGGTACCCCAACCGCACGCATCGGCGGGGCGGCGCGCGGCGAAGCAGACAGGGTGCCCGCCGAAGTGTCCATTTCTCTTTCTTGAAGGAAGAACAGATAGGTTCGTTTCGTGCGGCTGCCGGCGGAAGACACGGCGGTTCTGTCGCCCGAGAGCCGGGAACGGAGACGGAAGTGGAGGACAAATGGACCCGAGGGCCAATGACGCGGGTCGGGACGAGTTGATGCTGGACCTGGGCATGGACTATGAGTCGAGAGCTCATGACTTCGTGCCGCTAGAAGTGACTATCGCTGGCCGCCCGCTCTCCACCAGCCCGGTGTTCGATACGTACTGGAGATTCGCGGCGTTACGTCAACATGCATACGTAAGTAGGCTGTCCGGGGCGTCTGCGCCGTGGTCCACCGATCCCGTTCTGCGTGCCCATCGATTTACCAATTGCTATCGCGCCAGCGATCGCGTGAGCCAGTACTTGATCAACGAAGTTGCATACTCTGGTTCACAGGACCCCGAGGAAATTCTCTTTCGGATACTCTTATTCAAGTTTTTCAACAAGATTGAAACGTGGGAACTACTTCAGGACGAGTTCGGTTCCCTGTCATCGGATGGTTTCGCGGTCGACCGCTACGACGAGGCCCTCTCCGAAGCGTCAGGTTCCGGGAGGACGCTCTATTCTGCCGCTTACGTTATTCCAGCTCCCGGGCTCGGGGCAACGCGAAAACATACCAATCACCTCCGATTGCTCGATCACATGTTGGCCTCCGCTCTGCCGCGGAGATTGCGTGATAGCACCGACATGAACGAGGCGTTCGTCCTATTACGTGCTTTTCCCGGGATCGGGGATTTTTTGGCCTTTCAGTTTCTCATCGATATCAACTACTCGACCTTGCTGAACTTCGACGAGATGGAGTATGTGGTTGCCGGTCCTGGTGCTCGCGATGGGATTCGTAAGTGCTTCGGACCGCGAGCCAACGGCATTGA
This sequence comes from Rhodococcus jostii RHA1, assembly GCF_000014565.1. Taxonomy (NCBI): domain Bacteria; kingdom Bacillati; phylum Actinomycetota; class Actinomycetes; order Mycobacteriales; family Nocardiaceae; genus Rhodococcus; species Rhodococcus jostii. The sequence goes on along the minus strand of NC_008269.1, from coordinate 1,079,452 downwards.
GGCTGAAGTGATTCGGTACATGGCAGATAGCCAGGACGAGCACTTCGCGCGGCTCGGTCTGCAGTTCGAGGGCCTCCGGGGGCGCCCGCTGCAACTCATCGACTGTCAGAACTTGTTCTGCGAGACGGACAAGTATGCCCGGGTGACGCATCCTGACGTAAGCGGGATCAGCGGCAGGACCCGGATCAAGCAGAAGTTCCGCCCCACGATGCAACCGCTGACAGCGCGTTTCCCTCCGAAGTGGGGTATCGATTAGGCCAGCGACGGTAGCACCTAAAGTGCTGTGCATGTAGCTGCGTGCGCAGCACGTTCGCCCTGGGACATCGGCCGAACGGAGATGGAGCGGGTATCGAGGTCGCATGTGACGACCCCATGCCCAGTATCGTGGAGCGTCCGCCATACTTCGCAGCCGTTGAGTATCGCTCGTTCCCATTCCAGCGCAGAGCAATCACTTACCTCGAAGGGAGCGACCATCCGTTGGCAAGTTGTCAGGATGGACGTGTCGACGACCTGGCTGTGCGCGTACATCCGCGCCCGCGATGCTGCTTCAAAGACCATGGCACTTAAGCCCTCTTCGACAGCAATCGCCCTTCCGCCATCCTCGACGCTATCGGTGGCAGGATTGCTGCGGCGCTTGCGGCCCAGCAGTGCACGGAAGACGGGTGACCAACCCAGCGTGGCGAGATTGGCAAGATGAAAGGCATCATGCCAACGGTAGCCATCGGGGTCGTGAGAGTTGTCGTTCACACGGTCGCCGATCGGCTTGCCGTCCACCACAGGACGTACTGTTCCGGGCATGTCGTCGAGTTCGGCGAGGTAGACCTCGATCCGGCGGGGCAAGCGTTCTGGAGGCGAGTAGCTTCCGTCGTACATGCGGGCGGGCGGCAGGGCGCGCGAGATGTCGAACGGTGGAGGCATCGCCGGCGTGACGGGTTCCAACCTCGGGAACGGGCGGTCGTGACTATCCCATCGGCTTGAGATCTTCTGCAGGTTGGCTGCAGCCACATCGCCCAATTGGACGCCGAGCCACGTGGCGGTGTCTGCGACGTACCACAGGATGTCCCCGAGGTCTTCGATCAGCGCGGGGCGGTGATCGACATGAACGTCACCGTCACGGACGAGCTTCTTCTGGCTGGTTTGGAGGGTGCCCACTTCGCCACCCAGCCCGAGCAACGCGATAGTGATGCCCTTTCTGGGTTCATCGGGGTGCTGGTCGTATGCCCAGGCACGTTGTTGATAGTCATCGATATCCACAGAACGCTCACCCATCTCCGTGTAGAGATCCAGTTCCAGGGGGGATTAAATGCCACGTCAGCCCCAGTCTGCGGGGCGTCCACGCACGCCGGTACCCAGCGAGCGGATCCAATCGGCGGTCGCATCGACCAGTTCCTGCGGGAATCGGCAGCGATGTGAACGCTGGCCGTGGACTAGGTCCGTACCGTAGCCAACACGCAGGTCGTGCGGGATCTTCGGTCCGGATCCGCCGAAGTATACGAACTCCCGACCTATCAGGACCGCATCGGTGTTCGTGTCCCTGTCAATGTGGCCCAGGTTCGGCGAGCCATCGTCCAAACTGTGACGTGAGTTGGCCTGGATCCACTTACCGGTGGCTCCGCGGTGGTAGATGTTGTCGCCATATGCCTGTTTCCGGCTACCGCGAGGGGTGGGGATTTTCCGCACGAACCGGGACTCGCTCCAGTAGGTGTCGAAGTCGACGATTTCGTCCACTCGCATCGCGTACACGAGGCGGTCCTCAAGTTTCTTGGTCTTCGATCCGGTGCCGATCACCCAGTCGTCGATGCGGGCCGTCGCCCGGATCTTCGGCTTGCACGTGGCCAGGGTGCACATTCCATGGAATGGGTTGGGTGCGAATCCGATGTCGTAGCGGACGATGTAACTGAAAAGTCTCATGCCAGAGTTCCGCTCAGCAACCTACTCGGGAGATGACACGTTCGGGGCCGGGCGAGCCGTCGGGAGCCTGCCAGTTATCGGCACCGCCGATGGCATCGATGATCGCCTCGGCATCCCAGCTCACCATCGCGTCGGCATAGTCTGCCAGCGGCTCAGGAAGATCACACTGGTCGGCGCCCGGAGCCCACACGCCGATAATGCGCTTGTCCGGGAACCGGTTGGCGTACTCGATCTCCCAATCGACCCATTCGTGGTTCCTCGTCTCGGGTGAGACGATGACAATAATCTTCCCCGCCCATCGGATGCAGTCGGCCAGAATCGTCCGGATGTAACCCTCTGCGTGCGCATCATTCGGAGTGGCGCTGTAAATCGATGAGTCTCGCACATCACAGCCACGGGCGTCGAGCAGGTCCTTGAGACGGTCAACAAGCGCATCGTCTTCGTGACGATGACTGATGAAGATGTTGTGCCGATCGGACACCGACGCCCCCCTATAGTTCCGTTCCTCCGCCTAGGATACGTAAGAGCGCTGACAAGTCAGGCTGCACAGTCGCCGTCGGCCTCGGCCCGTACTCTGATCACATGGTGATCCCCCCGATCCTCGACGTCTTCGTCGTCTGGCACCCAGACGATGCCGTAGGTGCAGAAGTCTGCGATTGGTTGTCTCAGCATTTCCACAGCCCAGCATTTGCGGGACTGGCGGGCGGGGCAGTCGAGGTGTACGCGCGCAGCGCAGGATGGGAAAGTCCAGAAGCACCACCCCGCGCACTGGGGATCGCAACCCCCCTGGCGGGTGAACTACCCGCGGCCCAATTCAACGCTATCGTGCCGCTCTTGGGCGTGAACCTGGTGCGTGCAGTCGAGGACGACCCGCGGTGGGAGGCCTACATTCGCGACATAGCGGGTCTTGAGGGCGTCGAAGGGACCGGGGTGTACCCGGTGCGGGTTCCCGAGACGACCGTGTCGGGCAAACTCGCAGGGCTGGTGGGATCTCTGCAAACGTTGCCCGAAGAGAGCGTCAGCGACGCCGCAATACTGGGCCGCGAGTTGTGCCAAGCGATCGCCCAGCGAGTGGATGCTGCAGCTGGCGAACCGTGCAGAGTACGTGTCTTCATCAGTCACACCAAACGCTTCTCGCTGGAAGAACCCCATCACGAACACGGCCCCGTCCTGTTCGACAAAGTGCGAGAAGAGATCCTGAAGACCAAGCTAGACGCCTTCTTCGATGCTCAGGACCTCCAATCGGGTTCTCAATGGGAGACCGAGCTGGACCGCAACGCGGCCAACTGTGCGCTGCTAATGGTTCGGACCGACAAGTACTCAGGTCGTGAATGGACCCAGCGCGAGGTCCTCGTCGCCAAGCATGCAGGCGTGCCTATCGTCGGCATGTACGCCTTCACGACCGGGGAAGAACGCGGTTCATTTCTCATGGACCACATCCCGTCCGTCCCGTGCAACGTGCAGGATCCACTTCCCGGCATCCGCACGGCACTCAACCGCCTGGTGGACGAAGCGTTAAAGCGAGCCCTGTGGAACGCCCAGACGGTCTACCTGAAGAAAAACGGTTTCGATTGGCTTCCCACCCACGCGCCGGAGCCCATCACGCTGACGCCCTGGTTGATCAAGCACAAACGTGAACAGCCACAGGACGATCACGTATGGATCCTCCATCCCGATCCACCATTGGGGCCGAAAGAGCGCGAAGTCGTCGTCGAACTCTGCGAACTAGCCGGATTCAGCCACAAAGTCGATGTCTTGACCCCACGCACATTCGCAGCACGCGGCGGAAGGCTTCCCCAGTGACCGATCCGATCATCGTGCCACGCGACGCGCTACTCGAACGTCGCGTGGCACTGTCCATCTCCGACAGCCAGGACCTTGGCCGACTCGGGCTGACCCCGTTCCACCTCGAACTGGTGGTGGCAGAGATCGCCCGCGCCATCATCCTGGCCGGCGGCATCATCGCGTACGGAGGACGAATCAAACCGGCAGGATTCACCCAGCTCCTCATCGATGAAGTCGAGCGCTACGGCGCCGAACGTCTGTCCCTCGAGCTCTACATTCCCGCATCCGAGCACCAGCAGATACCCATCGGCGAGCTCGAAGAGATCGACCGACGACTAGGCATCGCCGGGCGGCTATATCTGCTCACCCCGGATGGAGAGCCGCAGACTGTGGCACAAAGGCGGAAGGACACCACAGCGCGTCCAACCGCGAATTCGGCCGAGGCTCTGACAGCCATGCGCAAGCAGGTCAGCGAACGTGCGGACGCCCGGATCATATTGGGCGGCAAGCTGACAGGATTCCAAGGTGCTGAACCTGGGGTGATCGAAGAAGCACGGCTAACAGTGCAGTCAGGTAAGACGCTGTACGTTGCCGGCGGCTACGGAGGCGCAGCAAGTGCGGTTGCTCAAACTCTCGGATATGACAGCTTCAAGTGGGCACCGCCGGGCTTTCCTGCCGGAGTCGAGACCGATAAAGTCCAAGCCGCGCTACGAAATCTTCAAATTGCGTACGCCGCAGTAGAAAGGACCGACGGTCTCTCTGAAGAGCAACGACGAGTGCTGGCGACAAGCCACCGTCCTGCCAACATCGCCACAGCAGTCGTATTGGGCTTGTCCAATAAGAACATCCCCAACACCGATCGGAACTAACAGCATCCGCGGTCACTTCGGCTCGATGCATCACCATACCCGCAGCGCTACCGTTTCGGCCATGGCGCGTGCAGGTGATCGCGCGCATGAGGACGTCCGCCAGAACATATTGCGCGAGAGGGACGAAAGCGATGTCGACATCGTCCCGCCTGCGAGGATCGCTCGCGAATCCCCACCGCTGGCCTTTGCGGCCATCGTCGAAGGTATCCTCGACCATGGCCGCCACGCCGAATCCTTCGAGCAAAGATCGATCCGTAACCACACTTCGAGTCCTACACGTTCGCAGGGGTCGATATCTCAGTGACAATCTAGGAGATGGCGCCCCGCGCGACCTCGGCAATCTGATCAGCCATTTCTTCGATGCTGGTGGAACTCGTGCTCAACGCCACTTTGTCCGCCAGCGATGGGCTGTAACCGCGTACCTGCTCACCGGTAATCTCATGCCAGATGGGGAGCAGCGTCTGTTCACCTGCCACCGTCTTCGTCACCAGACCATCCAGTTCATGGTTAGTCCAACCCTTGCGGAAAAAGGACAGCGACAGCACTACGACGCCATAGCGACTCGACCGGATCCCTTCGTCTATCTTGCGCCGCAGACTGTGACCGATGCGCATCTCTGTCTTGTCAAGCCATACAGTAACTCCGCGGGCCGTCAGAGCATCTCGAAGCGGTACCGCTACCGCACCCTTATCCTCGCTTGCGTGTGAGATGAAGACGTCCCACGTCTGCCCCCCGAGGAAATCCCCCTCGGGCTCAATCGGCTCGCGAACCGCAACCTCCTGCGCCGGCGTGCGTCCACGTAAGGGCGGCAACAATCCCGGCGGTGGAGATTCGACAGCCACCGCCGCACGAACCTTTCCACGTAACCCTCCCAGATCCACCACGACCACCCAATGGCCGCTGCTCGGGATCCCGAGACGTGCAGGTGACTTCTTGGCCAGCCCGCCTATCATCTGAGCCCGGCGACCAGCATTGAAGTACCGGTAATTCGACATCGTCATGAGTCTCACATTCGCCTGTTTATCAAGGGTGACGACAGCAACCGCACCCTTCTTCTGCTGCTTCAAGTCGAAAATGAGGTGCTCCATTACAGCATCTCCGAGTATGCCCAGCCGCTCATGCGACCTCCTGATAGTTTGTAGGCGGAACTCTAGGGATAGCCACCGACAGGTGCCGGACACTCGGTTCCCTCGCGCACTCACCGATCGAGCACGCGGCTCCGCACTGCTGATGATCAGGCGAGGAGTTTGGTTACGCGGACGCGACGTTGGCAGTGATTTTGGCCGGTCAGGACAGGGCCGGGCCTGCTCGCTCTAGACGTCCACTGCCCACTGCAGCAGGCCGGCTGCGAGCTCGTCCCAGTCTTGAGTCGCTGCCTTTCTGCGTGACACTCGATCGGAAGCAATCTGCAGCGCCAAGCATCCCAGGAGTAGCGGCACGTTCACGTGGCGCAGCGCCATACCCTTCCGATCATCGAGGGCGATCATCCGCGCCAGCGTCTTCCCCGCCGACGCGATCCCGACCAGCGAGTGTGCTGCGAGGAGCAGCTCATCGCGCCGTGCCTGCTCCCGCTCGTCCAGCCGGGCACTTCCGGAGCCACATGCGCCCGGGCATGCACATGAGTGCGGAGAATGATCTCGGTGGTGATCACGCTCAGCGAGGGGGTCAGGGTTCCGGATCGTACGTTGAGCCCGTTGCCCGCCGAAGTACCCAGGTGTACCTCGTGCGCGAACGTGCGCAGTGCCCGGTTGTCGAGCTCGTACAGCCAGGAGGAGCCCGGCATCGGCAGGCTCATCGGAGTCACCAAATCCGCCGCGAGATGCTGCGCCCACAAGACGAGCGCCTCCGGGAGCGAGGTCGACCAGCACCAGCAACGATCGCTCTCGCGAGTCGAAGCACCGCGGAAGACGCCGGCCTTGGGCGGCAATGGCGTCCGCCGCGGTGTCACCGCGGTTCAAAGTCCCTCGGATGCGCGGGCAGTCGGTCTGTGCCGAGTGTCGGGGTTGCGGGCTACAGTCTGACGGGATTGCACAAGTTGACGCTCAACACGGCACTTGACAAGGACTTTCGGATATGTCGGTCATTGCTCGCTATCACGATGTTTCCGGCGCGTTTGATCGCGACACGCTGCGGTTGCTACATCAGAAGTACGCGCCGGTGATCGTGGCGGTGCTGGGCGAGGTGTTCTCCGAAGACGACCAGCGCGTGGTGGCCGAAGACGACCTGCACGATCACGTGGACTTCCTGCTGGAGCAGATCGGCGACGCCGTTCCCGGGACTGAACTGCCGCAACAGCGGGGTCGCGCCTTGGCCTATTCGTGGGTGGAGGGCGCAGCGCGAGGGTGGCTGCGATACAAGGACGGGTCGACGCCGAGTGGACCCACCACGTATGAGATCACCAACGAGGCGCTCGACGCGTTGCGGTACGTGCGCGAGACCGGTCGTCACGCGATGGTGTCCGAGTCTCGAGTCAAGGACCTCATCACAAAGGTGCAGGACACCGCGCTAATGATCAGCGAAGATCGGGAGCGGCGGATCGGCATTTTGAGCACCCAGATCGAGAAGCTGACGGAGGAACGTGACCGTCTGCTCTCCGGTGGTGATTTGGAGTTCGCCGGGACGGGTGAGGTCATCGAGGTCTTGGACCAGATACTCTCCGAAGTCAACAACTTGCCGTCTGACATTCGTAAGGTCGGCGAGCTGTTCGCGGATATGCGTGAACAGTTGCGCCAGGAGTTCCGTGACGACGACCGTTCCACCGGTGAAGTGTTGGATTTGTACCGGCAGCGCATGGATGCGTTGCTCAATAATGACGACCGTGGGCGGGCGTTCGTGGGCGCGGTCGAGTTGCTGCAGAAGACCGGCATGATGCGGGCGTTCGCGACGGACATGGACATCGTGCTGGCGCACGAAGCCGCGCAGGGGTTGAAGCCGGAGGAGCGACGACGGCTCAAGCGGACCTCGAGGGAGTTGAGCCGGGAGGTGCAGCAGGTGATGGTCTCGCATCGGCACATCGTGCAGACCATCTACTCGTATTTGAGTGCCCCGGATCGTATCCAAGCAACAGAGCTGCGGACTCTGTTGCGGGAGTTGGATCGTCGGCTTTCGGAGCGAAAGGCCGTGGCGAAGGTGCGCAGTCGGGTTCCGATCGCTTTCGTACCCGCCACGATCGAGCTCGATCGATTGCGCACAAACCTTGCTGATCCTGCCGATTTCGCCGCGCCCCCGGCGGCCCGTCCACATCTGGCCATCCCCATGTCGGCCGAAGAACAGCGCGAGCTGCTGCGCATGGGTGGGCCGGACGTGGACAAGATGCGAGGCATCCTGATCACCCGGTTGAAGGCGTCCCCACGCGCCACCGTCGCCGAGGTCTTCAATGCCTTGCCCCGAGAGGACCGGAGGCTGGTGGACCTGTTCGCCTTGTTCGAGGCGTCGGCGGACACGATGGCCCTCCGTCGCTCCCACACAGTCGGATTGACCGACAGGTATCTCACCGTACATCCGTTGGGGATCGAGGAGCGTGTCTTCGAAGCGCCCCGGCTGACCTACACCGATGAAGACCGCAGCGTATTGATCGCCAACATGGAACGAGCACAGCAATGAGTACCGATCCTTTGGACGAGTGGGATGACCTGCTGTCGCAGGTCGTCGACGACTGTGAGCCCGCCGAGTCCGACGACGAACCGGACGAGTTTCGGTTCCGGCCGTCGGACACCATCTTGTTCACCGGCGATCAGGGCACGTTGACCTATGAGGCCCGGTCGGTGCTGACGGCTATTCTCAAACGTAATTACCTGTCGGCGGACCAGCATCCGAAGCTGTGGGCGTTGCTGCTCAAACACCGTTATGACGTCGAATCGCGGCTCAACGACCTGTTCCTGATGTTGGTGTGCGACACCGACGCCGGGATCGCTTACAAGGTCCAGGTCCCCGGCGCCCGGTTCCCCACGCTGATGTCGACACAGAACCGTGCCTACACCTGGACCGAGACGATCCTGCTTCGGCATCTGCGGGAAACCTATGCCAACGAACTGGGCCGGGACGGTAACGCGAACGTGGTCATCTCCAGGACGGAGATGGTAGAGCGGCTGCAGGCAGACAAGTCGATCCAGCGCAACGACGAGAAGAAGCAACGCGAGAATGCGGAGAAGGCATTCGAACGCATCGAGAGCGCGGGCATTCTCGTCTCGACGCGCGACACCGGCGCGGACCGCTACCGCATCTCCCCGGTGATCGTGCCACTGATATCGCTGGACAAACTGAAGGCGCTCAGCGCTTACCTCGACACCCTGGACGCCGACGACACGGTGGAGCCCACGGACACCGACGGAGAGATCGCCGCGGTCGACCTGGGCCCCGGCGAAGGGTCAGACGATGACCTCGACTGAGACGGGCACGTTGTTCCCCGACACCGGCAGCCCGCAGTGGCGGATCGAATCCATGCATCTGCTCAATTGGGGCGGTTACGACGGCTACCACCGCATCGACTTCTCACCTGGATCGACCATGATCTCCGGGCCGTCCGGGGTCGGGAAATCGACCCTGATGGACGCTTACACCGCGCTGATGATGCCCAGCAACGTTCCGTTCAACGGTGCCTCCAACGCCGGCCAGGGACGTGCTCGGGGCGGCAACCAGCGCAATGTGGTCTCCTACGTGCGCGGTAAGACCGACAGTGTGCAAAACTCCAGCGGCGAACTCACCGACCGCCGGCTTCGGGGAATCGATGCCCGGGGCCTGCCCTGCAACGCCGCGGCAGTTGTGGCGGTCACCTTCCGCCACGACACCGGCGCATACTTCACCGCCGCCAGGCTCTTCTTCGTTCGAGCATCGATCAGTTCCGACGGCGAGTTGGGAAACCCGTTGCGCCTCACCATTGACGGGACCGTCGACGTCGAGCGACTCTACGACCTGTTCGTCGAGGGTCTCGGGCAGCAGGGCTACCAGCGGAAGCTGGAAGCCACTTTCGTTGGGTCGAAGGTGCACGACACCTACACCAAGTTCCTCACCGTCGCCCAGAGCACCCTCAGCATCGGTAGGAAGGGCGAGGGCGATAAGGCGCTGGCCCTCTTGGCCCGCATCCAGGCCGGGCAGCAAGAAGCCACGATTGATGACCTATACAAGAAGCTGGTCTTCGAGCAGCCCTCCACGTTTGATACGGCCAAGCAGGCACTCGATCACTTCTCGGAGCTGTCCAACAGTTACGAGACGATGCAGCGCGCGTACGACCAGGTAGAGGTGCTCTCCGACATTCAGGAGCGCCACGACCGGTACCAGCGCGCGATGGCCAACGCCTCCGACATCGTTGCTCTGCGGCACAAGGATTCGGGGGACACTCCGTGGGTGCTGTGGCAGAGCAGCGTCGGTGACGCCGAGTACGGGGCCGCCCTGAACGCGGCCGAACAGGACCTCGAGGAGGCCGAAGACGCCTGCCGACGGACCGCAACAGCATTTGACGCGGCAGACCGTAAGGTCGACGAGCTGAAGAACGCAATCCGCACCGAGGGCGGGGAACGTCTCGACCACATCACAGCGGAACTCAAGGGCTGGAGCGAGACACTCGAGCAGCGGGCGCGCAAGGAAGCCCAGTTCCATGCCCGCATCGCCCATCTCGACGACGTCGTAGCTCCGGCCAACGCGAGAGAGATGTCATCGCTACAGCTCCGAGCGCGCGCTTTCATGGACGGACACACAGAACAACTGGAGGCTGTCACCGCGGCAGCTCGCGAGGCCGACGCCCGTCACGCCGACGCACAGCGCGCACACAAATCCGTGTCCGACGAATTGGACGATCTCCGTACCCGTCCGGACTCGAAAATTCCCGCCTACCTCCACCAACGGCGCACCGAGTTGGCCGAGTTGTGCGGTATCACCGATCCGCGCCGCGATCTTCCGTTCATCGGAGAACTGATCGATCTGCACGCCGACGACGAACGCTGGCGCACCGCTGCCGAAGCCGAGATGGGCGGCATCGGCCGCCACATCCTCTACAACGAGAACATCCGGGCACAGTTCGTCCGGAACGCCGACCGCCTCTCCAAGGGCGTGCGGTTACGGTCAGAAGCGGTCCCCTTCAACGCGTCCGCCCCGACATCGATCCCCGATCCCTCCACCCTCGCGGGGAAGGTCCAGTACAAGCCCGGCCCCTTCATCGGTTGGCTCGAAGGATTCATCAACACCACGTTCACCCATGAATGCGTCGACACTGCCGACGCGCTGCTCATCGACGACGGGCGCAAACGTATCACCGCCCACGGGCAGACCCGGCAAGGACGGTCCGGTGCCCACGGTGCGCCGCTACCCAAGGACTACGTCCTCGGATTCAGCAACGCCGAACGCATCGCCGAACTGGAAACGGAGGTCGAACGCCTCACCGACGAGGTACACGCAGCCCACCAACGGGCGGAACAGCTGCACAGTCAGCGCTCGACGATGGTCGAGCACCGCGTCACATGGGAAGCGGTGCTCGATTTGAACTGGACCGAGATCGACACCGGATCCGCCCGCGCCGCCATCGACGCGTTGGAGCAGGAACGCGACGCAATCCTGGCTGCCAGCGACAGAATCGCCGAATTGAAACGACAGCAGAAACAGGCAGAGGAGGACCGCGACACCGCCAGCGAGGCCAAAGCCGTGGCACGCACCCAGCGCAAGGACCTCAATGCCTCCATCGCCGCCCTCGAGCCGCTGGCCGAACGCTACGCCAGCACCCACGCCGCACTGGTGATCACGGGTTCGGTCACCGTGACCGACGCGCAGCAAAGTCTGCTCGACAAAATGCTGGGACTGTCCTACACCGGCGACGCCCACACCCTGCAGGAAGCGTTCGGGAAGGTCTTTGACAGCATCACCGACAGGTTGGCCGACGCCACTGACGAAACCTTTAATGCACGACGAGCACTGGAGGACATGTTCAAACGGTTCAAAGCGGAATGGGACAACTACGAGTGGGGCACCGACATCGCGTCCTACCCGAACTACTACAACCACTACCGCCGACTCGTCGACTCCGACGTCATCCGTCATCGAGACGACTTCCTCGGGGAGGTCAACAAGTGGACCGGAATGGAGTTGGGGTTGCTCAGTAGCGAGTTCGAGACCGAGAGGCGGCGCATCATCGACCGGCTGCACGACGTGAACGCGATCTTGGAAAGAATCCCGTTCGGCCGCGACGGCGACCGCCTCCGCATCGACCCCGCCGAACGCGAAACCCCGACGTCGCGCCACTTCTGGTCCAGCCTGCAGCAATTCATCGAAACATCCAGCAGCGCAACACCCATGACACTCGACGTGGCCAAGGCGCGTTATCACACCATTACCCAGTTCATCCGGCAGATCATGCCTGCCGACCAACTACCTCGCGGCGAGTCCTCCCAGCGAGAGGAAATCCTCGATGTGCGCCGCCACATCAGCATCAAGGCCCAGAAAGTCGACCCCGCCGACCCCGGCAACATCAAGGGCACCTACGCCGAATTCGACGCCAAGTCCGGTGGCGAGATGCAGGAGATGGTGGCGTTCATCGTCGGTGCGGCGCTGCGATACCAGCTCGGAGACGAACAGAACTCCCGCCCGACCTTCGCCCCGATCATCCTCGACGAGGCATTCATCAAGGCCGACTCCCAGTTCGCCTCTCGGGCCGTGCAGGCCTGGATCACCCTGGGGTTCCAGCTCATTGCCGGATCGGTTGTCGACAAGGTCTCCGCGATCTCCCGCAAGGTCGATCGGGTCATCCTCATCAACAAGGACACGGAAGGCTACTCCACGGCATCAGCATTCATCGCAGACGCACCGGTGCCGACATCATGAAAGACCCTGCCGCCGTCATCACCGACCTCACCAAGGCGCTCACCAAGCACTGGGCGGCCTGGGTTGTCGACGAGCCAACAGGATGGCCACGCACCTACCCGATCGGCACACCCGCCCGCGGCGACCTCGAGACCAACTACGCCACCACCCACCGGCCGGTCATGCAGGCCTGGGACCGGTGGGGTGCTCAGCACGTCCACCTCTCGTGCAGTCTCCGCTACGCGCGCCGCCGTGTGGGCCGGCTTCTCCTGAACATCCCCACACATCTCGACATCTACGACCTCGACACGGCCGCCGCTCTCGCCGCCGAAGACTGGTCCATCACGATCGCCCGCGCCCGCCATCGCCGCCAAATCCTGTCCGACACCCTCGACTTGGACCTACAGCCACGCCTTCTTCAACAGACAGTTGCCCTCGCCGACACCGACTTCACGCTGCTCTGTCGCACCGTCGACTGGTTCCACCACCACGACGCGACCGGCCTCACCACCCGGCAGGTCCCGATCCCCGGTCTAGACGCAAAGTGGCTCGACAAGCACACCGCGCTGGTCCTGGCCCTCCTGGACCGGGACAGCCTCGACCTGATCGACCGGCCCCAGCGCATCGACCTGACCTATTTGGACCAGAACTGGCGTGCTCGCGGAAACCGGATGCGCGACAGCCTCGCCACCGACGACACCAACGCCACCGTCGCCTACCCACCCGACATCATCATCATCACCGAAAACAAGGACAGCGCACTGTTCTTCCCTACCCTCCCGCGAGGGATCGCCGTCGAGGGCGGCGGATGGGCGATCACCCACCGCATCACCCGCCACACCTGGTTCCAGCAATGCCCACGGATCGTCTACTGGGGAGACATCGACGCCCACGGCTACGAAATCCTCAACAAACTCCGCACCGAACACAGCGCGGTCGATTCGATACTCATGGGCCCACAAACGTACGACGAATACCACCAATTCGGTGTGCGCACTGATCGGCGCGGAAACCCGATCTCCGCTCAGCGTAAGCCACTTCCGAATCTCACCGATTCGGAAAGAGTTGTCTACAACCGCATCACCGACTCAGAACATTCCGGGCCGCTACGAATCGAGCAAGAACGCATTCCACTCCAACTTGCAGAGCAAGTCGTCCGATCCCGCACGCCTCGCCAACCCCCTGACTAGCTTCCCGCGCGACCTGGGCCCCGAACCCACGGTAGATGTGAGGCTCGACCCAGTCGGCGTCGGTGATCAGCCGGGAACGACCCGGCGCATCGGCAGCGCCTCGAAGCCCCTATTGCCCGATACTGCCGACTCTCGCGGCTCCACACCCATGCCCAAGGCCCGCGCACCAACTCCGATCTACGCCAATCGCGCACGACAGAGTGCACCGTTGACTACTCACTGAGCGCTCATTATGCTTCGATGCATGCCGAACGCTCGCCAGTTACGTGAAGAGCTCGAAATGACGCAACCGGAAGCTGCAGCAAGGGCTGGCGTTAGCGTTGCAACGTGGCGACGCTGGGAGGACGACCCCGCGTCGGTAAGCAGTGCCACTCGCACGAAATGCGAGAAGGTGATCGATCGCGAGTCCGCCGCCAAGGAACGAGCCAAGCAGATCTCTCACAAATATGAACAGACCTGGAATGACTCCGTCACCTTGACACCGCGACAGGCCTACGCATTGACGGTCATACTGCACGGATGGGCCGACACCGACCTGACGATGTGGATCGACGGTGACCTCGATTGCCCTCTGCACGATGTTGGCCCCTTCGCCGGGATCGACCGTCGTGCGATGTTCTACGTCGACGGGAACAAGGCATGGGCAGCAAAGGCACTGGAACGCTGCCGAGCAGTTGCAAAAGAGATCGAAAGTGGCACACTTCCGTTCAACCGGCCAGGGTGTTTCTTCGACGAGCTCCTGATGGCAGCAGCTCTCCACGAAGCACCGCACATCATGGACCAACTACCGGAACTGTTCGAGGGGATCACGCCTCGACCGTTCCGCGACTTCACAGACGATGACGATGTCGATGACTTCTACATGGTTGACGAGGAGTGGGATGCGGTCAGCGACCGCTTCGACGATTTGTGTCGATGGGACGAATGGGAGGTGCCCCTCTACGCGGACCATGACTTACTCCCGGCCATCCTCGCCGAACGCAACCCGTTCAACTGGTTCGACCGCGCGGAGGGAACCGGCGCCGGCTACCTCCAGAAACTGTCGGGCTTGGTTGTCGATGACACGGAGGAAAGTCACATCGACGTAGACGAGAGTGCGTAAGTACCTTCACCCGACACCGACCCAAGTCATACGTCCGAGCGTGGTCGCACCGCCGAACCCGGACGCCATGGTTGCGCTGCGAAATATCTACCCACCTCAGCGTGATTCGAGTGCCGCCGCAAATTGCATTGGGGTCGTTCAGGATGCTCGAATCCCCGATCCCCTTGATGCCGCGGACCTTGTAACGATGCCAACGGGCTAGTCTCGATCGACAATTCAGCGATACGGAATCGGTGTAATCACCCGAGTCCGAGAACGCGTCGCCTCGTGCATGCGCAGCCCACGCGGACCATCTTCGGCGGCACCGGGCATATCTATCAGCCATGCAAACACATCGTCGGAGAGCTGACTCGGATCCTCCAGGTCCGCGAGCAGCACCTCCTGGCCGCGCTCGTCGTACGGTGACGGCAGATCGATCCCCGCCTTGATGGCATCGCGCACAATCTCAGTACAGATCGCCTGCCAACGGCCCTGCCCCCACCAGTGCCGGGTGTACTCGGTCGAGCCTCCGATCGTCAGAAACCGCATAGTGGCCTCGCCGCCCAGGATCTGCGCGTCAATCTCCTGCCACGCATCCAGTCGCGAGCCGACGGTCTCTTGGACCTGGGACCACCCGTCGCCGAACAGCTCGGCGATCACTCGACCGTCCGGCAGCGTCCAGGTGGAGTCGGTCAGCACGACCCGTATGCCGTCCCAGTCGATCCCCTCGATCGGGTCGATGTGGGGACGGATCGCCGCGGTGACCGCGATGTTGACCCGCGCCATCAGAACGTCGTCGGCCAGGTGCCACGCTTCGACGGCGGTGTCATTGCGCCAACACCACGCGGCGATCCCCAACGCAACAGCGTCCGGTACACAGTCAGGAAGAACGTCGCTGGCCAGCATCCCTGCGACCGCGGTCATAAAGGTCACCAGCTCGTCCGACGTCGTCAGATCGGTGATTACCTGTTCGGCCGTGACGTCGCGTTCCACAGCTGCTACCGCGAAGATCCACTCGGCGTACTTGCCCATCATGAAGTCCGGAAGCGACACCACAGCGTTGTCCGAGAACGCTATTCGGGTGGCATCGAGCAAACCCCACTCACCGGCACGCTCGGTCACCGCACGCTGTTGTTGGTCGATGTCCCCCGCAAGGTCGATGACCTCGTCGTCATCGAGCATGCTGAACAGTTCCGACGATTCTTCGTCTCCGAAACCGTCCAACGATTGCAACAGCAATTCGCCCTGCTCGGGCCGGTACTCCACCTCGATTGCCATACATGTTCGACGCATCCGCGTAGCCAGGATCGGCCCGATATCCGGGTCGAACTCACCCCACGGCTCATCCTCGTCCATCGACCACCCCGCCCACCGCAGGGCATCCAACAGTTCATGCAGACGCTCCCAATGCTCCGACCACTGCAACTGCGTGGGTACCTCCGTTTCGCGGCTTGCCGCGCTGACCCGGTTCAGCAACCATTCCGCCGCCTCGGGATCGTCGACGGTAATGATCAACGGATCCGGACGCACCTGCGCCGGTTCGTAGCCCACCATCCGCGTTAGGCTGGTCACGCCGATGCCCCGACCGGCAAACACTCCCTCGAGTCGTTCCCCCACCCCTCTCAACGCCGTATTACGGTCAGCGGTTCTCCGTTCGAAGGCAGCCCGGTCCGCTTCAGCTTTCCGGCCCGCCTCATCGAGACGCCGCACCTGCTCCGAGGTGCCCCACATCCGGCGCCGACCCTCAGAGTGACTCGCCACTTCCCCGCCGGCTTCGAGCCTTTCCAGTACAGACATCACCCGCCGAACCTGGCAGCCCAACTCCGCGGCGATCTGCGCCGCAGCGACCAGATCCGCCGCCTTCGCGTGCCGCTGCAGACACCACAACACCTGGCCCTCGTCAGACCACAACGGATCCGTGTCGATCTCCGCGGCTTCCCCTGCTGTCACATGCGCCCGGCACGCCGGCGCGAAACGCTCCAACGGCCTCGAATACCGCACCGGGGCCTGACAGGAGCCACCCGCATTTGTCGCGCGTCCACACAAGGGCCGATTCTTCACACCCGCCGATACTACTTTCTGCGACCACCTATTTGGCTCCCGGCATCACACACCTCTCCGGAATTCACGGGACCAAACCCAGGCACCGTTGGTGGCGATGTCCGGTAGTCCGCCTTATCTCCCTACGCGACCTTTGATGCCGATTACCGCCGCGCTGCTGCGCTAGCGTCCGAAGCTCCGCCACGGCGACGGCGATGCAACCGGCGCCAGTTCCGTGCCAAGCCTCACGATTCTGTTGCCTCTGCTGTCCGCGGCGGTGGTGTTGCCGACGTCATCGACCGCGACTCCTGACCATCCAGAGGTCGATTGAGCCAGGGGCGGGAACGGGGCGGATGGCACCCGCACCACGCACACTGAAAGCCACGATCATCCGCCGCCAGGGACTCGATTTCTCGACCCACAAATCCGCTCGGGGACCTGCCCTGAGGTCAACCGATCAGGGGACGGTAACTCTCGAGCTTGAGAAGGGACCGCACGTATCCCGCTTCCGCCACGGCCGTCACCTCATCGAGGTAGGTCAGAACGGCCGGATCTGCGGCCTCGAGGTCGAGACACATCTGTTCAGGGATCCAACGCCGGATCGCATCGTGGGAGGTCATTCCAATCACCACCTACGGGGTACCCGCCGCGGTCGGCCCCACTCATCCCGGCCCTGCCGAATGGTGCCCGCCGATGAGCCGTCCGAGGAGGCAGTTCCCACCCCGGGCCGAGGTCGCACAAGGAACTCCCAGACGATCACGGGCCGTGGTCGCCTTCCCGCCGACTGCACCGACCTCCGGGTTGTACTGCGCAGTCCCGCTGTGCCGTTGATGAAAACCAGGCTCGGCGACGAGGATTTCACGCATGACTGCGCGACCGCGAGGTGTGGTTGCGGGACCCCGGTCACCGAATATCTAGGACGAGCCCGAAGTCGTCGCGGAGGGAGTCGATGACCCGGTTGCGGGCGGTGCCGCGCAGGATCCCCTCGGCGACCACCGCACCCACCGATAACCCGACGTACAGGTAGCCACCGAGCAGTGATCCGCCGGGGCAGACGAGGTCGTCGTCGACCGGGTCGAACCGGCCCTGCCGCGGAATTCGCGTGGTGCGGGTGTTGATCGTCAAGCCGTCCTCGAGCGGGGCGATGGCGGTGGAGTTGAAGCTGTTCGGCGGGAAGGGGCTGTCGGTGCGGTGGATCCGCCACAACTCGGTGCCGGCCGAAATGGTGTCGGTGTGCGCGGGTGCGCCGTTGTACGTTCGCACCCGCTCACATGCCCCGGCGTGCCACGTCGAGGACGTTGTCGATCGCGATCTCGGTCAGCTCGCCGGCCTCGAGGTCCTCGAGGGGGCTGCGGCCGTCGAGGAGCTCGGTGGCGGTCAGCCACCACGACGCCGCACCGTACGGGTCGTCCGCCACCGCGAGCCGCCGGTTCGCGTACTTCACCAGGTCGTGGATCTGGTGGCGTGCCCGGTCGAACTGGAACAGCGGGTACCGGTAGTCCGGCCGGGAGCCGATCGGCAAACCGATCAACTCCCCCGCCTTCCGCCGTTTCTGTGCGACGCTGCGGATCGGCTCACTCGTCGGCGCCAGGATCGTGGCGACTTCCTTGGAGTCGATCACCTCGAGGGCGTCGAGGACCGACCTGCGGGCCGTGGCTCGCGGCCCAGTGTCATGGGTGTCGGTGACGGTCGCGATCAGTGACTGTGCGAGCTGTAACCGCTCCGTCTGTGACAGGGCGGCCGCGGAAAACTGGGTGAGCGCGGTGACCACGTCTCCGCCCGCCTCCTCTGCCCCCAGTGCGATCAGTTCGGTGCCGCGCCGACCCGCGCGGGGCCCGGAATCCGGCGCCTTTCCAGCCTGGACCAGGGCGAGACGGAACTCCGCGAAATACGTGCCCAACGCCCGCTCGAGACCCTCGACACGGATCGACTCGGACATCCGCGCCACCACCACCGGATCGATGGCAGGAGCCGGTCCCGAGGAGAACGCTTCGGCACTCATCCAACCCTCCCAGGTACGATCGTCCGAACTACGTACCTATCGTACCTTCGAGCGGTCGATCCGTCGATGCCCGAGACCAGCGGCCCAAACGGGGGCCAGTGAGCGTGCCACCGATTCCCCTCACAGTTCTCGCTGGCGGGTCCCGCCCCGAGCGGACGGGCACGGAGGGGCGGGGCGGGGATCGACGGTCACCTCGTCCGTGCCCGCGAAGACCCGGCGCCATCCTCGTGCGCGATTACCCCGCCCCGTACGCCGGCACCGCTGACACGGACCATCGCCCACCGCATGGCGCCGAAGGCCATGATTCCCACCGGCTCATGGCCTTCGCGACAGGATGTCCACGGTGTGCACCGGAGCGATGCTGCAACTCACGCGACCGGCATCTCCACCTGAGCGTCACGGAAAGCTCGCTGGATCTCGGACGGAATTCGGCCACGCGAGGACACCTGATGACCCGCCCCGAGCGCCCACTCACGAATCTCCCTCGACGACGACTTACCCGCCGGAGCCTTACTCACCACTTCCTTCCTCACCGGCACCTTCGCCGCGACCGGCTTCTTCCCGGCCGACTTCTCCCCCACTCTCTTTTCCCCCGTCTTGGTCGCGGCCTTCTTCGCGGCCGTCTTCGTCGTGGGAGCTGTGCTCACCGTCGCCGGCTTCACCGGAACCGTCGCGGCGGTCTTCTTCGCGGCGGTCTTCTTCGCGGCGGTCTTCTTGACCGGCGCCGCCTTTGCCTGGACCTGCTTCGCCCGAGCGTCATGGAAGGCCTGCTGAATCTCGACCGGAATTCGGCCATGCGAGGACACCTCATGACCCGCGCCGATCGCCCACTCACGAATCTCTCTCGACGAATTCTTCGCCGGAGCCTCACCCACCGCTTCCCTCGTCGCCGGCACCTTCGCGGCGGCCGCCTTCTTTACGGCTGTCTTCTTCGCGGCCGTTTTCGTCGCCGGAGCCGATACAGCCTGAGTCTTCTTCGCCGGAGCCGTCGCCGCGGCCGTGTTCCTGACAGCTGCCTTCTTCGCGGCTGCCTTCTTTACCGGCGCCGCCTTTGCCTGAACCTGCTTCGCCCGAGCGTCATGGAAGGCCTGCTGAATCTCGACCGGAATTCGGCCGCGCGAAGACACCTCATGACCCACCCCGAGCGCCCACTCACGAATCTCCCTCGAAGACGACTTCTTCGCCGGAGCCTTACTCACCACCTCCCCCGCCGCCGGCACCTTCGCCGCGACCGGCATCTTCACAGCCGTCTTCTCCGCAACCGACTTCGTCGTAGCCTTTTTCTTCTCAGCTGTCTTCTTAGCGGCTGTCTTCTTAGCGGCTGTCTTCGTCGCCGGAGGCGTGTTCGCCGTTGCCTGCTTCACTGGAGCCTTCGCCCGCTTTCCCGGAGTCGTCGCCGCGACGGGCTTCTTCACAGCCGTCTTTGTCGCGGCCGTCTTCTTTACCGGCGCCGTTTTCCCCTGAACCTTCTTCGGCTGAGCGTCGTGGAAGGCCTGCTCGATCTCGGCCGAGATCCGGCCGCGCAAAGACACCTCGCGGCCCTGCCCGATCGCCCACTCGCGAATTTCCTTGGTTGTCTTCGTCGCCGAACTGTCAGAACTCCTCGGTGATATCGCCATGTGTCTCCTTCTTCGCTGGGTTAATGTCGAACGCACACAGTAAACGGCAGGCGGGCACTCCCGGTAATCAGGAAATTTTTCCGAGCTGAGATTTCATTGTTCCCAACCCATTGCCGATCTGGGCATGCCGACACGATCTTCCTGGAGTCCCCACTCGCGACGCACCTAGGATTCAGGCAGGTAGAGTGCGAATCAGTTTGGCAGTCAATAACTTTGGTTGCCGCAGCACGATAGAGCAACATTGGGATTGCGCTACAGCCTAGGCGGTAGCCGTCAGGCCGAGTCGCTCCGATCCGGATCAGCGATTCTCGATCCGTGTGTCTATCACGTAGGAATGCGCATCTGCGGGTCTCCTCGAGTGAACCCTGATCCAGGCAGCGCCACCCCATTGCGAGCAAGAAATAATCAAGATCAGTGACCAGTCAGCGATCGCAGCTCGCCTCCCGGACAAGCAAGTCGAGCGGGTCCGCGTCAGATGACCCTTCGCGGGACGTTCACCCAGAATCCCGGGACCCGCTCGAGGTCGCAAATGGTCACCGCAGCAGTCTGACTCAGCTGGCCTGTTTCAGGTCGCCGTAATGGGTGTGTGCCTTGGCAGCGAGCAACCACAGGGGGTCTTCGGTGCCCTCCTGGGCATAGCCTTTTTCGAGGCCGTCTTCGAGGTACCGAGTCCGCACCCAGTCCTCCATCGCTTCCGCCGACTGGTCCGGTAGTCGGTAGATGACCGCGAGTGCGTCTTTGAGTTGGTCGTCGTCGATGGTCATCGCTTGACGCTGTTTGCGGAGCCACAACGCTTTCTTGCTCTCCCCTGCGCGGTGCAGTGCCACGAGACGGAACGCCATCTCGAGGACGAATGGGTGGTTCTGATTCATGGTTGTCCCCTCCGGCGGATACGTCGATGTTGCCGTGGCTCATCCTGGCATCCATCGTAAATCTGGTTGCCGATTCTCAGTTCCCATTCGAACATGCGTGGCCATTGCCGGTCGAACAGCTTATTTCCAGGCCGACCGGTCGACGATCCGATTACGGGGCGAGCGCCGACGCTGTTGGCTGTTCGTTAGGTGCCCGACCTCGTCCCGGTGCGGGCCAGTGACAGGCACAGTTGACCGAGACCGCCCTCAACAACGCGGAACAAGCCGGCGCTATGCCTGAGGATCTCCGGAGCCATCCCGCGGTGAAATGCGCTACAGCCGAGCTGAACTCACCGATCCTGAGAATTGCGCCCCGTTCATGCCGGTCGGGCTGGTCGTGCGCGCGAACAGTGCGGCTGTGGTACCCGAGGACGCCCCGAGCCGGTGCACCGTTTATCGAGCAGGCTGCCGGCTTTTGGTCGTCGCCTTCGATGCTCACCCCGAGTCCGCACCCTTGAGCTCCACCTCTCGGTCGGGGATCTCCCCATCGCATCTTCAACGGCTGAGCCTCCAACGCTCCGCTCCGCCGAATCCACTTAGGGGTTTCGCCCGCGTGCCGCTCCCTTCCCATTGTTGTTTTGCGCTGTCGCCCGTCGGTTGCCGATTATCCTGGGCTGTGATCCCCACGACATCGCCACCCACTGCTCGGAGAGGGTGATTGAGATGGACAACTTCATTCATCTGACGGGAGACAGCTGGAACTTCTGGTCCCCATTTCCGCCCACAGTCACTTCCTGGCTGATCGATGTAATGGGCCAGCTTTCGCGGGCGGGATCATCCCCGGCGGCAGCTGAGCATCGAGCGATGCCGCAGTGGCGGCGGTCCGCGCAAGCGAGAAGGTGGACGCTCGATGCCGACCAATCTGGGGTTATGGAGCACTACGTGCGCAGGGAACCGATTCCGTACGAGTCTGAGCCCGTACCCGACCCGAGACGCTGGTTCCAGAGGATGACGTTTCGAGACCTCCTCCGTGGCCTCCGAGGACTTCTCCATGACCGGAACCCGAGCCCCTATTCGTCGGTCTCACCTCGACGCATGGACGGGTCCTATACTCGCATCTTTCCCTTCAACAGCAGCCGCGGTGGAGTCGGCGGCGGACTATAGCGGCTGCGGCACAGAAGATGTCGTCAGTAGCGGATCCGTCTCCGGAACACGTAGCAAAGCGCCGGATTCGGCGATCCAGACTATTCGCAGAGTTCGCCGATACTGCATATGACCGTGCCATCGCCGGGGCTGACCCAGACGGCGCGTCCGTTCCGGACCTGTGGCTTCAGCAATCGAAGCGGGTTACGGCTCGCAACGGGCCAAAATGTGTGTTCACACCCCGTGAACCAGTCCTGAGCTGCTTCGGCAATTCTTGCGGTGAGGATGGCGAGATCGACGTCAACCGGGGTTCCGAAACCATGACTTCCTCCGTGTTCGGTCTCGAGCCCGATTGACCAGCCCCCGTAGACTTTGGTCTCGTCGACAACAAGCCAGCTCATCTCACCGAGCCAGCTCAGCTCCTCGTAGCAGCGGGTGTCACGCCCTACGGCGTGACATGCACCCACGAAGTGGGGTGGTGCACCAGCAGCGTTGTCCTCCTCGCCACAGAGTGTCAGGTTCCACGATGGAGTCTCCAGCGGATGCAACGGGGGTCGTCGCGATTCTTTCGAAGCCATTCTTCACCCTCTCAACCCGCTGTTGATCGGTCAATCTCACCGCCTTCATGCCCGCGACATGTCCGGGGGTGCGTCGGTGAACCGGACACCGATCGATGACCGGCATCCGATCGATGATGGAGATGCAACCAGGGAATTGGTGTGGCACCGGCTTGTCACGTTGCGCCGGCATGGGGCGATACCCAGATCATGAGGGTGAGGAAAGCTGCGATAGGTGCCAGCGCTCTTGTCGCGATCGCAACCGCGAGCTGCGCCTGCGCCTGCTCGCCCGAGGACACCGAATCGCGCCATCCGACCGTCTTCGTCCAATCCACACAGTTCGCACCGCCGCCGGCGCCGATCACCGATCTCGTGCCCACCGCCGAGCAACTGACCGCCCTGTACAACGCCACCACCAACTACTCCATACGCGAGGAGGACCGGGCGCGACTTCTGGAGGGTCCCAGCGATCAGACCCTGCCGATCGCGCGGGCCTGGGGTGCCCAACCCTCACCCCAATACCTCCAGTTCACCGCCGTGGAACTCGTCGGCCCAGAGATGGTCAACGCGACTGGGCAGGGCCACATCGAGGGCATGGAACCGTACCCGGTGGGACCAATTCCCTTCGTGCGTTCGGGCAACGAGTGGAGGCTATCGCGCGCCTTCGTCTGTGGTGGATTGTTTCTCGCCGCACCACACGTCTGCGGCTGAGGCTTCGCCCGGCACGCGCGGCAAGTTCGACTTCCACTGCCGCTGAGCAACAAACTCGACGAACTCGCGCAGCGTCAGCACCGCAGGGACTGCCCCGGCTCTGGTTGACACCTGACCCGTGAGGGATCCACCCTCACGGTGGAAGGATGATCCACATGCCGAGCCATATCCGGAAGAGTTCCGCCGCGACGTCGTCGCCGTGGCCCGCAGCACCAGACCGGCGATCGCCACACCCTTCCCGGTGATCCCCACCCTCCGGCCGCCCGCAGAGGATCAACCCGATGATGCCCAGCACCATACCGACCGGGGACGCGATCACGATCAGCGCACACACGAACGCGGCAGTCCCGACGGCAGCGCGAACGCCGCGGACGCGCGGCCCTCGAGGCCGCCGAACAGGGCATTACGGGACTCAGCGGGCGCGAGAGGTGATGCATCCGTGACAGCGCCGACCCGACCCGCTGACGGGCACCGTGTTGATCGAACTCGACCCCGTTATGGCCGGTTCGGCCGATCCGCCGCTCGCCGCCGCGACCGCACCCCGGGACCCGGGCGCGTTCGGCGTACCCCACGCGCCGAAGGCGTGCCGTCGGCCGGACGAGGTACGCGTTCGGCGATGATTGTTTCCGCGCACCTGCCCCCCTTGCCGGTCGTGGGGCGCTATTCGTGGCCGCCGTGCACGGTCCGGCACCGGTCCTCACGGTGGTCGGCGACGCTGGCGAACGTGACGGTGGATGTGATGCCAGTTACTTTCGAGCGATGCCCTTCGGTATCGTCCGCCGTGTCGCTACCATCAACTGCACACCCTTTACCACCTCATGAGAGGTGACAGAGTGTGGATCATCCGGGTTCGTCCCGGTTTCACCGATGTCGAGCCCAGGCATCAAATGCACCGACGCGCCCTGCGGACGTGGTGCCGCACCGATCACAGTCCCGGATCCAGGTTGGTCGCTGCCGCTACCCGACCGCCGCCTCCCGGGCATCAGAAGTGACACCGCGGTGTATCGAGGGGTCATGTCGCACAACACCTTCGGATGAACGACAACGTGGTTGTTCCCGGGAGGCCACGCCAAGCCGCACCGATCCGCCCGGCAGACCGCGGCAACAAGCCCACCTCCGCCAGCCACACCCACGCGCTCCGCCCTGACCGAAGAGCCGCCTACCGCTCCAATGCGAAAGCGATCCATCTGCTGTGCCTGACCAATTCCACCGCCCCCTCGACCGGGACTGGCAGCACCGCGCCTTATACCGCGGCACCGACACCGACCTGTTCTTCTCCCCCGACGGTGAACGCGGCAACGTCCGCGCCCGGCGGGAGCGCGCCGCCAAACAGATCTGCCAAGACTGTCCCGCGCTCGACAACTGCCGCGCTCATGCACTCACCGCCACCGAGGGCTACGGCATCTGGGGCGACATGTCCGAAACCGAGCGCGCCCGCCACGCCCGGCGCACCCGCCTCCCGGCCCGACCCCGCGAGCATGTCGTGCCGACGGACCCTCTAACCTGGCGGATCCGAACCCCCAGAGCGTGAAGGTAGAACACCCATGGCCACCGACTACGACGCCCCGCGAGTCGCCGAATCCGACGAGCCGGACACCTCCCTCGAACAGCTGACCGCCAGCCGGAAAGACACCCAGTCCCCCGTCGTCGACGTCGAAGACACCGACACCGCCGAGTCCTTCGAACTGCCCGGCGCGGACCTGTCCGGTGAAGAACTCTCTGTCCGCGTCATCCCCAAGCAGGCGGACGAATTTACCTGCACCAGTTGCTTCCTGGTCCACCACCGCAGCCGCCTCGCCGACACGGCTCAACAATTCTGCCGCGACTGCGCCTGAGAACGTCGGAGCATCCGAGTAACTCGGCCGTCGACAAACTGAGCGGAGTCCGCCACTGTCACCGCATCGCCACCCTCGATCGGCGGAGCGGCAGCCCTGACATCTCTTTTCCACGGGCTCCCTGCGGCTCTACAGGCGACACATGGTGGGGCGGGCGGGGCTCGAACCCGCGACCAATGGATTATGAGTCCACGGCTCTAACCGACTGAGCTACCGCCCCATCACCGCACTACCCCGCCATCGCGCGTGTGGTGATGCTACCGGCCACCCTGCTGTCCATCCCCGCCCGTGCCGGGAACAGTCTCATACGCGGCCGAAGAGCTGCCGCACGCTGCCGTCCTCATCGACCGCATACAGCGCCATCCCCAACAGATCCAGAATCCGCTGCGGTGCCCGCACCGCAGCTTCTACCGAACGCGGCTCGTCACGCACGACCAGCGCGAACGACACCGACTGATCCGCCTCGCTCGGCATCCGCCGCACGAGCTGCCCGATGGCGGTATCGACGTCCAACCCCGGCGCGGCGGTCGCACCCTTGACCTCGGCGTAGAGCAGGCGTCCGTCCTTCTCGGCAACGATGTCGACGACATCCTCGTCGGTACGGACCGTCCAGCCCTGAGACGACAACCACTCCGCGAAGTCCCGGGCCACGCGCGCCTCCTCACCTCTCATACCGCCACGGTAAGCCTGAAACGGCAGTTCAACCCCCTTTTGTCGAGCGACACGGACCCCACGGTGCGCGATACTTCAGGCGCCGAACACGGCACAACTCGAGCCTGCCCCGAAAGATCCCGTGCGGTGAGACGGTCGTCTACGACGCTCCCTCCTGGACCCAATCCGTGCTAGTCACGTAATCACCCGGCTACTAACGAGATTCGTGCCAACGACGCCTGACGCCACCCAGAGCTGACTGTGCAGGCGACGAGCCGGGAACCGGGGCGTCATGCACCTTTCAGTTCGGCGCGGCCTGGGCCGGCGGTTAGCACCGTGTTGGGGCGGGCTCACCCCGGAAACGTGCCGCGATGAACTCGTACGCATCCGGGAAACCCACCACCGCGGTGGTCATGTGCTCGGAAATGTCATAGGGCACGAACGTCAACCTCGCACCCGCCGCGCAGTACCGGTGCGCCACCTCCGCCACCGAATCGAACGGGGTGAGCCCATCGAGCGTGCCGTGCCACATATACACCGGCGCCGTCGGCACCCCCTCGAAATAGCGGAGACTGTTCTCCCGCAACACCTGCCGCGCCGCCGAACTCGCCATCAGACTCCTCGACGCGGCCAACTGCCCGGCGTTGCGGAACGCACCGTGGAACAGCAGGAACCGCCGGCACTCGTTGCTCATCCATTCCCGCAACCACAAACCGGTCTCGTTCAGTTGCGAGGACACCGGCAACCGGGTCGGGTACTCCCGCTCGAGACCGACCGCCGCCGCGAAGGCCAGCCCGAACCCCGGATGCGGGTTGAACCCCAACCCCTCGGCCATCTGCTCGAGATCCGCCGGCACACCGCCCTGCACCACCGCCGCCAGCCTCAGCTCCGGCGCATAGGTCGGCGCGAGCGCCGCCGCCCACGCGCTGGCCATTCCCCCACCCGAGTAACCGGCCAACGCGACGGGACTGTTCGCCAACCCCAGTTCGGTCACCCGCTGCACCGCACGGACACTGTCCAGGGTGATCATGCCGCCGAGCTTGGCGGCCCCGTACGCACCGGTCGGGCCGAGGTGATCGGGCACCGAGACCGCCCACCCCCGCTGCAGGCCCAGCAACATTCCCGGCGATTCCTGCATCTCCAGGTTGAACAGCGCCCGCGAGGGCGCGCACTTGGTTCCCAACGAGTTCACGATCGCCTGATACGACACCAACGGCGGATTCGCCACACCCCTAGGTAGGAGCACCGTCGTGACCGCCAGAATGGGGTTGCCGGCCGAGTTCGTCGACCGGAACGCGACCTGCCACCCGTCGGAGTTGGCGTACATCCAGGTGTCGATCCGCCGCGTCCGCACCAC
Source organism: Rhodococcus jostii RHA1 (assembly GCF_000014565.1). Classification (NCBI taxonomy): domain Bacteria; kingdom Bacillati; phylum Actinomycetota; class Actinomycetes; order Mycobacteriales; family Nocardiaceae; genus Rhodococcus; species Rhodococcus jostii. Next base: position 1,052,065 of record NC_008269.1, on the reverse strand, counting down.
ATCGCCCGGTGCCGTGGCCCCGAGATCGGCGGGCGCGAGGTAGAACGGGTCCGGGTCGGGCCACGGATACAGCGGTTCCGCGTTCGCCGGCACCGGAACCATCATTGCGAGGAAGAGGACACCGAGCACCGCCGCCATCAACCCCTGAAACCTCGCCGCATCACGTCCTGCTCCCTCTGCGCCCCCTCGTCAGGACACGGTGACTGTATCCGCGCGGGCACCCGCACCGTTACCGGCTCGATCCGCGGCGGCCTCAGCGACAGCCCCGTAGCCACCACCCGGCGAGCAGGTTTCCGCATCCTCTCCATACCGGCGCTCAACAGGCGCGCCGCCGTGGTGCCGCGACCCATCAGCCCCTGACGCCGCAGCCATCAGAACTTCTCGGTGAGGATCATCTCCAGTACCCCCGTGCCCGCCGGGACCACGGTGCAGGGCGGCGGTGCCGGCGCCTGTGCGGGATCGAGCACACCCATCACCAGTTCCACGGTGTACTCGTCGTAGGGCATCCGGAAATGCCCGGACTGATTGGACGGGCACAGGTCCCCGATCATCAGGTTCGTCGCCGACCCGTCGCGCAACGCGATATTCGTCGCCGGCTGAATGACCTCGTCGAGCCGCGAGCCGATCGTCGTGTACCGGGTCCCCGGCACGGTGTCTGCGCCGCCGTTGAGGTCGTCGAGGAACGACGATCCCTGGGCCTGCTGCTCCAACGCGGGCGACACCAATTCCGGGGGAATCGCCTCACGCGCCCACTGCATGCCGCCGGGCGTCTGCTCGAGGACCGGAACGAGACCGAACAGGGTGCCCCCGTAGGTCGGTGAGGCCAGACCGATCCACTGATCGACCGCCGCCGCACCACCGAGCCGGTTGACGTAAAACCGGGCCACCGTCGCCCCTTGCGAGTAGCCGACGATGTCGACCTCGGCAGCGGCGGTCGCGTCGCGGACCTCGTCCACGAACTGTGCCAGCTGACCGGCGCTGACCGTCATGTCCTCGGTTCCGTAGTTGTCGCCCCCGGGCTCGCCGCCGTAATTGAGCGCGAACACGCAGTACCCCGACCCGGCCAGTCGCGGACCGAGCGCCGCCCAGTCCGAGTACGCGTTCGAGTCCGTGCCGTGCACCAGCACCACCGGCCTCGGATGGTCGGCGGTGGGGGTGCAGGTGTAGTCGTTGACGCCGGGCGGAACCGATCCCGGGTGCTGCCGCGCATACCGGGCGGCATCGTGATGCGTAATGTGGGCGGGACCGACCCGGTCCGGGACCTGCCACACCGAAATCGCCCCGGGCAGGTCCGGAACCTCCTCCGCCGCCGCGACTGGCGCCCCCAGCATGCTCACCGCCAGCCCCATGCCCGCGGCCGCGGCCGTCCACCTCATCTGTCGATGTGTCCGCATCCAGCCGTCCCCTGCTCTCCCTCGGCGGCCCGAATATTCGTGCCGACACCACTACCCGAGCACCGCTGAACCGAGTCGGCTCCGGGGACAGTGTGGAATATGTTGCGCGCAAACACCATTAGGTCGATCGTCCAGTTTCACCTAGGTCGATCGACCAGTTCCACTGGGTCGCATGCCATCCGGCCACCACTTGAACAGGGGGACCATGGCCGCATCCGACAGGCTCGTCCTGCGGGTTCGATCACTACCGCCCGGTAATGTGACGCAAGCCACAGCTAGGGTTGCGGAGATGCCTTACCCTGCTGAGAAACACGCCGTCCAAGGCTCCCCCACGAATCGACACACAGAGTGAGTCGGAACCCGCGCCCACTCGAGGAGGTGCGGTCGCCATGACCACAGAACAGCTGGTCCGCAACACCATCATCGCGGGCCGGGTCGCCGCCGATATCGCCAGCCAGTCGCCCCGAGACCTCGTCGCGGCAATGTTCTCGTTCGACCTCGAGGATGGGAACGTCGACCTCGACGCGGTCGAGCGGATCCGAGACCGCGACTTCGACGACTGGGTTCTCGCCGCCACCCGGTCCGGCCTCTTTACTCCGCGGGAGGTCGAGGCCCTGGCCCGGTCGTGGCACGCCGACCCCCGGTCACTGTTCGAGGAGCTCCTCACCGACGCCGACGACCTGACCCGCCGGCGCTACGAGATCGTCTGGGACTCGCTCGACGAGGCCGACTCACGCGAATACGCCTGACGGTGGCGGCCACCGACGGGGGAACGCATGACAGCCAACGCGCCACCAGAGCAACGAAAAACGTTGAGGTGAACGGCAAGGGAGGACGGCACCCGATGACGAATGCGACCGTTCCAGAGCAGTTGCTGCACGCCGTGCAGGATCGCACCACCGAGATGCGCCGATGGTTGGACTCCGGCAACAACAGCGAAACGCTGATGGCGCACCTGCACGACGAACCGGTCGACGCAGCGTGGCTGCGCACCTATCAGCGTCTGGGTCGCGACCTCATGTCGGCCGTTGGAAACGCGCAGGAGCAGTTGCCGCGACGTCGATGAACGCCGACCAGGACAGTGCGCTCGAACGGATACGGGACACGCGCGCGGTCCGTCAACCGTCACGCCCGCAGAGCACACAGGGGTTTTCGGCCTTGGGCCGACCTGACACCTACCCCTTGGCAGCGGCCGAGACCTGAAGTCCCGTTCGTCGATCCTTCGGGTGCGGGGCGACCACTGCTCGATCTCCGCCAGGGCGAGGGTGTCGTGTTCGTCGTAGTCGGCGAGCACTGTGGCGAAGTCCCGCTCCGGGCCCTCGCTGCCCTCGGAACTCGCGGGCCGGGTCGTCGGTGAGCCCTCCGATGCCCGGGCTCCGACCACAGATTCCGTCACTCGAAACGTTGAAATTTTGCACTCTCAGTAGCGGTTTCACACGGTTCTCCCGAACTCGTGCCTATAGATAGTCGGTAGTAGCCCCGCCGCTGCACCCGGTTGTCACACACCTTGGATGGTGCGCCATGCGTCGGGGATCGTAGGCGTTGTCGAGCATTTTCAAGCCGTCGCGCTGCCGAACGATCCCTCCGCGAGCGGAACCAGGCTCCGCTGTCATCCGTTACTGGCGCGGCGGTCGAACCACCATGCACCAAGACTTGAACTGACTTCAATTAGGGAGCTAATGTGACCGCAGACACTACAGCAGCACAACGGAGGGGCACGATATGCCAGGAATTGACACCGACGTACTCGTCATCGGCGCGGGCATGGCAGGACTGACCGCGGCCGCCCGCTCCCTGAGCCGGGGTAGTTCGGTCATCGTCGTCGAGAAGTCCGCCACGGTCGGCGGGTCTGCCCAGTTCGCCGGGTATGCATGGACGGCGCCGTCGCACGAGGTGATGGACGAAGTCAACCCCAATGGCAGCCCCGCCTTGCGACGCGCGCTCGTCGACGGATTCGCACCAGGTATCGAGTGGATTCGCTCGCTCGACGTCGAGTGCGCGGACGCCGTGACGGTCCTGCGTTACGGCACAGGCCACCAGTTCGACACCAACCAGTACATCGGCGAGTGCCGCAAGCGAATCCGGGTCGGCGGCGAACTGATCACCAGCACTAGCACTCTCAGGCTTCTTACCGAGGACGGTTCCGTCGTCGGGGCGCGGGTGCGCCTGGCGGACGGTACCGAACGGGAGATCCGCGCTCGCGCAACGATCATCGCGACCGGAGGATTCCAGGCGAATCCCGAGGCGGCGAACAAGCACATCCATCCAGCGGCGAGCGCGATGCAGCTACGTTCCAACCCGACCAGCGTCGGTGATGGATTACGGCTGGCCGAGGCCGTTGGTGCCGCGACGGGGAAGGATCGCTCCGGCTTTTATGGACACCTCATTCCTACCGGGGTGAGCTTCCGTGAGCCCGCCGACTTCGTGGCACTGTCGCTGTACTACAGCGAGCACGCGTTGCTGTTCAATCTCGACAGCCGCCGGTTCATCGACGAGACCGCCGGCGATCACTTGACCACGATGGCCCTGCTCGAACAGCCCGAGTCCCGCGGACTTCTGGTGGCCGACGAGCGGGTCTACCGCGACTGGATCACCGGCAGCTACGTGGAGGGTGCCGTTGCCATCGACAAATTCGACCTCGCACAACGCCGCGGCGGCAGGTGCGGGTTCGCCGAGAGTCTCGACGATTTCGCGTACTTGCCCGAGGAGTGGGGTTATGACGGTGCCGTGATCGCCGAGGAGATCGGCAGGATCAATGCGGCAGGACGTGCGGTGCGACCGCCGCGCGCCTACGACGCCGAGCCCTTGGACAGGGGCCCGTACTACGTGATCGAGGCGTGCCCAGCGCTGACGTTCCCGTTCCACGGCGTTCGCATCGACGAGAACGGCCGCGTCCTCGCCGCTGCGGGCGGAACGATCGAGGGTCTGTTCGCTGCGGGATCCGACACCGGCGGCCTCTACGACCACGCCTACACCGGCGGCATCGCCCCGGCCCTCGTGTTCGGCCTCGCCGCGGCGGACCGAGCTGCAGCCGATCGTGCGGTCGTCACCGCGTGAGGCCGTCGACTTCGCTCCGACCGGTGCATGGCACAGGATCCATCAGGAGCGCCGCCAGCTGATTGGAAAGGAGAATCACTGATGCAGCCCGGTGCGGCTACCTCCTCGCTCCGAGATCCGCTCCGCAACGCGGACTTCACAGTCCTCGTTGCCGTCCAATGCGTGACCAATGTGTGCGTCTGGGTATTCGTCGTTGCGGTCCAGTGGACACTGACCGTGTCCGGGGAATCCTCGACGGTCATCGCCTCCGTTCAGACAGCGCTAGCGATTCCCTTCCTCCTGTTCGCACTTCCGATGGGCGTCTGGGGTGAGCGCGGGGCGGGGCCGGTCTTGATGCGCGGAGCGCTACTCGTCCTTGCGAGTGCGGCGGTAGCCGCGGCCGTGCTCGCAAGTACCGGCGACGTGCCCCCATGGCTGATGCTCGCGACGGTCGGCGCGGTCGGCGCCGGGCTGTCGACTATCACGATCGCGTGGCAATCACTCATGCCGCACATCGTGGGCCGACCCCTCGCGGGTACCGCGGCCATCCTCGATGGCGCCTCCTACAACGGCGCCCGTGCAATCGGCCCGATCATCGGTGGTGCACTGTTGACCGCGACGACGTCCGAGGCCCTCTTTCTGGCGTTGGGCGTCGTCTTCGCCGTGCTGGTCGTGCCGCTGCGCTCGCGGAGGCGCGTGGGCTCGGCAATGCCGCGCTCATCCGAACGGATGCTCCCAGCACTGGCGGCGGCGACGCGGTTCGTCTGGAATTCCGCTTGGACCCGGCGACTTTTGTACCGCCTCTCGGTCTTCGGGATGCCCTCGAGTTGTCTGTGGGCTCTGCTGCCCGTGATCGCATACGAGCGGTTGGGCCTGTCCTCGAGTCAGTTCGGCCTGATGTTCGGGCTCGTCGGGTTCGGTGCCGTCGTAGGCACCGTGGCGGTGATGCCCATTCGCCGCCGGATCACGCAGAACGCGTTCATCTGCGCCGGATCACTCGCCTATGCTGCCGTTCTTGCCGCGGTCGCCACGGTGTCGAATGTTGTGGTCGTCGCCGTGCTCATGGCGGTCGTCGGCGCCTCGTGGGTCGGTGTGCAGAGCTCCTGGATGATGGCCGCCCACGGCGCTCTGCCGACGTGGATCCGGGCCCGTACCATTGCCTTGATGCTGCTGGTCTTCCAGGGCTGCCAGGCGGTCGGCTCAATCGTCTGGGGGGCGCTCGCCGATCTCTTCTCCCTCGAGCTCGCATTTGGTACGGCGTCCGTAGTGATGGTCGGCGCGGGCATCGGCGCGCTTGTCCATGGGATCGTGCCGGCGGAGACGATCGCCCCCACTCTCGACGCCGCGGGTACGCGGACCGCGATTCCGCTGGCACCGGTGGTGGAGGAGTCGGCACCGGTCCGGGTGACCGTGATCTATCAATTACGGCCCGGCGGACATGCGTCGTTTCGGGCACTTCGGCGCGACCTCGCACGCGCCCGCCGCCGTCTCGGCGCGCGCCGCTGGACGGCTGAGGTCGGTACGGACCGCGTGATCGAGCGGTTCGATTTCCGCGATGTCGCAGAGTACCGACGGTATCTATCCACCCGGTTGACCGATCCGGAGAAGTGCCTGCTCGACAGAATCTGGGTCGACACGTGCGCCGAACGCCCCATGTCGAGGCTTTCCAACCGCTGATAGATTCCGACCGGCGCACTCGACACGACTGATTCCCCCACGTGTGGTTGTTCGCCCCACCTCGGCCGGTACAGATCCATTCACACGAAACGCGCGATTCGGAATCCGGGTTACCTGGTCGATGCCCTTTCCCGTGCGCGGCGGTGGCCATCGCGGATGCAAGAATTGCGCCCAGCAGGGGCGCCCGGGCGGGGTGGCTCCGATTGCGGCAACGAGCCCAGCGTGCACGTTGGAGACGACGGCTAATCTATGCCCGGCCAGGCCGCGGGCATGGTGACGCGCGCGCTCGAAGCAAGATCTGGTCTATTCGTTGGGCTCTATATGCGCTTCGATGAATTCCCCGTCGTACCACCCGCGGTCCTCGGCGTAAGACAGCATGGCTCCGAAGTTCTCGAGCCACTCACGGGTGTGTGGTCCTTGGTTGCGGAGCCAGGCTGATCGAATGAAGACCGTGTCGTTGTCGATGTAGCCGATATTTCCGCTGACCAGCGATTCGTGGGCCTTTTCGCGATCGGAGCTCATTTGTACGTGAAACGTCTTGAGATCCAGGAGGTGACGAGTTGCAACACTGGCAGAAGTGACCTCGATGTACATTGTCTTCCTTCCCTAGCTCGACGGGTAAGGCCCGGAGCGCGCCATCCGATGGAATTGGCTGTCGTGGAACACGATGGGTGATACGGAACTGTGCATCTTGATGCGGTTGACGGCAAGCACTGCGATTTCGTGATCGCCCGCCCGAACCTGCTCGTAGATTGAACAGTTCAACCAAAGGGCTGCGCCGGCAACGAAGACGGCCCCGGAATTGTCGCGAACCCACTCTATTCCCGCGAATCGATCGGGTACTTGCGACGCGAGTGCCCGAGCGGTCGACGCGTGGGCGTCGGCCAGCACACTGACACCCAGAGATTGGGCTCGTCGGAGCAGAGGCCATGTTGTTGACGTGAGGGCGACGCACAGGGACACCAGTGCTGGTTCGAGCGACACTGACACGAAGGAACTGGCTGCGATACCGGCCGGTTCGCCGTCGATCACTGCGCACACTGCCGCGACGCCTGATGGAAACCGGCCGTACGCGCCACGAAGGACGCGCGGCGACAGATCGTCGCCGCCGACGAATCCGTCATCGGACCCCGCTGCCTGAATTTCTGACATTGAACACCACCGCCACTCGGAACGAACTGAATTGGGTTCATGTCAGGGTACCGTAGACGCCCGCGCACCAGAACCGTTTCGGCCGCGCAACTTCCAGCATCGAGATCTATTGACGAGACGTGGATCACAGCCTAACCTTCGCATGAAATGAGTTCAGTTTGCCAAAGGAGAACGTGTGCCGACTGTCGAGGAGTTGCGAGCGTCGAATATCGACATCGCCCGTAGGTATCTAGAGGCCATCAACACCTGGGACTTCAAAGTCAAGCGTGAGCTTCTCGCGGAGGACATCGTCTTCGAGATGCGTTACGCCCCGCCTGGATTCAATCGGCGGATGGAGGGCATCGAGGAAGTGATGGCCTTCCTGGAGACCATTCCCTCCATCATCGAGACCGAGGGGCTGTACGACTTCAGGCTCGAGACGTATCACTCCGATCCCGGCGAGGTCATCGCCGAGTACAAGAGCGACATGAAGATGGTCATTCCGGTCGAGCTGAAGAACGAGTACGTCACGCGCTTCACCATCCGAGACGGGAGGATCACGCACTTCTGCGAATTCTACGACCCGATTCCCCTGGTTATCGCTCTCGGCGGCCGGGTGGAGGCCGCGACCATCGAAAGCGCCAGATCGGCCCATACCGAAAGTGCCTAACGCGCATCAGCAACCTATGTGCTCGCTGGGCTACGACAAAAATCACGCTAGACCGAGAAACCGAGGTGTTGCATGTCCGAATCCAACTACCCGACCGCGTTCGGCGTCTTCATGGCCCCCTTCCACAAGATCGGAGTGAGCCCCACAGTTCTCTATGAGCGGGACCTGCAGATCATCGAGCTCGCCGACAGCCTCGGGTTCCAGGAGGCGTGGCTCGGCGAGCACCACTCCGGTGGTCACGAACCGATCGGCGCGCCCGAAATGCTGCTCGCAGCGGCCGCGCAGCGCACCAAAACCATCAAACTGGGAACGGCCGTCAACTCGTTGCCCTACCACAACCCCTTCCTCCTCGCGGAGCGCCTGGTCACCCTCGATCACCTGTCTCGCGGTCGCGCGATCATGGGATTCGGTCCCGGACAGCTCCTTTCCGACGCCTACATGCTGGGTATCGACCCGACGAAGCAGCGCGACATGATGCTCGAGGCCGCGGAGGTCATTGTTCGGCTCCTCCGCGGTGAGACGGTGACGGAGAAGACAGACTGGTTCGATCTTCGCGAGGCCAAACTACAGGTACGCCCCTACAGTCTGCCGGAGCTGGATGTAGTTGTCGCAGCTGTCACCTCACCGTCCGGGCCTGTCACGGCCGGGAGGCTGGGTGTGGGGATGATCAATCTTGCCGCCACAAGCCCTGCCGCCTTCGGCGCCCTTCGCGGCCATTGGAAGATCGCCGAGGACGAGGCAGCGAAGGCCGGGCGGACGGTGTCGCGTCGGAACTGGCGGCTCTCGGCGATTACCCACATCGCGGAGACCGAGGAGCAGGCGCGCAAGGACTGCACCCACGGGTTCGAGGAGATCTGGAACTATCTGGCGCATATCTCGCCGCTGCCGGCCTCCGAGAAGCCAGATGTCGAGGGAATGATCGACGAGGCCATCGAGTCCGGGTCGGTGCTGATCGGAACCCCTGACACTGCAATCAAGAAGATCCGGCAACTTGCCGACCAAACCGGCGGCTTCGGAAGTTTCATCATGACTCTCACCGACTTCACCGACTACGAGCGCCAGCGAAATGCCGTCACGCTCTGGGCCGAGCACGTGATTCCCGAATTCCGGGGGCAGCTCAAGCCCATCCGCGAGCACAATGCGTGGGTGCGGGGTAACGAGTGGAAGGCCGAGACCATGGCGGCCATCAACGCTGCGAGCGAAAAATACGCGGCACAGCAGCAGCCGGTATCGGTCAACTAGCAGTGCATTCTGTCGAGCTGTGACCAGCCGCCTGCAGCAGCCCGAGAGACAGGCAGTTCCCGGCGTGACCACCAGGAAGACGATCTCACCATGACTATCACCGACGACAATCCGCTCGCACAGCGCATCGCCCTCGCACCAACGCTCGCTGAGATCCGCGCGGAAGAACGAGTGATGGCCGCGATCAGTCAGCTGTCCCGCGGGGAGGCCATCATCCTCACCGATGGGATTGGCTCGCCGACCAGCGGTGAGGTCGTCTTTCCTGCGGCCCGGATCAGCACGGCTGATGCCGCTTTCGCTATCCGTTATTCATCAGGATTCCTGCAAGTCGCCCTACCACCGGACCGGTGCGACGCCCTATGGCTGCCGGCTCAACAGGGTGCCGCCCCAGGAACCGCACAGTGCGTCACCGTCGACGCGGCCACTGGTATCACCACCGGCATCTCTGCCGCGGACCGTGCACGCACGATCCGGCTCTTGGCGTCCCCGGATGCGTCACCCGCGTCATTCAGCCGTCCAGGCCATGTCGTGCCCCTGCGCGCGGACGCGGCCCTGCCCATCTCGGACTTCGGGCATCCCGAAGCTGCAGTACATCTGGTAGCGGCAGCCGGTTTCCCACCCGCCGCGGTGCTCACCACAGTCGTCGGCACTACCCACCCGACAGACGTCGCCTCAGGTAACGACCTACAGGAGTTCGCCCGCACCCACCAACTTCCCATCGTCGGACTCCGTGACCTCGACTCCGAGAAGACACCACTGCCCATCCTCCACGTGTCGGTGGACCTCCCCAGCGGGAGAACATCTCTCGAATCATTCACCGACCTGGGCCACAACTATCTCGTTGTGGCCGTGGGTGAGGTATCCGGCCGAGAGGACGTGCCTGTTCATCTGCTGCCGGCAGATCGGGTGTTGATTGACGCAGGATCTCCAGGCGCCGAGCCGCGCATTCTGATCGGGCTTCCCCAGACGCCGGAGGACGAATACGGTCGTGCGATCGACGGGCTTCATCGGCAGCACAGCATGATCCGCGCCGTCCTGCGCCGTCTGGGTTGCCTGTCAGTGCTAGCACACCGCCGCCCCGATAGTCTCAGGTAACCGGCCACGGAAGGACCATTCACTGCGTCTGCAGGTCCGACGCAGAAGGCTCTCTCGGACGTCTCCACTCGCGCGACATCCGCGCAGCACGCGAGGACCGGACGAATGCACGACAACGTCAGGAACCCGAGCGGCAACATCGGAGACGACGACCGAAACGCCGCGACAGCGCGCCGGAGCGCACACCAGTTGATCCCGGCTCCGTGCACTGTGCCCCAATCACATTGGGGACACCTATGGATCCATCGGGCGCACCTGCTGGATCAGCATCGGCATTGCACCGTGATCCAGGCTCCGTTCGCCAACAGAACCCAATTCGATTCAGAGCGAGGCGAAATTGAAGGTCCTATGTGCCACAGTCGTTCTAGGAGTTGCGCTCGCACTCACAGCGTGTGACTCCACATCCTCCTCCGCGGCGGGAGACGGCTCGGTCAATACCCACGCCGTGCAGATTGCGCAAGCGGAAGTCGACACGCATCTGGCGGACGCGACGAACGTCGGAGTTACCGAATCTATTAGTGGCGCACCGCGTCAGGGACTCCGGTTCGCCTACGTAGGCTGCGCACTGCCGACCTGCGCGACGTTCCGCGACGGCATGACCGCTGCAGCCGACGCCATCGGGGCGACGGTGACCACCCTGACCTACCAGGGCACCCCGGAGAGTATCCAGTCGGCCTTCGACAACGCGGTGCAGCTACATCCGGATGCGATTTTCAGCACGGGCACCCCGCCGTCCGCCACTGTCAAGCAACGTGAGGAAATGAAACGCCTCGGCATTCCATTCATCGACAACTCCGCGATCTACGAACCAGACCCCAAGACGGCGGCCGGCACCGTAGACAACGACCCGGCTCCACCGACGGTCCTCCTCGAGCCGGCCAGCATGGTGCGCTACATGGGCCAGCTGCTCGCAGACTGGGCGATCACGAAGTCCGGCGGCAATGTGAACAGCATCTTTGTCAACGTTCCCGATTTCCCGATTGTCGTCCCTCCACAGGTCGGATACGAGGATCGGCTCGCCGAGCTGTGCCCGGACACGTGCTCGAACACCAACATCAACGGCACGGCCAACGACATCGGGACGGCCATTCCATCCAAGGTCGTCAGCGCACTGCAACAGCACCCCGACACCAACTACATCGTCTTCACAGCGGGTGATTTCTCGCTGGGCGTACTGCCCGCAGTACGCGCGGCAGGGTTCACCGACGTAAAACTCATTGGCAACAGCCCGATCGCCGACAACATCGCGGGCTTAACTGCCGGAGACCAGAATGAGGCATGGCTGGGCGTCTCCAACCAGGTACTGGGCTGGCGTTACGTCGATGCCGCGGTGCGCGCGCTGAAGGGCGATGCAATCCCCTCGCCGGTCGCCGACAGCCCCGACGATACGACCGCAGCCGCATGGCCGTGGATCCAGATCCTCACGAAGGACACCGCCCCAACCGAGGATCCCTGGATCACCCCGCGCAACTACAGGGAGCTCTTCCTGACGATGTGGAACCTACCAGTTACCTGACCAACCACGAACATTCGAGGTCTCAGCCTTTCAGAACAGGAAGCCAGTGAACGATTTGTTAGAGCTCTCCAGCCTGTCGATGACCTTCGACAGCGGCCGCGCGCTCGACGGCGCGGATCTGAGCCTGACGGTGGGCGAGATACACGGTCTGGTGGGACAGAACGGGTGCGGGAAGTCCACGTTGATCAAGATCCTGTCGGGCTACCATTCCCCAGACCCGGGAGCGAAGGGCACCTTTCTCGGAGCACCACTCCCCTTCGGTGACCCTTCCGCACCGCACCGAGTCGGAATTCACTTCGTCCACCAGGATCTCGGGATCGTGGACGGCCTTTCGGTCGTGGAGAACCTCGCATTGGGATCCGGGTACGCAACCGGCCCATTCGGGAACATCCGATGGCGGAGACAAATAGCTGCTACCAGGGAGGCCACCCACGCGCTGGGATACGAGCTGGACCCGCACACCGATGTGAGCAAACTGAGTCCCTCAGAGCGCGTCGGTGTTGCGATATCGCGCGCCCTGATCAACGACTCGAGCGCAGCTCTCCGGCTGCTCGTTCTCGATGAACCGACCGCGGCACTGCCACCGACGGAGGTCCAGCGCCTCTTTGCGGTCCTACAGAGATTGCGCGAGCGCGCAGTGACCACGTTGTTCGTTTCTCACCGGCTCGACGAACTGCTCACCGCCTGCGATCGAGTGACGGTGCTTCGCAGCGGTCGCCGCGTATCCACTGCGCAGACGTCCACCATGACGCGGGAGAGTCTCATCCGGGACATCCTCGGCCGGCCACTGGTGCCGCACAAGCCGACAAGTCTCTCGGTCACCAGCCAGGAGCCATCTGTCACGGTTCGGCGGCTGACCGGCACGAGATTGAAACCGCTGGACTTCGACGTCTACCCAGGCGAAGTCCTCGGGCTGGTCGGTGTGACGGGCTCGGGCCGGGAAGAGGTGGCCAGCCTCATCGTCGGCGCGACCGAGCCGATCGACGGATCTGTCACGGTACACGGGAGCACATACTCGGGTTTGAACCCCCACACCGCATCTCGGGCGGGGATCGCCTTCCTGCCGACGGACCGGCGGCGCAGCGCGGTCATCCCAGACGCAACGGTGCGCGAGAACCTGACTTTACCCATGCTCGCCGACATCACCAGGCTGGGCCGTATCAGCAGGCGTGCAGAGAGCCGTGTCGCGGGTGACTGGATCGGGAAAATGCACGTCCGCCCATCAGACCCGGAGAACCTCGTCATCAACCTGAGCGGCGGTAATCAGCAGAAGGTTCTTCTTGCGCGATGGCTCCGAACCAAGCCCAAGATGCTGATTCTCGATGAACCCACCCAGGGTATCGATGTGGGAACGAAGACACAGTTCTACGCATTGCTGAGCGCGGCTGCCCGAGACGGGATCGCCGTCGTCGTGTGCACAACGGACGGTCAGGAAGCGGTCGAGCTCTGTGATCGCGTTCTTGTTCTCGCGGACGGGGTGTGCACGCGTTCACTCAGCGGCTCGTCACTGACCACCGCGGTCGTGGAGCAAGAGTTGCTGGGGTTGCACGAAAACACGGAGAAGGACGAGGTACTGGCATGACGAGCGTTGAATCCAAACCAGCAGCACACCCCCAGATTCAAGGGGACAAGAAACCGCTGCTCGGCATTGTTCTGCAGCGCTACTCGGGCCTCGTCCTGCTCGCCGCGCTGATCGTGTTGTTCTCCGTCCTGCTACCGGAAACATTCCCCACGATCCGGGCCTTCCGCACACTCATCGCCGACCAGGCGATCACGACGATCCTCTCTCTAGGCCTGCTCGTCGCGTACCGCGCGGGTGCCTTCGACCTCTCAGTCGCGCAAGGCCTCGGCCTGGCCGTCATTCTTGTCTCCTGGCTGCAGTCATCGCACGGGCTATCCGTCCCGATGGCTACCCTGCTCACTTTGACAGTTGGGGCCCTCGTCGGAGCCGCGAACGGGATCGCCATCGCGATACTCAATGTGAACTCCTTCATCGCCACCCTGGCGATGGCATCAATACTCGAGGCCGTCATCTACGGCGTCTCCGGGGGCAACCAGATCGTCGGCGGAATACCGCAGGGATTCCTCTCGCTCGGTCAGGCCCAGTACTTCGGGATTCCCGTCGTGGTCATCTACATGGCCGTCGTGGCCGTAATCGTCTGGTACGTCACCGAACAGATGCCAATTGGACGCCGACTTCAAGCTGTCGGCAGCAACACGGAGGCATCGCGTCTCAATGGCATTCGCACAGCACGGTACATCTTCGGCGCGCTCGTTGCTTCGTCGATCCTCGCCTCACTCGCCGGTGTGATCTTCGCCGCCAAGATCGGAAGTGCATCCCTGACCGCCGGCGCCCCCTACCTCCTTCCCGCGTTTGCCGCGATCTTCCTGGGATCGACCCAGGTTCATCCCGGCCGAGCGAATGTGGCTGGGACGCTGATAGCGATCGCGCTGCTGGCAACCGGAGCCAAGGGGCTTCAACTGCTCGGCGTGCCGATCTGGACAAGCAGCCTGTTCAACGGCGCCGTGCTCTTGGCCGCAGTGTCCATAGCGCAGATCAGGCGCAGTAAGTCGCGGTAATAGCTCGCCGCACGCCCAGGTCTCTGCCGCCGAATCGTCCCCAACCTACCCACGAGAAAGAGGAACGGAAATGGTCGATCTAACAGGCAAAACTGCCCTCGTAACAGGTGGAGCGCGAGGACAGGGCCGCTCGCACGCCCTCGCGCTCGCCAAAGCCGGCGCTTCAGTCGCCATCCTCGACGTCTGCGAAGACATCAAGAATGTCTCTTACCCGCTCTCCTCGCAGGCGGACATGGACGAAACCATGTGGCTCATCAACGAGGCTGACGGAAAAGCACTTGCACTCAAGGCAGACGTGCGCGACCGGGAGGCCATCAGCGATGCAGTCGAGCGGATCGTCGACACCTTTGGATCGCTCGATATTCTCGCGATCAATCACGGCGTCATGGCGATCAGCGAATTTCGCCACATGGATCCCGCCGACTGGGATGTGGTCATCGACATCAACCTCAACGGCGTCTTCAACGTGCTGCATGCGGGCCTTCCGCATCTGCTGAATCAGACCTGGGGACGGGTGATCATCACATCGTCGATGGCGGGCAAAGGCGGCTACCCGCAATTCAGTCACTACTCGGCCTCGAAGTGGGCGGTCATCGGGCTGGCAAAGACCGTCGCCCTCGAGGTGGCGACCACCGGGACCACCGTGAACGTCATCTGTCCCTGCTGCGTCGACACTCCCATCATCCACAACAGCACGATGTACGGGCTGTTCCGACCCGACCTCGCCTCCCCGACAATCGACGACGTCGCCGAGGAATTCCGTCGGTATCAGCCCCAGGGAGTTCCATGGATTCCCCCTCAGGCAATCACGGACGCACTGATGTTCCTGGTCTCCGACGGTGCGAAACACATGACCGGCGAGACCCTCTCCGTTGCGGCCGGCCAGAACGCCAATGGTGCGGCATAACCAATCCATCACCGTCATATCGTTCGCGGCGCCCATCAGGGTGCGGATTCACAGGAAGGAGGCGGGATTGGCGGTGCAGCCGCGGCGACCACCCGGCCGAACGTGCTGAACAGATCGTGCGCTTGACCGAAGGGAGCAACACATCGGCGCGAACCCCAGGCCCACCCTCGGTGCGCGGTGATCGGGAGCCGCGGCATGAGATATTCGGCACGGCAGACTGATCGGATTACCTCCGTTCCGGATTATCCCACAACGACGAGCATCTCTGAGGTGACACTCTCCCCATCCGGACGGTAGCGGCCGCAGTCTGCGAAACCCGCGATCTCCTCCCGCCCGCTACCGGTACGGCGCCATCACCCGTACTTCACCAACCCCACCGCACCCAATCCGTCGACTCCGACATCACGCACCGCACACCCGCCTTCATCGATATCGTGCACTCGGACCGGATCGACGGACCCGCCCCACTGCCCTGGGGGCGTTGTCGGCGCCAACTCCGCCTGAACCCCCAGCACTCGGCGACCGCCGATATCCGGGGGCCATGTCTTGCCCGTGTTCACCACACGATCATCGCCGACCGATGCCCCCGGAGCAGGCATCGAGCGCTCGCCCCCACTCACGCAGTGACGCCGAAGTCATTCCATATCAACTGCTTTCGGTTGCACGGTCGACAGAAACAGAGTTTACTCAACTGAGTTCAATTTACGCGTAGTCGGTAACGCAACTTACTTCGCGAAACAGCCGCCTCCCGTGGCGCACGAGGAAATGGAGCGAGCATGACCAGCAATCCAAATACCCGAATCGAGCCGATAGTGGCCCCTTGGAAGGATCTAACCCTCGCGTCCATCGCGGCGATACCGTCGGATCGTCCCAGTCCTAGGCCCGCACCAGTCGAGGGACAGCCGGCATGATCGATCTCACCGGCAAGGTCGCCATCGTCACCGGCGCAGCGTCCTTCCATGGCGACGACGATCCTTACCGCGTCGGCCAAGGCGCATCGACCGCGAGTCTGCTTGCGCAACTCGGCGCCAAGGTCGTACTCGCGGACATCAACGGCGAGGTTGCCGAGCAACGGGCGAAGCAGATCAGGGCCGACGGTGGCGACGCGATCGCTGTCGAGACCGACGTCCGCGTCGAGGAACAGGTCCAGCGGATGATTACGACCGCGGTGGACGAGTTCGGACGACTCGACATTCTGCACAACAACGCCGCCGACCTGAGGATCCCATGGGAGCCCGGCGACCCCCCTATCACGGAATTCGTGGTGGACACCTTCCATGCCCAGATCGAAACACTGCTCCTGGGCCCGATGCTCGGCTGCAAGCACGCGATCCCGGCGATGGTGAACACCGGCGGCGGCAGCATCACCTGCACGTCGTCGATCTCCGGCGAAATGGGCGAGCTCAACTTGACCACCTATAGCGTCGCAAAGGCGGGCGTCAACCAGCTCGTGCGCGCCGTCTCCGCACAGCATGGCAAGCAGGGAATCCGGTGCAACGCCGTGGCGCCCGGACTCATACTGAGCTCTCCCGGCCTCCAACTCGGGGACGAGCTGATTACCCAGTACACGCGCCACTGCGACACCCCTCACGTCGGTCAGCCCGAGGACATCGCCCGGGTCGTCGCGTTCCTGCACTCCGATGCCGCGCGGTACATCACAGGGCAGGTCATCAGAGTCGACGGGGGCTTCACCGAGCACTCCCCGATGGTCACCGAGGGGCGTGCGTCCGGCCTCGTCGCCGGAACCACGTGAGGATCAGCGCCTTGTGACACCCGCCGAGCCGAACCAGCTGCGGATCTCCTGGATCAGGGCGAATGGCGACTGCGTGCAGGCGTGCCCGCCCGCGCCTGCCGCCACCGGGTGTGCTCCTATCGGCGGTCGCGGCGATACTGCTCGGCGATCTCAGTGGCGTCTCGTGCCAGCCAGGTCAGCTCCCCCGCCTCATCATCCCACGGCAGCAGATCCGCCCACCGGCACTGCGGCCCGCGGACACACACCAACGCCCACCCAGAATCCCACATCGTCTGCCACAGCCGCTCACCCGCGGACGACCCCATGTCACCCATTCAACCGCAACACACCGCACTTACGCGAGGTCCAGACCGGCCAGTCCGACCTCGAACACCCGCACCCACCGCGCGCTGACCACCCCACGCCGACGATCTCTCCTTTGCCGGTGGCGGAGTTCGGGAGGATCATTCGCGGTCGACTCGATCGGTCAGGCACGATCCGCCCCGACAGGACCAAAGCCCGGACTCGAATGCGCGTTCTTTGAACGGGCGTGCTTGCACCGACGGCCGCCGGCCGTAAGTACAACCCGAGAAAGGCATTTGGCGTGGGCCATATTTCAGCGAGGGGGGCGGGCGGCGGATCTACCATTTTCTCGCACCGGAACACGAAGGATCAGGTCGCCAAACCTGTACTGGCTAGCAGCGATTGGTGCAGACACCGCTCCGCAGAAATCCGTGAATCTGGTCGATAGTTTCACACGCAGCAAAGCCCGAGGAGACATCAGCGACGCCCACAACCCAGGCACACCAACGCGGAACCACACTGCCCGACTGGAGCGCGCCGCTTCCCGGACGCACACCGCGTGACGCGCGGTCAGGCTTTACGCGGCGGGTACCTGTTGTATGCCCCGGCGAGGCCCGGCCGGAGCGGACTCCACTTCGGCGGGTCCGCTTCGGCTCACCTGTGCGCGCCCGCATCTCGGGCGGCCTCGGGCGCGTATGTCACAGCAGCCGAAATGGTTTCAGCTTCGTTGATCTTTCATTTGCGGGTTCGAGGCAGAGGGCTCAGCCCGCCCGCACCGACAGCCGCGAACCACTACACGCACTCCCGACAATGCAGTCGCCTTCACCCGACACGGATCAGGACACCCACGACCGCTACTGCGACCAGCGAGGCGCCGCCGCAGATCAACCACGCCCGCGTCGCCAGCTGCCGCCACCGATCACACCGCTCGTCCACATCCGCGACAGCGACCGAGCCCGTCAGATTCGGATGGGACGCCCGGGACTCCGCAAGGCGGCGGACCTTCGCGTCCGCCCGTGCCGCCACACCCAACGAGACGGGCACCACCAGAAGCGTCACCACCAGCAGAGCAACCATGAGACCTACGCCCGTCCCGAACATCATCGTCCCTTCCACAGCAACAGGGCCGTCACGGCATCGCGCGTTGATCCCCGGCCACGCGGAGCCACGGGCACAACCACGCCCCTGTTAGCTCTATCGCCGAACTGCCACCGAGTGTTTCACTCGCCGGCATCGGCGCAGGACTATGAGTCGCCGCGGGCCTATACGCCGGGCATCGGGAACTTCCACACCGCCACCACAACCACGCCCATGATGAGCCCGGCGTACAGAACAGTGCCAACTATACCGACCCGCAACGTATTCAGCAGATTCGTGCCCAGAATCTCGGCGATCCGTGCCATGACAACTCTTCTCTCACGTGCAGATTTTTCTCGACTGCCACGTCGATGACGCGCACCAGCTACCTTGGACCGACTCGACACCTGCACATTGGCCGAACTACCTACACCCATACCCGAACTTAGGTCTGGAGGTTTGGGTCTCAGCTTAGGGTTGCAACCGAACATCCCCCCGAGCGCCAGGCTTCTTCCACGAATTCAGCTATGTTATACGTCACACACCGGCGTTTGAACTCTGCCGCCCAAGCATTTCGCTACACCAGCACAGATCGTTAGGGGGTTCGTCAGCGACACCGGTAGGTAATGCAGCTCGCCGAACATACTCGATCTGCGCAGAACAGCTGCGAACTCTCGGACATGTTGCAGTACAGAACGATCGGCGTTCGGACTGAAGGGGATTGTCACTCAATCACTCGATTCCGAAGCCCGTCGGCATTGCTGTGGCGAAGCAAAACACGCCGGTTCCGGCAGTACCACCCCCGTCGCAGGCTCGCGCCGATCGCGACTCAGTCGCTTCAACCGATTCGTGTACGCACCGCAGAAAACTCCGAAATCGCACTTACTGGTCCGTTTTCTGAGGTTGCGAAAATAGTGCATTGGCATGGATCACACACTCCCTGGACTTCCATGCTCCGGCTCACGAAGATCGATAATGCGCTGCTCGGCATCGACCTCGCCTTCTGAACTGTCAACCGCGCCATACCCCGGACGGGTGCGTTGCCGGTAGGACGGGCCCTCGATGACGAGGGTGTGCGCCGAGGAGGTGAGCCGGTCGATCGCCGACTGCGCGAGCAGGGCATCTGTGGTCATCGACAACCACTCGATTGGACGGCTCCCTGTTCGAGGAGACGATCGTCGCCTTGCGGCGATGGCGCTCCACGACCAACTCGTAGAAGTCGTTGGTCTCGGTGGCATCCAGGGGCCGAAGCGCGAAATCGTCGAGTAATCCCGATGTCGGGATTACTCGACTTATCCCGACCCCGGAATTATCCCGACATAACGTCGTCAACTACACCCAATCTCGACGATCGGTACCGGCGTGTGCGGGTGACACACCGGTTCCATCCACTGTTCGGCCGGGACTTCGAGTTCGTGGCGCACCGGCAGAACTGGGGCGAGGACCGGGTCCACCTGCACGACGAGAACGGGGAGCTGTTCTCCCTGCCGGCCGGGTGGACCGACGTCGCCCCGGTCGACCCGTTCGTGGTCGACGCCGACGGACGTTGTGCGTTCACCACCGACGGACTGCTGGCGGTGGCGGATCTGATCGACCGGCTCCGGGCGCAGCGCGACGGTGACGAAGAAGTCAGGCGGATTACGCCGTGAACGTCAAGAGAATTATGCCACGATCAACTTTCGATCCGGACGCGAACACGAGCAAGCAATTGCAAATAGGCGTGTGCTACAGCAGATAATGGATGGTATTCGGTGTGTCGCGAAGATTCTTCAGCGCATCGTCGTCATAATTATGTTGACGATCGCATGGTTCAGGAGGCGACATGACCCGGCGCGCAACACCCGAGGACCCCAAGACGGCGGCGCTGCGCGAGGCCCGCAGCCTGAACCCGCACCCCGAGGGGGTGAGCGATCCGGGGTTCTTGACCGAGGAGTTCTTCGACGCCCGGGACGCGGTGCAGGTCAAGTACGAGATGGTGCGAGCCGTCCTGGTGGACGGCCAATCGGTGACCGCGGCCGCGGCGGCGTTTGGGTACTCCCGGCAGACCTACTACCAGGCGGCCGCCGCGCTGGCCGAGGGCGGACTGGACGGGCTGGTCGCCGCCAAGCCCGGCCCCCGCGCCGGGCACAAGCTCACCGGCGAGATCCTGGCCTGGGCCGAGCAGCAGCTCGCCGGCGACCCCGCACTGAAACCGGCCGACCTGGTCGAGCCGATCGAGCAGCGGTTCGGTGTGCGCGTGCACCCCCGCTCCATCGAGCGAGCGGTGGCCCGCATCCGGGAGCACTCCAAAAGCCGCTGACTCACCCGCCTTCGAGCAGAGGGAGGACCCGCAGTCCCCGGACGCCGACCGGGAGGACCCGCAGTCCCCGGACGCCGACCGGGACACAGGCCCGCTCGACACCCGGTACGAACAGCTCCGTCACGCCGCCCTGCACGAACGTGCTCGCGCGTTCCCGCTCGGGCTCGGCGTGCTGGTCGGCAGGGGCATCACCGCCTGGCGGCGGGCCCTGACCCGGCTGACCTGCGACCGCACCTCGGCCCGCGGCCCCGGCCGGACGGCGGGCGGTCCGGCCGAGCTGTCGGGCGCACTGACCGCCGAACTCATCGACGTTCTCGCCGCCGTCGCGCTCGCCGGCGCCGGCCCCGATCCGCCGCACCCGTCCCCACCGTCGCGAGGAGAAGCCCACCGATGTTCACCGACACCCACCCGACCGCCGGCCCGTCGAAGGTGACCGCCGCTCACCTGCAGCGCCGGGCCCTGCTCTACGTCCGCCGGTCCAGCCTCAAACAGGTCCTGCACAACACCGAGTCCGCCATCCGCCAATACGACCTGCGCGGCAAGGCGATCGCGCTCGGCTGGGCCGCCGACCAGATCACCGTCATCGACATCGACCAGGGCCAGTCCGGGGCCTCGGCCGCCGACCGCGAAGGCTTCGGGCAACTGGTCGCCGACGTCTCCCTCGGCCGGGCCGGAATCGTCCTCGGTCTCGAATGCTCCCGCTTGGCCCGCAACAGCGCCGACTGGCACCAACTGCTCGAACTCTGCGCGATGACCGGCACCCTGATCTGCGACGAGGACGGCCTCTACGATCCCCGCACCTTCAACGACCGCCTCCTGCTCGGCATGAAAGGCCAAATGTCGGAAGCCGAACTGCATTTCATCAAGGCCCGGCTGCGCGGCGGGCAACTGTCCAAGGCCCGCCGCGGCGAGCTGATCATGCCGCTGCCGGTCGGCCTGGTCTACGACGGAGCCCACCACGTCATCCTCGACCCCGACACCGCGGTCCGCGGCGCGCTGGCGTACCTGTTCACCACCTTCGAGGCCACCGGATCGGCGACCGCGTGGTCAAGGCGTTCCGCACCGCCGGGCTGCTGTTCCCCTGGCGGCACCTCAAAGGCCCCCGCAAGGGCGAGGTCGACTGGAAGCCGTTGGCGCACCACGCCGTGCTGCGGGTGCTGCACAATCCCCGCTACGCCGGCGCCTTCACCTACGGACGGCACAGCCAGCACACGCTGCCGGGCGGCAAAACCGTCACCGCGCAACTGCCCCGCGAGCAGTGGGTCTCCTTCCTCCCCGGCGCCCACCCCGGATACATCACCCTCGACCAATTCGACGCCAACCTCGCACGCCTGCAATCCAACTCGGCCGCACACGGGCTCGAGCGCCGCAGCGGGCCGCCGCGCGAAGGGCCGGCGCTGCTGCAGGGCGTCATCGTCTGCGGCCGGTGCGGGCTGAAGATGACCGTCCGCTACCACCACCGCCGCGGCACCGAGGTGCCGACCTATATGTGTCAACGCGACGGCATCGAGAACGGCCGGCCGGTCTGCGCCACCATCCCCGGCCAGGACCTCGACCGGGCCATCGGGCAACTGCTGATCGACACCCTCACCCCACTCACCGTCGAAGCGGCCCTCCAGGTTTCGGCCGAGCTCGAGCACCGGGCCGCCGACGCCGACCGGCTGCGCGCCGCGCACGTCGAACGCGCCCACTACCTCGCCGACCTGGCCCGCCGCCGCTACCTGGCCGTCGACCCCGCCAACCGGCTGGTCGCCGACACCCTCGAGGCCGACTGGAACACCGCCCTCCGCGCGCTGAACCAGGCGCAGGAGAGCTACGACAAGGCCCGACACGAGGGCACCGGGCACCTGACCGACGCGCAGAAGGCCCGAATCAATCAACTGGTCACCGACCTGCCCGCAATCTGGAACGACTCGAACACCCCGCAGCGTGAACGCAAGCGCATCGCCCGACTGCTACTCACCGACGTCACCCTCACCCGCACCAGCGACACCATCACCGCACATTTCCGCTTCCCCGGCGGAGATCACACCACCCTCACCCTCCCGACACCCAAACCCATTGGAGAGCAACGCAAAACCCCATCCAACATCATCGCGGCCGTCGACGACCTGTCGACGACCACACCTCCGGCGAGATCGCCGACATCCTTAACCGGCGTGGTCTGACCAGCAGCACCGGCGAATCGTTCCACCGGCACATCGTCGACCACATCATCCGCGCCCACCGGCTGCGCAGCCGCCGCCAACGCCTCCGCGAAGCCGGCATGCTCACGCTCGCCGAGACCGCGGCCGCGCACGGCGTCTGCAACGACACCATCAAGGCCTGGCGGCGGGCCGGGATTGTCGGCGGCCAGCGGTATAACGACAAGGGCGAGTACCTCTACACCCCACCCGACACCGACGAACCGCCCGACCGCCCGACGATCGGCCGCCCGCCGAAAAGATCCTGACCAGTCAGAACGTCAACCCCGCACGAACCGACCGGAAGAGGTGCAGTATGCAACCCGAGGTTTATCCTTTGGCGACCGGATCCGCGCCGGAACGGCGGTAGAACCCGGTGTGCTGGGCGTAGTCCAACCAGCCCTGCGACAGCCGCGGATTGACCGCGTCCGCCTCGATGACCACCGCCTTCAGATTGTCCGGGATGAGGACCTTGAAGACACCGCCGAAGAAGGTCCACGCCGCCTCGCAGCCGGCGATCACCGCCGCCAGGGTCTGCGAGTACGTCAGCCACACGAACATGTGCCGCGAGTACACGGCGGTGAAGATCAGCGCGTGCACCTTGCGGCGCCGAACGGTGTCCGGATCGGTCAGATAGCCCAGGTAGCCGAAGTCGATCTGGCATTCGCTGCCGGGATCGCCGTCGACATCCGAACGGTGGTGTCCCTGCGGCCGAAACCGCACCGCTCGGTGGCGAATCGGTGCAACGTCCGATACGGCACCACGCAGCCCTGGCGGGCCAGCAGGGTTTCGATCTTGGTGATCGTCAGCGGCGGATGGTTCCCGTCGCCGACCACCCACGCGGTGATCTGGTCCTCGAACCCCAGCAGCCGGTCCCAGGCGGGCCCGTGCCCGCTCGGGCGGGCCGGGCGCACCGCCTCGATCACCGCGCCGATCAGCCCGTCGTCGAGGGCCCAGGCCCCGTCGCTGCGGTGCAGGCCCGCGGCCTGGGCGGCCTCGACATACCGGCGGGCCGTTTTGCGGTCCACCCCGCAGTGCGCGGCGATCGTGCGCAGCCCCGGTGTCCGGGACCCGGGCACTCCGAGCCAGACGCGGAGCACTTCCTTGACTTCGTTCACGTTGACCTCCCGAAACGCCATGCCCGTCCGCCTTCGTGACCGGGGATACCGACACGACGATCAAACGAGTCATCCGGCGGGACTCCGGCGCGACGCGCCGGGGTGGTCCCATGACTGGCAATCCGAGTGGTCCCATGAGGGTGGCAGAAATTAGGTCAGACCGGTCCCATGCTCATGGCAGGCGACACACCTCGTCACACACCTTCATTGCACCACTCCCGCCCTCCGTCCGGCCCGAAACCCGGGTGGGCGGCAACGAGAAAGCCGGAACCCGAGCGCTGTCGTGGGTCACCGGCCGGTGACCTCAGATGCGAGGCCCCGCCACCGGTCCGCAGGCCGCGGCAACGCCGCGAAAGCCCGCGCCCATCGGCACGGCACTGGGTAGAGGGGCCACCCTGACTACATCTGAGCCCTCGGCACCACCTGTGCGGCGAGGATCGCAGCCGCGGTGAGTTCCTCCCTGGGGGCCCCGGAGGCCGCTTCAACACTCAGCCCATAAACCGCAGCCATGACGTACCGCGCCAAGGCCGTGCAGTCGGTGCCGGCCGGCAAATCGCCGTCTGCGAGGGCCTTTTCGAACCGATCCAGCACGGTCTGCCTCATCTGCTCGCGGGCGGCGGTGAGGAGATCGACTATTTCGTGGTGCGGCTCTCCGGAGGCCAGTCCAGCTTGGACTGTCATGCAGCCGAAGGGCTGACCCGGGGCGGTGAACACTTCCACTCTTCCCGTCAGGAAGTCCAGCACCGCCTCGTGAGCAGTCGGCCGGACCATGGCCTCCTCCAGTTGGAGAGTCCGCTCGCACATGTACCGGTCCAGGGTCTTCTCGAACAGGTCCCGCTTACTGCCGAAGGCGGCGTACAGGCTCGGCGGGTTGATGCCCAGCGCCTTCGTCAGGTCAGTAATGGACGTGCCCTCGTATCCCTGCCGCCAAAACAGTTCCATGGCCGTCTGCAGGGCCACCTGATCATCAAATCCGCGCCTCCGGCCTCCCGGCATGTCACGCCCTCCTGGTCTCAGCAAACTCTGCCATTTGCTTTTTCTGTAATAACCACTACAGTACATCCCATGAGTTCTTTAGTGATCACTACAGAAGGGCCGATGCGATGGGAAAACTGAGCAACAAGACGGCAGTGATCACGGGCGGCAGCAGCGGCATCGGCCTGGCGACAGCGAAAAGGTTCGTCGCGGAGGGTGCCACCGTTTACATCACCGGGCGCCGCGAAGAGGAGCTCGCGAAGGCCCAGGCCGAAATCGGCGGGGACGCCGTGGCTATGCAGGGCGACATCGCGGACCTGGCGGATCTTGACCGCCTCTGGGCCCAGGTGAAGCAGGAGCGCGGCTCAGTCGACGTCATCGTCACCAACGCCGGAATCGCTGAGGCCGCGTCACTGCCGGATGCCACCCCGGAACACTTCGACAAGACGTTCGCCATCAATGCCCGCGAACCGTTCTTCACCGTGCAGAAGGCGCTGCCCCTGCTCAATGAGGGCGGGTCCATCGTCTTGGTCTCCGGGGTCGGGCACAGGCTCGGATGGCCGGATTTCCCAGCCTACTCAGCCAGCAAGGCTGCCGTGCGGTCGTTCGCCCGCAGCTGGGCTGCCGGACTCATGGGGCGTCGTATCCGGGTGAACTCGGTAAGCCCGGCCCGGTCGAGACCCCGATTCTCGACGGGCTCTACACCGGCGGCTCAGACCCCGACGCCGTTCGCTCCGCACTTGTCAGCACAGTCCCCATGGGCCGCATGGGCGGGCCGGATGAGATCGCCTCCGCGATCCTGTTCCTTGCCTCCGACGACAGCAGCTTCATCACCGGAACGGACATGGCCGTCGACGGCGGTACCACCCAGCTCTAAGCCCTTGAGCGAAACTCCCGGACCTAGTGCGCCGGATCCAGCCCCGGAGCCCGTCCGCCCAGCGGCGCATGACCTTCATTCCCAGTGTGGCCTTGGGCCAACACTGGGGTCCGCAAAACCCCTGCCCTAACCACCAGTTGAAAGAGGATCCCGTGTCTGTACGATCAACAACCACTGCCGCATTCCAAGCCGATGTCCTCCAGAACGACCTGCCTGTCCTGGTCGATTTCTGGGCACCGTGGTGCCCCCCGTGCCGCGCCGTCGGGCCCGTTCTTGACCAGCTGGCTCAAGAACAGGCGGGCAAAGTCGACGTCATCAAAGTGAACGTCGACGAGAACCCCGAGCTCGCCCAGAAGTACGGCGTCACCTCAATTCCCGCTTTCCGGGTATTCAACAACGGTGACGTCACCGGCTCATTCGTTGGCGCCATGCCCAAGAAAGCCTTCGAAGACCGGCTCGCCCCCTACCTGGGCGCCGCAGCCACCAACTGACGCCGCTGCGGCCCCGGTAGCCAGGACCGGGGCACCAGGGCTGCATCTTCCACCCTGCAATACGCCTCCTACACGAAGGAAAGCACTATGGCTTACCACGAGCACACCGACCACCGCTACCTCCGCAACCTCCGGACCGCTGCCCCTGACGCTGTGAAGTCGTTTCTGGCGTTTGACCAGGAAGTGCTGAACGGCGCCAGTAAGGTCATTTCACGGAAAAACACTGAACTGATGGCCGTCGCGGTGGCCCTCACGACCCAGTGTGCGTACTGCATTGAAGCGCACGTGAAGGCAGCCAAGGCCGAGGGTGCCAGCGCCGAGGAGCTGGCCGAAACGGTCATGATTGCATCGGCTCTGCGCGCTGGTGGCAGTTTCGCGCACGGTTTCATGGCCATGAAGTTCTTCGACGGTGCACCCGACGCCGCAACCGCCGACCACGCCCACGCTCCGGCCGGGGTTTCCTGACTCAACGGCAACCAGGGTTCAGGCTCGAAGACGGCCTTGGGGACACCACCGTGGCCCTAGGCCGTCTTTACCTGCGCCCGCTGCCCAGTCCCACAGCGACTCACTCAATACTTTGAAAGGCCCCAGATCTATGCTGTTTTCCCCCATGAGCCTTGGCGAGCTTGAACTGCCCAACCGGCTGGTGATGGCACCCTTGACCCGCACCCGGTCCGGAGACGAAGGCATCCCCGGAGCCCTGATGGCCGAACACTACCGCCAGCGGGCTTCCCTGGGCCTGATCGTGAGCGAAGCCACCTACCCGGGCCCGGCGGGACGGTCATGGCCTGGCCAGCCCGGACTCCACACCACAGACCAGATTTCCGGCTGGAAAAAAGTCACCGACGCTGTTCACGCCGAGGGCGGCCGGATCTTCGCCCAGATCATGCACGGCGGCCGGGTCTCCCACGAGGACATCACCGGCGGCCACCGCATCGTGGCGCCCAGTGCCCTCGCTATGGCAGGTGAAGCCCGGACGCCAAAGGGCAAGAAGCCGTACCCGGTCCCGCACGCCCTCACCCTCGAGGAGCTGCCGGTGGTTATCCAGGAGACCGTCACTGCCTCACTCAACGCCATCGAAGCAGGGTTCGACGGCGTTGAGCTGCACGCCGGAAACGGCTTCCTCCTGCACGAATTCCTGTCTCCCAGCACCAATGTCCGCACCGACAGCTACGGCGGCACCCCGGAAAACCACGCCCGTTTCGTGGTCGAGACCGTCGAGGCAGTAACAGCAGCGGTAGGGGCCCACCGCGTCGGTATCCGCATTTCCCCCGAAAACGAACAGCACGACATGGACGAAGCCAACAACGCCACAGCGCGCGCCACCTACCAGGTGCTCGCGGACAGCATCGCCCCGCTCAAGCTCGCCTACCTGAGCATGCTCCACCACGACCCGTCAGGTGACTTTGTCCAGGATCTCCGGGCGCGGTTCGGCGGGGCCTTCCTGGTCAACAGCGGCTTCGGCATCGTCACCACCCGCGACGAGGCAATCTCCCTTGTCGCCGACGGGCACGCCGACGCCGTCGTCGTCGGCCGGCCCGCCATCGCCAACCCCGACCTCGCCCGCCGCTGGAAGGACGGACTTCCGCTCAACGAACCCGATACGTCCACGTTCTACGGCGAAGGCGCCAAAGGCGCCAAAGGCTACACCGACTACCCCGTCTACCAGGAGTCTCTGTCCTAGCCACCGTTTCCAAAGCGCTGACAGCCATCCTGGCATCGCGTTTCAACAGTGCGAAGCCTGCATTTCCGCACCGACAAACAAACGATAGGAACACCATGACCGAAACGAACACCCTGAGCACAGAGGCTTTCGCCGACCTCGAGGCCATCGAAGCGACGGTAGCAGCCGTCACCGAGCAGCGTGAGCTTGGCAAGGTCACCTTCAGCATGCTTAGCGAGTCCGCCGGGGGTTTGACCGCCAAGACCGTCACCGGACCCCTCACCCAGGCAGGCACTGCCGACGAATCGCGCCGCGGCAAGTTCACGCTGCACAGCGACGAACCGGTCTCCCTGCTCGGTACCGACACAGCTGTCAGCCCCGCTGAATACATCCTCAAAGGCCTCGCCGCCTGCTACATCGCCACGCTGGCATCCCTGGCTGCAGGCAGGAACATACCGCTGAAGCACGTCGCACTGACCCTGGATTTCGACGTCGATCTCAGCGGTTTCCTCGGAATTGACAACAGCGTCCGGAAGGGCGCTCAGCAGATCACCGTGGACGTCCGAATTGATAGCCCCGGCACTTCCCGCGAGGACCTGGAAGACCTGATCGTGGCATTGGAAGCGACCTCACCGATCCGCGACACCCTAGCCAACCCCGTCCCTGTCATCACCCGCCTCGGCTAACACCGCACAGGCACGGGCAGGGCCCAGCAGACAGAAGAGGAGCACATTATTTTGAGGCAGATCATTATCATCGGTTCGGGCCCTGCGGGCTATACCGCGGCCGTATACGCAGGACGCGCCAATATGCGCCCGCTTCTCATCGCATCGTCCGTAGAGGCCGGCGGCGAACTGATGAACACGACCGAGGTGGAGAACTTCCCGGGATTTCCCGATGGCATTATGGGCCCGGACCTGATGTCAAACATGCAGGCACAGGCAGAGAAATTCGGTACCGACATCATCTACGAAGACGTCACAGGTGTTGACCTGTCCGGTCCCGTGAAGAAGGTCACCCTCGGGTCAGGAGCCGTCCACGAAGCACTGAGTGTCATCTTTGCCGCCGGTTCCGCCTACCGGAAACTCGGATTGGCTGATGAGGACCGGCTGTCGGGTCGAGGAGTTTCGTGGTGCGCTACGTGCGATGGCTTCTTTTTCCGCGACCGGACCATTGCTGTCATCGGCGGCGGGGATTCGGCGCTTGAGGAGGCATTGTTCCTCACCCGCTTCGCTGACAAGGTCTACCTCGTTCACCGTCGTGGCAGCCTGCGGGCATCCAAAATCATGCAGGACCGCGCCTTCGCCAACGACAAGATCGAATTTGTCTGGAACTCCGAAGTCGTCTCCATCAACGGCGAGGATCAAGTGGAGAGCATCACAGTCCGTGATACCGAGACCGGCGTACAGCAAAATCTGGACGTACGGGGCCTGTTCATTGCGGTAGGAAACGACCCCCGCGTCCACCTGGTCCACGGGCAACTGGAGCTGACGCCCGGGGGCACAATCGCCGTTGAAGGGCGCAGCTCCCGGACAGCTGTTCCGGGCGTTTTCGCCGCCGGTGACGTGACCGACCCGACCTACCGCCAGGCAATTACTGCCGCCGCATCGGGGGCCGTGGCCGCCCTTGATGCAGAACATTACCTGGTCACACTGTCACCGGACTTGCTGGGCAGCATAGCGGTGGACCCCGCCAGTAGCCTCGAAACAACCACCGCCTAACGGAGAAACGAACAAAATTCAGGCACGCAGCTGGGGTCCTTCTTGTCCCAGTGCCTAGAGGAACGACCCGAATCCGGTCTGCCGGAGCCCGCCTGAGTCCTTGGTTGTCTTGCTCTCATCAGCGGCAAGACAACCAAGGACCCCAACGGGTTACACGCCTCCGGCGACCTCGAGAAGGGCTACCGGCCGGGCGGCCCACCCGAGCTCGGCCTCAGTAAATAGCATCCAGGGGATAGTGAAATGCACCCGCGCCTACTCCGTCCTTGGAGACTGCCGGCACACGGTCGGCACGGACTCGAAGACGGGCCACGATACACACACTCAGGACCAGCGGCGGGAGCGCGCCGACACCAACGTGTCGATGCGGAAAGCGCCGCCCTGCTCGATCTGCAGCGTGAACGATTCGAGCGTCGCCAGCGCATCAAGGGCACCAAGCGCACCAAGCGCACCGACCGAGCCTGAAGCATCTTTCGTGAACCGTTCCCGCAAATCCCAGGCAGACAGTATGTTTGGGCATGGTAGGCCAGCTTTTGGGGGTGCCAAGCCTCGGAGTGATGCGTTTGAAGAGGGTCCGTACGCGCAGCACTCCAAGAGGCCGGCACGGGAGCTGGCCTGCCGTAATTCACATGGTGTCGAAGATGATGTGCTCGGGTATCCCCGCCCGTCGCGCGCCGACTACGGCGTCCAGAGGTCACCCGTGAGTTGCCGGTAGGTGTCGTGCCAGATGATCGCCGGAACTCCGTTGTTGTCGGTACTCATGAACGCGCGGAGGACCAGTGTGATGTTCCATGCGGAACGGTCGAGTGGAACCATCATAGGTCGGTCGACTGCCGCATACCAGCAACCATTAACACTGCAGTGCAATGTAATTCGTGTCGGCTGAGCGGGTCAGGTGCAACTCGAACTACTGTCCGTGAAGTTCATCCGCGGCGGCAACGAGCGCGTCGACCGCTCTCTTGTCGTCGAGCGTGCCCGGTATGAACATCACGCACAGGCTGGCGACCTGCCCTTGGCGCGGGACTACCGGCACAGCAATGGCACTCAGCCCGGGAACGACTTCGCCGGTAGTCCTGACGTAGCCGAGTTCCCGAGTGAGCGTGACTTCCGGACGTTCCTCGTCCCGGGGCGGCAGTGCGGCAAGAACCGCGAGCCCTGGTGCGCCGCGAGTCAGAGGATGGCGTAGTCCGGGGCGGTAGGTGATCGCGGACGGGCTTTCGACAGGTTCAATCGACACGAGAGTGAGCGCTTCCTCACCCTGCGGCACCACGAGAAACGCAGTGGTATTCAGTTCCTCTGCGACTCGTCGGACGATGGGTTCGGCGATCGAACGCAGATCGCGGCGGACGGCCGCGGCAACCATCACCGGGGCAAGTCCAACTTGGTACCTGCCGACGTCGTCCCGCTCGAGATACCCACGCGTCTCGAGAGTGGTCAGAAGGCGGTAGGTGATCGAACGATGCAGGCCGAGTGCCTGCGCAACGTCGGTGGCACTACACGGCCCCGTCCGCGCCACCACCTCGAGTGCGGCCAGGCCCCGCTCGAGGGTCTGCGAGGTGACACCCGCCTTGCCTTCCGACACCGCCACGACTGCCTCCCGACATCGACAACCCCTGCGTCTTGTGCCGTGCGTCACAAGGCACGTAAGGTGTGTTCTGTATTCGAACTAGTAACTCGATAATAGAGCACGGAGTAGCAATGAGCATTGGCATCGTCGGCGGCGGGGTCGCCGCCCTGCACCTCGGCCTCGCACTCCGGACCGCTGGGCTCGACGTCACTCTCTACGTCGCGCGGGGATACGACGAGGTTGCCGGTGGGCCGTTACTGAATACGGTGGTCCACCACCATCCGACCCTCGCCCGGGAACGGGCGCTCGGGGTGATGCACTGGCAACCCGCCGAGCATGGGTACGACCGGCACTACCACTACATCGGCGGCTCCGATCCCGTCCGCTTCTGTGGCGAGTTCACCCATCCGTCCTGCGCTGTGGACCACCGGCTGTACCTTCCTGCATTGGCCGCCGACTTCGCCGACCGCGGCGGTGAGATACGCGTGCGCACCGTGGGACCTCGCGATCTGTCCAGTCTCGCCGTTCTGCACGACCTCGTCGTGATCGCGTCGGGCCGCGGTCCACTGAGCGGTCTGTTCGAGCGTCGCGCCACGTTATCTCCGTTCGACGCACCCCAGCGGCGTCTGTGCGCCGGGCTCTATACCGGAGTCGCGCGTCCCGACCCGGAGGGTGTGGGCATCAGCATCGCCCCCGGCGCCGGGGAACTGTTGGAGATTCCGATCATCAGCCGGCACGGACGCGTCACCGCCCTGTTGTTCGAGAATCGGCCGGGAACCGCGGCGGCCGCGCTGACGGACCTGTGCGCAGCGGATGACGAAGCCCTGTTCACCCGCACTGTTCTCGATACTGTCCGCGAGCACCACCCCGCCACTTTCGAGCGGATCGACGTGGGCGAGTTCGCGCTGACCGATTGCCGCGACCTTCTGCAAGGCGGGGTGATCCCGGCCGTCCGGCAGGATTACTTCGAGATCGCCGACGGTACTTTTGCGCTCGCCCTCGGCGACGCACACGTTGTAGTCGATCCGGTCATGGGTCAGGGTGCCAACATCGCCGCCTACAGCGCCGCGGTGGTCGCCGAACGCATTGTCACCAGCGCGGTGTACGACGAGTTGTTCTGCCAACAGGTTGCCCGCGCACGCGAGGAGGTCTTGGTGGCCGCATCGAACTGGACCAATCTCATGCTGAACCAGCACCCCCGGGCGGAAGCCGTGCTACGGGCGTGCTCCCGTGATCGATTGCTCGCGAACGTCTTCACGGACAACTTCGATCACCCCGACAAACAGTGGGATCTCCTGGCCACTGATCAACGTGCGGACCGGTTCGTAGGACTACACACGGCGACCGCCGACTGACGTAACGGAGAATGCGATGACTACGGCACCGGCAGCCTCACATATCCGGGTTCAGGGAACCGACGGCATCGACCCTGTGGACCGGGTCGACTGCTGGCGCGACCTGGTCTCGCGCGCGTTCGTCCCTTTGGATGCAGACGCTGCAGCACCCGACTTCACCGGCCACCTCCGCATCACCGAACTCGGATCGACGATCGTCTCCCGGGTCGACGCGGGTGCACACACCGTGCGGCGCACCAGGAAACAGATCTCAGGCAGTGAACGCGGATACTACAAACTCGGACTTCAATTGCGCGGCGACGGCCTTCTCGAGCAGGACGGACGCGAAGCCTTGCTCCGGCCGGGAGACTTCGCTCTCTACGACACCGATCAGCCCTATACGCTGGCCTTCACCGCGCCCACGGACATGGCGGTATTCATGTTTCCCCGCCCACGCCTTCCCCTGCCGCCGATCATGGCCCACGACATCCTTGCGCGCCGGATCAGCAGAAGCGACGAACTGGGATGCCTGCTCTCCCCACTCCTCGTCCGCCTGGTCGACCAAGTGGACGACAATCGCCCGAACGCCGCACTCACTCTCGCCGATGCCGTTCTCGACCTGATGGCAGCCCTTCTCGCGGGGAACAACGGTACGCCCGAACCGCTTCCACACGAGACACTGCTCGTGCAGGCGAAAACGTTCATCGACGCCAACCTCTCGAACCCGGACCTCAATCCCGACCTCGTCGCCGCGGCGGTCCACGTCTCCACCCGATACCTGCACAAGTTGTTTTCCGCGGACGGGGAACCGGTGGCCAGGTGGATCCGACACCGGCGCCTCGAACAGTGCCGCCGAGACCTGTCCGGTCACACCGCGGTCCCGTCGGTCAGCGCAGTGGGAAACAAATGGGGCTTGCCCGACGCCGCCCACTTCAGCCGAGCCTTCAAAGCACGCTTCGCTATGAGCCCAGCCGAATTCCACAAAGCAGCAACAGCTTCTATCCGGTCGCGAGGTTCGGCTGCACCGAACTCGGTCGTGCACGCATCGTCAAACGAAGTTCCGCCTACGCCATGACCGCGGCCGCAAACACTGCAATCGTAGAACTCGAAGGAGAACGAATTCGACTGCCGTACAACACTTCATCGAGGAGCGACCATCATGCCGAACATTGGAATCATCGGCGCCGGCATCGGCGGCCTGCAACTGGGCCTGCAACTGCGCCAACATGACATCCCCGTCACCATCTACACCGACAAGACCGCCAACCAGATAGCCGGCGGACGGCTGCTCAACAGCGTCGCCCACCACGGGCCCACCCTCGAACGTGAACGGCTTCTCGGCGTCCATTTCTGGCCTGTCGAGGAGTACGGATACTCCTGCCACCACCACTACCTCGGCGGTGACCAGCCGATGTCGTTCCGTGGCGACTTCACCAACTGGTCCAGTGCCATCGACTACCGCCTGTACCTGCCCAAACTGTCCGAAGCCTTCCAGGAACGCGGCGGAAACCTCGAGGTCCGGATGCTCCAGGCAGACGACATCGAGCCGATCGCCGCCCGACACGACCTCATCGTCGTCGCCGCAGGCCGGGGGGCTTTTGCGTCGATGTTTCCTCGCCGGCCGGATCTGAGTCCCTACGACACACCACAACGCGCCCTCAGTGTCGGCATCTACCGTGGAATCGCGGAGTCCGATCCCAGGGGCGTCACGATCAGCACGTCCCCCGGCCATGGCGACCTCCTCGAGATCCCGATGTACACCGAGGACGGGTTTCTCACCGCCCTGCTGTTCGAGAACATCCCCGGCGGCGACCTCGAGATCCTCGCGAAAATGTCCTACGACGACGACCCCCAAGCCTTCAACCGGACCGTCCTCGACAAACTCGCCCGACACCACCCGCAAACCTTCGAACGGGTCGACCACACCCAGTTCGGTCTGCACCGGTCGATCGACCTCCTCCAGGGGGCCCTCGTTCCCACAGTGCGCGAGGACTATGCGAAACTGCCCGGCGGCAAATTCGCCCTGGCTATCGGCGACGTGCACACCGTCGTCGACCCCCTCCTCGGCCAAGGCGCCAACTCCGCTTCCCACTCTGCCTGGGTCACCGGCGAAGCCATCGTCGAAGACCTCGGATTCGACGAGATGTTCTGCACCCGGGTGGCCCGCCGCCGCGCGGATGTCGTTCTCGGCGCCGCCCAATGGACCAATCTGATGCTGGCCCCTCCCGCCGAACACGTGTTGCGCCTGTTCGAGGCCATGAACGCGAACAAGGCCGTCGCCGACGAGTTCACCCACAACTTCGACCACCCCGACCGGCAATGGCAAATCCTCGCCACCGCCGAACGTACGAACGCGTTCCTGGCTCGCCACGGCATCGAGTCGGCCGCGGCCCTCGCGGTCTGAAGGAGTACGAGATGTATCGTCTGACAGTCCTGTATCCGCCCCCGGCCGACCCTGATCATTTCCGGGACTACTACACCAACCACCACCTGCCGCTGGCCGCGAAACTGCCAGGCCTGCGCACGATGCGCTACAGCCTCGACATCACCGCCCTCGACGGCCCTACCCCGTACTTCGCGATCTGGGAGGGAGAGTTCGACTCCCCCGAAACCATGGCCGACGCAATGACCTCCGAGCAAGGCCGCGCCGTCGCCGAGGACGTTGCCCACTACGCCACCGGGGGCGCCCAGATCATGCACTTCGCGCCAGCCGAGACAGCGCCGTGAGGTCACCGAAATGACCGCACCTGCAACCGATGTCCGACCCCTCGGCACGGACCCCCGCACATTCCGGGACGCGCTCGGAAGATTCGCCACCGGCGTCACAGTCATCACCACCGACACCGGCAACGGCATCCACGGCATGACCGCCAACGGCTTCATGTCGGTATCACTCGACCCGGCCCTGGTTCTCGTCTCACTCGGACGGTGCGCCATGGCCGACCACCTCCACTCGGGCGACCGATACGCGGTCACCCTCCTGTCCGAGGATCAGGAGACGCTCTCCCGGCACTTCGGCGGACGAACCCAACCTGGACTCTCGGTGGACTTCACCCGACGAGGCGCGCATTCGTTCGTACCCGGCGGCCTCGCCGAAATCGGCTGCCGCATCGTCGACCGGCACGTCGCCGGCGACCACGTACTCTTCATCGGCGAAGTCGAGCACCTCGACTACCGCGACGGCGTGCCACTGCTCTTCTACACCGGAAACTACCGATCCCTGCACGTCGGACTCACCGACGACATCTTCTTCTACTAGCGGACTCTTCCCCTCAACGGTTCATGCGGTGTGATCGCTGTGAACGTCGTCGTGGGGCGTGCCATGTGGTTACGCGGTGCGCCCGGACGGGGAACAATTCGCATGTCCGGTTCGGGAGAGCAGCATGGAGAAACGGGGCGGGAGTAGTTCCGGAACCGTGCTCTATGTCGACCGCACCACGACATGCACCTGACGGATAACACCGCCCGACGGCTGTCGTCGCGTCGGCTGTCCGAAGGGCTGGCCGGCAAGTGCTCGGCGAGTTGGAGCATCCGAATGGGCTGATCGTCGGGGTGTGTTCTCTTGTTCATCTGCTTTGTCGTGTGGGGGCTCACTGCCACGTCGTACATCGCGACATCGACGTCGGTGGAGCTGCGAATCGGTAAACCGTTCATCGACCTCCGGCTGATCGCCCGTAACCGCGTCCTGAGCGGAACGTATGTGCGGGTGGCGGTGACAATCCTGCTGGACTACACAATTCTGTACGGAT
Organism: Rhodococcus jostii RHA1; assembly: GCF_000014565.1. Lineage (NCBI taxonomy): Bacteria > Bacillati > Actinomycetota > Actinomycetes > Mycobacteriales > Nocardiaceae > Rhodococcus > Rhodococcus jostii. The sequence continues at coordinate 1,015,731 of NC_008269.1, read as the reverse complement.
TGACCCAATGGCCTTCCGCACCTACTCACGCACCTGCGGGTTCGCCGTGCCCACGGTGGGCGATCTCATACCCCCCGGCTCGGCGCCGGGGCGAGAAAGGCGTACTCCTCTCGCGCCCACGCCACTTGCTGCGGCGCCGCGAGATCGGGCGGTGATCGAAGAACGGGACGATCAGGCTGGCCATAGGCGCCGACGCGGTTCACGGGGCGGCCGCCCACCAGCATCCGATCGGGACGGCTACCGTGGCCGCACCGTCGTCGAACGCTAGATTTGCCACCTAAAGTAGGGGAAAGACTGGCCACACGCTCCGACGAACTCGCCATCGTCTAGCCGAGCGGCAGTGGTCCTGAACGCAGCCATCGCCTGGACCCGATATTTGTCCGACATGGTCTAGCGAACCTTGGTCGCTGGTCACTACACCGGTGGGATTCGGTCTTGGTCACGGAGACTGGGTGGAGGGAAGGTCTCCCTGAACCGATGCGCCAAATCCCCATCGCAGCCGAACTCCCTGATCACTTGCCACAGTTGATCGACGAACCGCGTCCGCGACATTCCGAATCTCACAAATGTCTCGTCGGCAGGTACACCACCGAACGCCGCCCAGACACGAGCGAAGTCGATGATGTCCTCCGCGTCCCTACTCAGTTGTCGGCCCGCTGGCCGTTGAATCTCGGCAGTCTGTCTGCGCACGCGCCACCTCCGAAACCTCCGGGCGTCCAGTTCGGCACCGACGACCTCCGTCCTACCCACCTCTCCCCCATGGTCGAATACTCCCTCCTGACTGCGTATGGAGCTAAATTCAGGCATTTGTCACCACCATTCGACGAAAGGGCACGGGCGCACGAATGCTGCAGTCGAAACACGGGACCGTCGCGAAAATTGCTGCCACGAAGCTAACGACGCGAGCGCGGAACCCGCCCGCTTCGGAAGCCAGGGCCTGCCATGGCTATCGTCCTGCATGCCTATCCCAGTTTATCGAGTTTCCGACAGCCTCTGAACTTGCCGTCCCGTCCAATGGGAGTCACCGTTCACGGCCATCGTTGGCATTGATCCATCTCTAGGCGCCAGGCCTAGGGGCGCCACTTCCTTTTATGCACAAGTAGTGCATAGCCTCTCGTGTGCGATCGTAATGTCGCCGACAGTTGGCCGGCACCGCGATCGGCGGATATCCGGTTCTGTTCGATGTCCGAGCCCGTCGATCTTCTGCGTCACCAATAGGATTGCAACGGCACTTGCGGGACGCGCCGCGGATTCGGTAATGGCAAGATCTGGCTTGTTGTTGTCGGCGTCTCCGCCAGCGTGACCAGGACCAGACGTGCTCGTCGAGGCGGAAGTGTCGCAGGATCAGATGTACGAGCAGCCGCCGAAACTCGGGTACCGTGTACGTGATTATGCCCTGATCGTTGATCCCGATACCCCTTTGCCGCTTCGGTTTTGTCCCAGCAAGCCAGGCGAGGGCGAGCATCGACAGGGCGGCGTGGGCGTACCAGGCCCGGTAGGTGCGTACTGATACTGGTCCAGTCCGGCCTCGTTCTTCGGCGAGGTGCTTCAACCACGCGACCTGGACGGCGGCTCTGATTGGCGGGCCAGTCGTAGTCTTGATCGGCGAGCTGCGTCTATCGCGAGGGCAATCAGCGCAATCGAGTCGGAGGTGCGGTTGCTCATCGTGAAGCCCTCACCCGATCGGCGCACTTGATCTCGGTTCGGACCGTGTGGTGCCTTTAAAACCCTTTGAAACCGGCGCCGGAGCATGGAGGAAACCCCCTCCCGTTGTATGGGAAAGCTGATGCGCCAGATCTATCGGCCACTGATACGGTCCGCGGGGCGACGAACTTCGGGCGGCCCGAGTCTCGTCCTGAGCTATCGAAATCGACATATTGGGAGGGCCTGTTAGCCGTTCGGAGCCGATATATGCAGACCTCGTCGAGCTGATGGCGAAGTGGTGGTTCCACTACGACGAATGGAACCCCGTAGAGCTGCGTTCGCTGATGACGGATGACTTCGCCTTCACCTGTCGCAGCGACACGGGAGCGACCGACTACGAGGACTTCATCCGTTGCGACATTCGCAGGGTGGACGCGGTGATGGCATGGAAGGAAGACCACCGGGCCAATAGTCCGTACCCGCTGCGCCACAACGGGGCCAATTTCGTCATCACTGACGATCGCGAGCGGGACGTCGACTTCTCTTCATACATTTTCGTGACAAAGATCGTGCACGGACGTCCTGTCTCGTTGTCTACCGGAATCACCAGCGGTACGGCGCGCAGGACTCCCACCGGAATGCTCCTGGAACGAGTTGAGACCGTTCTGGACACACAGGACTCGGTGCGGTATGCCGACGCCCAAGCGGCGACGGCGCCGCGATCGTGACATCAGCCTGGCAGTTGTCAATGCTGCCCGACGGCGCCGGTCGATGCATGGCCCGACCCTCCACCCCCACCCGAAAGGAACTCTCGTGAGCACGACCATGCGGCACCCCATGGTGCCGGCGGTTCCCCCCCGTTTCGTCGAAGACATCTACACGCCGGAGGAGATAGACATCCTCTTCGGTATCGTCCGTCGCGGCGGCCCGTGGCGACTAATTGCGGCCCAACACTTCTCGTCCGCCGAGGAGTACATGGCGGTCTCCGGGCCGAAGAATCGCGATCTGGACCGAAAGCTGGAACTTTCGGATCTGTTGACGCCCACGTTTCGCGGATACTTCGGAAACTACGGAATTCCCCTCGAAGGGGCCGCACATGAACTCTGTTACAACCGCAAACTTCTCGACATGATCAAGGACATGCATGGAGCGAAGTACGCGGCACCGAACAGCTACCTGTTCAATGTTCGCGCGCCTGCTCACAGCTATGACGCGGGCCATTTCGACAGCCCGAGCTGGCGTGGAATGAACAAGTTCAACACACCGATCTGGCTCTCGAGCGTGATGGCGAAGTCCGGTCTGTTCGAGCAATGGGAACTCAGGTCGGGCCAGGTGATCGCTCTCTTCTACGACTCCGACGTCGACGGCGGATTCACGTATTGGCCGGAGGGGCCGGACCGGCCGCCCGCTCGCTTCGCAGCGCCATTCCGCAACAGCGGGCTTGTCACTCACAACGAGAAGATGTTCCATCGTGGCGAGGCCAGTGGACCCCGGCACAAGCGGTCCATCCCCGGCCTGCAGCTCGATTCGACGATCGCGGGAGCCGGCGACGATCAATGGGTGATTCGCAACGCGGATGAAGAGATTGCCCGCTACCACGACAGCGAGATGCGATTCCTGTTCCACTACGGCGCCTATGTCTTCGAGGACCTCGCCGACGCGAAACGCTATTTTGAGCACACGGATGACCTCACCCTCGACACAGCGCTGCGGATGCTCTCGGACGACCTTCGTCGGCGCGGTGTGCAATTCGACGAATCTTCCCACCCGATGCATGATAGCGAGTTCGTGAAGATCTTGACCCGGACGTACGACATGGCACCGGGCTCCTACCCTGCCGATGCTCCACTCGATCTGATCGGGGCAGTCTGAACTGGCCGATGTTGACGCCGACGGCCTTCTGGGGCCGGCCGAGACGACCGATGACGCAGCCCCTGTGCAGACACAAGGCAGACGGCAACACTGATGGGCGGTAGCTGCGGTGGGCCACCCCCATCGACAATGGCAACTCGGTGATCGTTCGCTGAGCACCGGGTCATCGCTATCCGCTCACGGGCGGTGTACGACGGGCGTCGTGCTGTGATCGGCGGTTGCGCACTGGACCTCCGAAATGTGCAGCGAGGCATCAAGGCACGTTGTGCACGCGGCGAGCTGCACTATGGCCCCCTCCGATTACTGAAGGTGTAGTGGCTGGCGACCGCCAACTACACGATCGCCAGTCTCGCAGGAGTCGCTGCTGCGGGCGAAGACGAAGGCGTCGGTCTCGACGTTGCGAACACCCACCGGCTTCATTCCTGCCAAGAGACCCTGCGTCGCACCCACTGTCCACTGAACGGGAGAAAACCTTTGGCCTCGAGGTCATTCAATGTCCTAATCGACTAGACCGCCCCTCAGGTGATCTGAGACAGGCATTCTGCCGGTCGGTGTTCTGACCGAGATAGTCCGGACCTTTGACGGACGCGCCCTCGCGCGGTACTGCCCGTCATCACAGTTCTCGAGGACCAAGGAGTCAACCGTTGAGAATCCGTATCCGCGCAGCTGCCGCACTGAGCGCAGCTGCCGCAGTTTCGCTTCTTCTCACCTCGTGCTCGGCCGGGTCGCCCACCGGCGTCGGCGAACCGGCCGGCGACCCCCAGCGAGGTGGGACGGTGACGCTGGCCTTCAACACCGATGCCCAGTCCGTGGACCCGGTGACCTGCGCGATCGGTATCGGTATCGGCCCCTGTCAGGCGATCTACGGAGCGCTGCTGTACTACGACCTCGAGAACCGCGAGATCACGTCGGGGATGGCGGAATCATTCACCAGCGGGGACGGTAAAGTCTGGACGCTCAAACTCCGTCCAGGGATGACCTTTACCGATAACACCCCCTTCAACGCCGAGGCAGTGGCCTTCAATTGGCAGCGCACCCTCGACCCGAGCCTCCTCTCCCCCAGTATGGCTGCGGCGAAGTCGATCACGTGGAGCGTGGTCGACGACACCACACTCACGGTCACCTCCAACGAGGTCAACCATCAGCTACCCTTCCTGCGCACCGAGCCTCTCGCTTTCGTCGGCTCGCCCACTGCGATCACCCAGAAGGGTGCAGACTTCGCCACTTCGCCGGTTGGCGCGGGCCCTTTCACCTTCGGATCGTGGGCCCGAGGCACCGAGATGATTCTCGATCGCAATGCGGGCTACTGGGATCAACCCCGTCCGTACGTGGATCGGCTGGTCTACAAGACGATTCCCGCCGACGACCAGCGCTTCAATGCACTTCAGGCTGGTGAGGCCGATGTCATGGTTGTCGTCAGTGAGAAGTACGCCAACCGAGGCCGGTCGGCAGGTTTGGATGTGGTCCAGTCCACGCAACTCGGAGGCAACGGGGTGCGGCTGAGCAGCCGCGGCGCACTCGCCGATCCTGGTATCCGCACCGCGGTCGGAATGTTGATCGACAACGAACAGATCCGGGCCGCCGCTTTCCCCGACGACCCCGGCGCCACCCACTTCATGCCCGAGGGCGACCCGCTTTACGACGAGACAGCCACGTGGCCCGAGAAGGACGTCGAAGGCGCACAGAGGCTCGTCGACGAGTACCGCGCCCGTAACGGCGGCAGCGAGATCGTACTGTCGTACGTCACCACGGCGGGCAGCCCGGTCCTGAATCGGGTCGCCGAACTCCTTCAAGCTCAGCTGGAAGCCGTGGACGGTCTCGAGCTCGAGATCAAGGCGCTCGACGGGGCCGGCTTCGCCGGCGCGTTGGTGTCCGGCAACTATGACCTGATCCTCAACTCGCTCGGCGGTGCGCACCCAGACAACTTGTACAAGGTTTTCCACACCAAAGGATCCGGAAACGCATCTGGCTACTCGAACGCCACCGTCGACCAGGCGCTGGACCTGACACACACCGCAAGTGACCCCGCTGTCATCGAGGAGGCGTACAAGACAGCGATCCGCGAGGTCATCGCGACCAACGCGTACCGATACTGGCGTCCGTCCGAGACGAGCCTGCTCATCCGTCCCGGTACGCACGGAGTGAAGCCGGCGTACCAGTACTGGATTCGCACCGAACTCGTGTGGAGGCAACAGTGAGGCGCCGTTTACGAGCTTGTGTCGGCATCGCGCATCAGCACAGGTGGGCTGATCTTTGACCAGACGAATATTCGCTGCCTATCTCGCCAAACTGCTCGCAGTGCTGGTTCTGGTCAGCATCCTGACCTTCTTCCTTCTGGAGATGATCCCCGGCGACCCTCTCGCGACACTGCTTCCGGAGGGTGCCACTCCCGAAATGAGGGCAGCGGCCGCCGAACGGTTCGGTCTCGACGGTCCTCTGATCGAGCGCTATCTGGAGTGGCTGGGGGGCGTATTGCAGGGTGATCTCGGTCGATCGATGCAGTCCCAGGTTCCGGTTGCCGATGCCATCTTGGAGCGACTCCCGGTGACGCTGGAGTTGGCCGGGCTGTCGATTCTGGTCGCGTTGCTCATTGCCCTGCCGGTCGGCGTGTATTCCGGTTACCGGCCTGGCGGCGTTGCGGATCGGATCACGACGTTCCTCTGCTCCGTAACACTGTCGATTCCCAGCTTCCTGTTGGGCGTTCTGCTTGTCTTCGTCTTCGCGGTGACATTGCACGCACTGCCTGTCACTGGATGGACGCCACTGTCCGCAGGACTCGGCACGCACCTACGCAGCCTGATCCTTCCGGTAGCCACTCTCGCCGCAATCGAGGCTGTCGCCTTCGTTCGACTGCTCCGCAACGACATGGTGGCGACACTTCAGCAGGACTTCGTGCTGTCGGCCCGTGCCCGAGGCGTTCCGACGGGTCGAATTCTCTTCGTCCATGCCCTGCGGCCGTCCGCCTTCTCACTTCTCACCGTTCTCGGTGTAGCTATGGGGCGGCTGATCGGCGGAACGGTGATCATCGAGTCGCTGTTCGCTCTTCCCGGACTGGGATCGCTCGTGCTCAACGCGATCAATTCCCGGGACTACGTGCTCGTGCAAGGCATCGTCCTGTTGGTCGCAGTCGGATACGTGCTGATCAACGCGCTCGTCGACTTGGCGTACCCGCTGCTCGACCCGAGAGTGAGATCGTCATGAGCACACCCATCGAGACACCGACTCGACACCCACGCGGCGACGGTGGAACTCGTGGTACTGAATCCATGCCATCAGCCGTCCCGTCCGACGCGACACCCACGGCAACGTCCAGTCGGCGACGTAAGCGCCGCAACGTCGGGGCACTCCTCGGTGCGATCTGGTTGATCGGGATCGTACTTGCCGCAGTACTCGCCTCGGTTCTTCCGATTTCGCCGCCGGACGCGATCACCGATCAGTACTCGCTCCCCCCGTTCGAGCATGCCTCTCACATCCTCGGCACCGATCAGCTCGGGCGGGATCAGTTGAGCCGTGTAATCCACGGTGCCCAGATCTCGCTGGCGGTCGCAATCGGCGCTACTCTTCTCGCCCTGGTCGTTGGAACGGCGCTCGGCCTGGTCGCCGGCTACTTCCGCGGCGGCGTCGATCTGACATTCGACCTCGGAACCAACACTGTCCTTGCGTTTCCCCCGCTGATTCTGTTGATCGCGTTGGTTGCCGTCATGGAACCCAGTATCGGCACGCTGGCGTTCGGGCTCGGTCTGGTCGGAGTTCCGACATTCGCACGCATTGCACGGGCTAGCACCATCGCGTTCGCCAACAGGGAATTCGTCATCGCCTCGAAATCTTTGGGATCGAGCACCTTCCGCATCTTGTTTCGAGAAATACTCCCCAACGTCCTGCTTCCTGTGTTCTCGTTCGCAATTGTCGTGGCCGCGTCGCTGGTTGTGGCCGAGGGTTCGCTCAGCTTCCTCGGTCTCGGAGTCCCTCCACCCGCACCGAGCTGGGGCGGAATGATCGCGGCGGGACGGGAGAGCCTGTACGAGGATCCCTCGCTAGTGCTCGTGCCGGGATTGTTCTTCCTCCTCACGGTGCTCGCGCTCAACCTGACCGGCGACTGGGCTCGTGACCGAATCGGACGGGAGTCGTCACTGTGAGATCTCTGGGAAGGAAGGGTTCGTCGGCGGTTCAGACACCAGTGGAGCCGACAGTATCCGCACTCTCGATCTGCGACCTCAAGGTGTGGTTCGACACACCCCGCGGAATGGTTCGTGCGGTCGACGGTATCGATCTCGACGTCGCGGCCGGCAAGACACTCGGCATCGTCGGCGAATCCGGATCGGGTAAGTCGGTGCTCTCACGAGCGGTGATGAATATTCTTCCGCCCAACAGTTCGGTCCGCCCAGGCTCACGAATTCAGATCGAGGGACGCGACATTTCAACGCTCGATCCCGCCGAAGCGCGCGCCCTGTGGGGGTCGCGGATCGCAATGGTGTTCCAAGATCCGATGACGTCCCTGACCCCTGTCCTCACGATCGGCGCGCAACTCACCGAGACCCTTCGACAGCACCTGAAGCTCAGCAAGGCCGAAGCGTTGACCCGAGCAGAGGAACTGCTCACCTGGGTCGGTATTCCGGAGCCACGCAAACGCCTCGCTCAGTACCCGCACAATCTGTCGGGCGGCATGCGTCAACGAGTCGTCATCGCGTTGGCGCTGGCCTGTTCGCCGCGGCTGCTCATCGCCGACGAGCCGACCACCGCGCTCGACGTGACGGTTCAGCACCAAATCTTGACGCTGCTCGCTCGGCTGCAACGCGAGAACGAGATGGCGATGATCCTCATTACGCACGATCTCGGCGTCGTTGCCGGCAGGACCGACGAGATTGCGGTGATGTACGCCGGCCGGGTAGTCGAAGTGGCACCGACCAGGGACCTGATTCGTGCTACGCGCCACCCCTACACCCGTGCCCTGCTCCGGTCGATCCCTCGAATCGCCGCCCCGAGCCACACAAGACTCGAAGCGATTCCAGGGCGCCCTCCTACGGTAATCGATCCCCCGCCCGGGTGCGCGTTCGCACCTCGATGCCCGCATGCCAGACCACGGTGCCTGGCCGAGACGCCGCGACTGGTCGACGCCCAGAGCGCCGGTGTGGGGCACCGCCTCGCATGCTTCTATCCCGTCGGAACCCCCGAAGGCAACACAGCTCATACAACTAACGCGGCGGATGGCATGTCGGCAGCTGGACTTCCTGTGGACTCGAGGAGTGTGGTCTGAATGGCAGGAACTGGAACTGCACACCTGCGCGAGCACGACGCACCGGATGTGGTGCTGAGCGTCAGGAACCTCGTGGTCGAATACGACACCGGGAGTTCAGGCAGAGTTCACGCCGTTTCCGGGGTGAGCCTGGACATCCTGCGGGGCGAGACACTCGGTCTTGTCGGCGAATCCGGGTGCGGCAAATCGACTCTCGCCAAGGCGGTCATGCAGCTACCCTCACCCACCTCGGGTGAAGTGTTGTTCATGGGTGACGACCTCACGTCGCTGTCGCCGCGTGCGCTGAGATCTGCCCGGCGGCCGGTGCAGATGATCTTCCAGGACCCGATCTCGTCCCTGAACCCGCTGCGGAAGGTCCGGCACATCGTCGCGGAGGGCCTCGAGGTCGCCGGCGGCCGCAGCAAGGCCGAGCGAGCCGCGATGGTCGACGAGATGATGGACATTGTCGGCCTCGATCCGGAAACTGCCGGAGACAGACGGCCGCACGAATTCTCCGGCGGTCAGTGCCAACGAATCTCGATCGCACGTGCAATGGTCGTCGAGCCCGAAGTGGTGATCTGCGACGAACCGGTCTCGGCTCTCGACGTGTCGGTTCAGGCCCAGATCCTGAATCTGCTCGAGGACATGAAGAACAGGTACGGGCTCACATTGCTCTTCATCGCACATGACCTCGCGGTGGTGAAGAACATCAGCGACCGTGTGGTTGTGATGTATCTCGGAAAGATCTGCGAGGTCGCCGATCCCGACCTGCTCTACGCGGAGCCTGCACATCCGTACACCGCCGCGATGCTCTCCGCAGCGCCCGAACCGGACCCTGATGTGAAGCCAAGTACCCTCACCCTCTCGGGTGACCTTCCTTCGCCGCATGATCCACCGTCGGGCTGCAGGTTCCGAACACGCTGCCCGCGAGCCACCTCATTGTGTGCCGAAACCGAACCAGAGATCCGTGAGGTTGGTCCACAGCACTACGTCGCCTGCCACTTTCCGCTGATCGAAGCTCCATAGTCGATGGGCACCGATCGCGTCACCCAACTGCTCTCTCGTCATCTCGATAGCCGAACACCAAGACAGGAAACACCTATGGCAAACTCATCGCGTCATCCAATGACCCCCCTCGTTCCACCAAAGTACGTCACCGACATCTACACCACGGAAGAGGAGAAGCTTCTCTTCGATGTAGTTCGCAATAACGGCCCCTGGCAGCTAACCGTCGCGCATCACTTCACATCGGCGGAGGAGTACATGGCCGTATCGGGCCCGAAAGACCTGGACCCGAGCGTCAAGCTGGAGCTGTCAGACCTCCTGACCCCGACATTCCGCGGGTACCTCGGCAACTACGGAGTGGCGTACGAGCAGGAGGCTCACGACATCTACTTCAGCCGTAAGCTGCTTGACATGATCAAGGGGATGCACGGTGCGCAATATGCAGTGCCGCACACCTTCCTGTTCAACCTTCGCCCACCCGCACACAGCTTCGACGCGGGCCACTTCGACGGGGCAAGCTGGCGCGGGATCAATCTGAACAACACACCGCTTTGGCTGATCAGCGTGATGGCGAAGTCCGGCTTGTTCGACCGGTGGTCAGTCAAGGCGGGCCAGGTCATTGCGTACTACTACGACTCCGCGATCGACGGGGGCTTCACCTATTGGCCCGACGGCCCTGACCTGCCACCCAGGCGGTTCGCGCCGCCGTTCTGGAACAGTGGCTTGCTCACCGACAACGAGAAGATGTACCACCGCGGCGAGGCGAACGGCCCACGTGATCGGCGCAAGGTTCGTGGTCTGCAATTGAACTCGCTGATCGCAGGCGAGGGCGATGACGAATGGGTGATTCGCAACGACGGCACCGAGATCGCCCGGTATCACAACGCCGACATGCGATTCCTCTTCCACTACAGCGCACACGTCTTCGACGACCGCGCCGACCTCACGCAGTATCTCGAGCACACCGATGACCTGACTATCGAGACAGCCCTGAACATGCTGATCGACGACATGCGTTCGCGGGGTGTTTCCTTCGAGGAACCCACCGATCCACTCGTGGATCGAACGTTCATCAGCATCGCCAATCAGGCGTATGCAATGGCTCCGGCCGAGTATCCGCAGGAGGCTCCCCTCGACAGGGTGGGCGCCGCGTAGCACGAAAAGCGGCGATAGCCGACGCGTCCACTGTGCGTCGGCTATCGCCGGATCGTTACTACCAGGTCCCTTACAATACGACTGTCCACTGCGTTCGCCACCGGATCGGTTTCTGCGAGCACGCATCGACGGCGCTCGCTCATACTCAGGAGCGTTGAAACCAACTCAACGCACGAAGGTCGCGAAACAGTCTGCTAGAACGTTTCTTTCAACAACTGACACAACGAACTTCGCAACAGAGCCGGCATCGGCGGCACTCGTCCGACACGTCGTAGCCAGTCGATCGCCCGGTTTGACCGGCGAGACGAACCGTGCCGAGAGCTCACGAAGCTCGTCGGGACGCCGGTCGCTCGCCGACGCCACCTCACGCGCCGCCACGCCGAGGGTGCACAGTCCGTGCAGAATCGGCCGATCGAATCCCGCCGCTCGCGCGGCAACCGGGTCGATGTGGATCGCATGACGGTCGCCAGTCAGTCGGTAGAGGGCCGCCTGGCTTGGATTCGTGTCGAACTCAGTCGTCACATCCATATCGGTCTCCGCAACAACCGGTGTCCTCCGAGGTTTGCGCTCCCCGCCGAATCCGCCTTTACCCGGCAAGATGATCGAGTAGATGGCCGAGAACTCCTCGCATTCCGCGAGAACATCGATCAGCGCGGACCGACCGGTATCCCACACTGCCGCAATGCTTCCGGAAATACTCAGCTGGCCCGCCGCCGGCAAAGGCGAACGCAGGCTCAAGTACTGTGCCCCGTGCAACGCCTCCGCCGGTACGAACGCGCCGGCCGCGGACGCGGCGTCGGCCGTCCAGAGTCCGAGCGGCAGCGCGAAGGTCGGCAATACCCGCAGACCTCGCTCGTAGGTGTAGTCGGTGTCCTCGGCTGCAGCGCCCACTGCAAGTGCATAGAGGATCGCGTCAGTCTCGTCGTAGGTGACAACGCGGGTTCCAAGTGACAGGCCCACAAGCTCCGACGGAGAGAGCACCGGAGCCGTGGAACCTCCTCCGGCCGCCTGGACAGACTCAGTGCGTGACATCGACCGTCTCCACCCCAGCGGGGAACGTGACGAACGCCAAATTCCGCCACCGGTCCATGGCGGGGGCGAGCAGGCGAACACAGCCGAGCTCTTTGATCTCAATCACTGCTGAAGGTCCTTCCGTCCACACACAGGTTTCACATCAAGGTTCGATATTTCAGAACATCACTTGCACTGCACCGTTCGGGACATCACAACGCGACGAGGCCCTCGGCGGACACTGGTAGGTCGTGCTGGACACGTCGATCGTGTCGTGCGGGCCACAGTGCGCGCGGCGGGAACCGCTCGAGTACGTTGTTCATTCGCAGGAAAATACCGCACCACGCGGGTTGTGACGTTTCGCCAGCGTGATCGCGCAACAGTCCGGACCGTGCCATATGGGTGCGTAGCGCTCCAGCGGAGCTCCGCGTCGATTCCTCGGAGCGGGTCCTCAGTCCCAGTGAGAGTCACCGTGCCTCCTGATCGGACGATCGCGACAAATCTCGTCCGTCGCGTTGACCAGCATTGCAATTCCAGCAGCCGCTGCGAAACGGGGTGTCCCGGAGGATGGGAGGGCATTTCGAACTTCTTGCGTGTGGGGCGCTATGAGAGAGCGAGCTGACGCACTGCTCGCCAGATGGGCCGCCGCACTGAAAGCAAGACCGGCGAGGGTGCCGTAGGCAGAGTATGCCAGGGAACTGGCCTGGATGCCGCCGAGGTTCGGCAAATGGTGAGGTCTGCTCATTGAAGAGGACGGAACGAAAGCGGTGTCCGACGACGGGTTTATACGGATGAACGTCCCACGCCACACCCCAGCGCAAGGCCGCAGGTCTATTCAGTTGAAGCGTTTGGATCCAGAAAGTGACTACTCATCGAGCGGAAGAGGTTTTCCTGCCGTGTCTTTGACCGACTTGTCCCCTGTCGCAGCTGTGTTGATTCCGTGGCTCGACGTCCCGGTGTTGCGCTCACGCGTCTTCTCGTCATGGACCGACGCTACGGGCGACAATGTTTGTGTTTTCTCGAGCGCGCACCCTTATACGTCCTGAAAAGTGCCACTCAGTGGGCACGCTATTGCTGGGTGCGTCGCAGTATGCGACCTTGTTGACTGGTTCGATGCTCGTCACCCTGAATCCTGTCCCGTCGGTCGCACGTGAATCGCGTTCGACCACCGTGAATTCCAAACGGGGTAGGTCCCCCGCCTCACCCAGGAGTAAACCTCGTGTCCGAGTCGATACCCACGCCCGCGGAAGAAGCAGCAGACGGTGCACGAATTATCAAGCCGGCCGCATTGATCACGGATGTATCGTAAATTACGGGGAAGTTCTCTGCCTGGGCAAGACGGCTGGGAAGCCCAGTGGCGCGGCGGACTCACTGCATCGGGTCGGTCGCCCGCGTGTTCCCGACCAAACGCACACGGGTGTGCGGGTGGTTCGACAATCGCGGGCTCGATCGACCGTCCGGTCAGCACGCTGCGGCATCCCGGGCTGCGATGTACCCGTACACCAGTCCCTGGCCGATGGTGGCACCCGCACCTGGATAGGTGGCACCGAAAGCATTGGCGGCCGTGTTACCGGTCGCGTACAGCCCTTCGATTACGGTGCCGTCCTCACGGAGCACCCGAGCCCGTTCGTCGGCGACGAGCCCACCGCACGTGCCCAGATCGCTGAGCACCATCCGCACGGCGTACAACGGACCATGCCGGAGCGGGCGCAGGTTGGGGTTCGGTGTGATCGATGGATCTCCATAATATCGGTCGTACGCGCTGGCACCGCGACTGAAAGCGTGGTCGACACCCATCTCGGCGGCGGAGTTGAACCCTCCTAACGCCGCAACGAACTCATCGACGGGCACACCGATCGCGCGCGCGAGATCCGCCGGACGGTCGGCTTGGAACGCGATGCCGTTGTCATACCAGGACTGAGGTAACGGCTGCCGCGGGAAGACTCCTGCTGCGAAGATGTAGCTGTTGCGATACTTCTGGTCGAAGATCATCCACATGTCCCCCACAGGGTCACCTACTCGCTCACGTTCGAGGACCCGCTGCCCAAACGACATGTAGTCGATGGCCTCGTTGATGAATCGGCGACCTGTCTTATCTACGATGAACGACCCAGGCAATGAGCGTTCGGCCAGCAGAACGGATGCCTGACCGCCCGGGAGCGCCGCGACGGCGGGGAACCACCACGCTTGATCCATCAGTCCTACAGCTGCGCCTACCTCCTGCCCCAGCTTGATCGCGTCACCGGTGTTCGCGTCGCAACCAAGACTTACCCCTTCAGCCAGGCTCTGAGACTGGAACTTTCGTCGCATCTCGGTGTCGTGGTCGAAGCCTCCGGCGGCCAGAATCACGCCGCGCCTGGCTACTACTTCGATCAGGATTCCCGCATTGTCTACCAGGGCACCGGTAACCCGTCCGTCCTCGACGGTGAGACTCAGCAGTCGACTGTTCGTCCAAATTGGGACACCGGCTCGGATCGCGCCGGCGAACAGCCCGGCCGCCAGCGCCTGCCCTCCGGCGACGTACTCGCGCCGCAGCGCAAGGCCACCGACTCCCTTCGCAAGCGCTTTGCCGGCGCGCCACAACGCTTTTCGCGGCACGCTTGTGATCAGGTTGAGCCACTTGTAGTCTGCGCCGGTCACCGGCATCGGCAGCCCCGCGGCCTCCAACAGACCGGGCCGCAACCGGGAGCGATGTGCACCGAGTTGGGCGACATCGAATGGCTTGCACTCACACGTACGTCCGACCGCCGAGCCACCGGGCACTTCCGGGTGGTAGTCCGAGTAGCCCTCCGCCCACATGAACCTCATCGGCGTCGTCCGCGACAGCATTTCGATGGTCGCCGATCCGTTGTCCAGGAAAGCTTCGCCCCGCTCCGCCGGCGCCGTATCACCGACGACCGAACGTACATAGGTCGAGGCAGTGGCACGGTCGTCGTCGGGTTGTTTCGCGGCTAGCAACGGGTTTCCAGGAACCCAGAAGGCACCACCCGAACGCGCGGTGGAGCCGCCGACGTAGGGGGACTTCTCCACCACGAGCGTGGAAAGGCCCTCCTCGGACGCAGTGAGCGCAGCGGCCAGACCCGTTCCGGAGCCTATTACGAGTAGGTCGACCTTATGCCGTCGAGGCAATGCGGAGATGTTCCGTGTGGTCATCGCGCGCTCGCTTCCCTGCGGCCCTCTGCCCGCCTGCCGATAAAGGTCAGGTCGTCGGGATTCGGTTCCCGCAGCATCGTCCAGTAGTCGACTAGGCGCCACGGGCAGGGCACGATCGCGCGCCCCGAACTGTTGCGGTAGTAGCCATTGACCTCCGCACCCGGATGAACCCAGACTGTGTCGTCGAGCGCCGCATCGACCTTGCGGTTGTACGTGTCAAGCACATCCTGCCGGACGTCCATCGCATCGTGTCCGTTCTCGAGCAGATATTGCAGGCACTCGACAATGTAGTGAACATGCTCTTCGCTCAGAATATTGTGCCCTGCCCCATGGTTCGGCGCCGAATTGGGTCCTGCGGTGATGAAGAGATTCGGGAATCCCGCCACCTGGACACCCAGGTACGCACGGGGGTCGTCCCCGCCGTTCCATACCTCGGACAGCGTTCTTCCGTCGCGGCCTTCAATTTCGATCGAGGTGGTGAACTGGAGCTTGAATCCGGTCGCAAGGATGATCACATCCGCCGGGATGAAGGCGCCCTCCGTCGTATAAACCCCTTCCGGCGTGACCTTCTCGAACGACGCGCGGTGCAATGACACGTGTTCGCGGTTGAGTGCCGCGAAGAACCCCGGATCCTTGACGATCCGCTTCGCGTACGGACGGAAGTCCGGGGTGAGTTTCGCGATCAGATCGGGCCGATCTGTGAAACTCGTCTGCAGGTACTCCTGCGCCGTGCGCAGGACCATGTCGTTGGCCGGCGACGCGGACAGGTGGGTGGCAGCCCATTCCTTGTCTATGCGGGGAAGCGGATATAGGTTGTCGGATGCAAACCAGTATGACCGTAGTCGAAACCATCTGTCGTAGAAAGGAAGATTGGCGAGCGCCCATTTCTCGCCCTCGGTCACATCACCGGATACGGCCTTCTCCGGAACCAGCCAGTGCGGGCTGCGAACGACGACATCGAGCGCTTCGACCTGGTCGACGATGTTCGCGACGACCTGGACCGACGTACACCCCGTTCCGAGCACGACCACTCGCTTGCCGCTGAGGTCGAGGTCGCTGTCCCACTCCGCGGTGTGCACCACACGCCCTGCGAATGAGTCCAGCCCGTCGACCTCGGGAATGTTGGCCGCGTTGAGCATTCCCATCGCGGTGATCACCGCACGGGCGCGGTGTCGGACGACCGAGCCCTCACCATCCTCGGTCACCACCTCCCAGCGATGCTCGTCGTCGAGCCATCTGGCCGACAGCACACGTGTACGGAACCTGATGTGCTCACGCAACCGGTACTTCTCGACCACGTCCAGCAGGTAGTTCTGATACTCGGGACCGGTCGGGTAGTACTTGGACCAGTTCGGGTTGAGCTCGAACGAGTACGAGTAGTAGTGGCTCGGGGTGTCCACGGCCGCACCGGGGTAGGTGTTGCGATACCAGGTACCGCCGACGTCTTCGCGTTCCTCGATGATGGTGTATCTGAACCCCGCTTCTCCCAGCTTGATGCCAGCGTTGATGCCGACGATCCCGGCACCGATCACGATCACGTCGAAATCGGCAGGCGGCGCGACTGTCACGGGGACGTGGCGACGATTTTTCGTGAACCCTGCCTGCTCCAGCAGGATGGGGGCGAACTCGGCGTCCACGCGTTGGCTTGTGCACACGGTGGCCATCCGGACGAACAGCTCGTCATCGGGTACCCCCAGCTCGGCCACGACGTCCGGAGTCAGGATCTCCCGGGCGCGGATCCGGATGTCCTCGGCGACATCTTCGGGATAGATTCCTGGCGGCGCGGTCGGCCGGATGCCGGTGCGGTAATGGTTGCCGGGTTCTTCGATCGTGAGGCGCGCACCGAACTCGTCGAGCAGTCCGGTGTCACCGGTCGCGTGAACCAGCGCCATGAGCAGCGGGGCCGGATCGCTCTCGGCGATCGCGTTGTACAGCTGAGCGTCTCGGTCCGAGGGGACGGCGAGGCCTGCAGCGATGGTCTCGGTCATGAGGCACCTTCCGGGAGTGGTACGCCCATCCGGGCGAGCATGTCACGTGGGTTCGGGGGTGGGCTGAGGGTGAGGAGTTGTTCACCTCGGCGAGTGGCAGCGGCTGTACACATCTCGTCGTCCGAGAGTATCCAGAAGTCTCCGCGAGCGATCTGTTCGACCATATACTCGGCCGCGACCAGCGGGTCGAGGCCCTTGTCGGCGTTGTCCCGCTGCATCGCGGCGAACACCGCGTTGGCGGTGGGGTTCTCGGTCGGCGCCTCGCGTTGCGCAGCCAGGAAGATGTCACTTCGGATCGAGTGCGGCACGACCACACTCACCTGTATCGGGGCGCCGACAATCGACAGGTCTTGATGCAGGCACTCGGTCATCGCCTGTACCGCGAACTTGCTGACAATGTAGGGAGATTGAACGGCGACCGGGTTGAGGCCACCGACCGAGGACAGGTTGGCAATGCATGATGGTGTGCCCACCTCGATCATGCGTGGCACGAATGACTTGATACAGAAGAACACACCGTCCACGTTGACCTGCATGAGTCGTCGCCACCGGTCGGTGTCGATCTGCCACTGCAGGCCGGCCGATTCGATGCCCGCGTTGTTGACCAGCAGCTCGACGCTGCCGTGCCGTTCGAAGATGTCTGCGGCCATCGCATGCACAGCTGCGGCGTCGCCGACGTCCAGGCCGTAGCCCTCGGCACGCCCGCCACGCTCCTCGATATCTACCGCGACGCTCCTTGCTCGATCCGCGTCGATATCGGCGACGACCACCAGCATGCCGAGGCTGGCGAGATGCCTGGCCAGTCCTTCACCGATACCGGCCGCAGCCCCGGTCACCACTGCGGTCCCGTGGGAGAACCGCTCTCGTGCAAAGGCAGTCATCACAGCACTTCCGGTTTAATGTTGGGGTTCGTCCACGCGGGCGGCTCACGCCGGGGCAATTCGGATCGTCCGTCGAGCGTCATTACGGGAGTCTCCGAGGCATAGGGGAAGTGCAGACTGAAGGCAAGCAGTCCGGTACGTTCCGCGGCCGGCAATGTCACCATCTCGAGCACGGTTTGGGCGAGGTACTCGACCGGTTCGGTTTCGTATCCCTCTGGTAGTAGTGCGGCAGCACCCGGCGTCATGATGGCCGTCGACGGGCCCACTGTGAGGTAGTGCTCGACAGTGCGATCGAAGGTTGTGGTGCTCATCGACTCGATCGGACTGTAGTCGGCGAAGCCCGCATTGTTGACCAGGATGTCGATACCATCGCCCGCATCGGCCACCTTGTCGATAAGGCTGTCACGCTGGTGGCGGTCCTCGAGGTCGGCGGGGATCGCGACGGCGCGGTCCCCGCAGCCCTCGATTGCGGTGACGGTTTCATCCAGCGTGCCCTCCAACACCCGCGCTTCCCCGTCTCTCACCGACGGGCTTGGGGTGGTCGAACGGAGGGCGGTTCTACCCGCCAAACTCTGTGTCATGACCACCTCTGTCATTTCGCTGTGCTCCGGTTCGCATGGGTACTTCATGGTCGGCGGTGCCACAGCCGGGCGGGTGGGCGCAGTCCGCTCAATGGGATCGGTAATTCGACGCGGCCGGAAGGGTCAGCACTTCCCGCATCATCCGCCACAGGCGCGCGCGCGCAGGCCCTGTCAATGAGAGCGCCGGAAAGGTCAGGAACCCGTGGAACAGTCCGTCGAACCGATACTCCGTGACCGGAACATCCGCCGCGGCGAGTTGCTTCGCATACATCTCCCCCGCCGCGCACGGCGGATCGAGTTCTGCTGTCGCCACGACCGCGGCAGGTAGTCCAGCGAGCGAATCGGCCTTGCTCGGCACCAAGTACGGGTCGTCTGTGCCGTGCGGTGCGTACTGTTTCCAGTACCAGCGCATCGCCCTGGTCGTGTTGTAGTAACCCTCCCCGTAGAGTTCGTAGGACTCGGTCGAGAAATCGTCGTCGATCACCGGATACAGCAGAATCTGCGCCACGATTTTTGGGCCGCCGCGATCGCGAGCGGCAAGGGACACCGTTGCCGCCAGGTTCCCACCGGCGCTGTCGCCGGCCACCGCAATCTGTTCCGGATCGCCTCCATACGCGGAGATGTTCTCTGCGGCCCAGTTCAGCGCGCAGTAGACGTCCTCCATCGCTGCGGGACCGGGGTGCTCTGGTGCTAGACGGTAGTCGACGGCGACGACGACAACTCCCACCGCATCAGCCATCGATCGGCAAAACTCGTCATGACTGTCCAGGTCACAGAAGACGAATCCCCCACCGTGCGCGAACACGACTACCGGTAGCACCGACTCGTCGCGGTAGGGCGCGTACACGCGAAGCGCGAGAGCACCACCAGGTCCCTCAATCACGAGATCGTCGACTTTGCGCATCTCCGGCTGTCGTGTCAACGGCAGTCGACGCGAGACGATCATGTCCCGCAGGTCCGCGGCACGGTGCTGGGTTACATCTGGAAACACCTCCAGCGATGAGAGCATCGCCTCGACCTCCGGATGCAGGTCACTTCGCCGTTTACTCATCTCGGCCAGATTCCCTTCTTCTCGCTGATGTGGAACAACCCACACTGATCGTCGCCATGGTGCCGTCTCGCGTTCATTGGTCCACGTCCACGCGCCGCTCCCCGAGTTCGAAGCCCTTGTATCCGGCGGCGGCCACCTCGGCGCAGATCGTGTTGTAGTTACCGAATCCGCCTATGTAGGGCATGAACACGCGTGGTTTTCCTGGAATGTTTGCGCCCATGTACCAGGAGTCGGCAGTCGGGAACAATGTGCCGGCAGCCTTCTCGTTGCACTCGGCAACCCATTCGTCGACGGATTCATCGGTTGCCTCGATCGTCTCGATGTTGTGCTCGTCGAGGTAGTCCAGGCAGTTCGAAATCCAATCCACATGCTGCTCTGCCATCAGAACCATGTTCGCCAAGACGCTGGGGCTGCCTGCGCCGGCGAGAATGAACATGTTGGGGAAGCCGGCTACGCTCAGTCCGAGGTAGGTTCTCGGACCTGCGGACCACTCGTCGCGGAGGTTCCGGCCGGCGCGTCCCCGGATATCGATACGTGACAGGGAGCCGGTCATCGCGTCGAATCCGGTCGCGAAGACTAGCATGTCGAGGCCGTAGAACGAGTTGGTGGTCAGCACACCGGCTTCGGTGATCTCGGTTATCGGCGTTCGACGTAGATTCACCAAGGTGACGTTTCCGCGATTGAAGGTCTTGAAATAACCGTTGTCGGTGACGATCCGCTTGGTGCCGATGGGATGGTCGGTGGGGACCAGCTGATCGGCGATGTCCGGGTCGGTGACCATCTCGCGGATCTTGGCCTCGACGTACTCCCGCGCGGTGTCGTTTGCCGCCTGGCTGATCGTCTGATCAGGGAACGCCTTGGCGAAGAGGTAGCCGCCACGCTGCCACCATTCGTCGTAGACCCGCCTGCGCTCCTCGGCGTCCACCTCCAGAGCGCCTTTTGGATATGCGCTGTTCGGTGTGCCACCGCCGCTCATCCGCGACAGTCGCCGTCGCTCGGCATAATTCGCCTTCACCTCGGCGATGTACTCGCCGGTGAGGGGTCGGTTGCCGGCGGGAATCGAGTAGTTCGGGCTGCGTTGGAACACGAAAACCTCGGCCGCCTCTTCGGCGATCACCGGGATCGACTGGATGCCCGACGAACCCGTTCCGATGACACCGACTCGCTTGCCCGCGAAGTCAACTGGTTCGTGCGGCCATTCGCCGGTGTGGTAGGTGGCGCCGCCGAATGTATCGCGCCCTGGGATGTCCGGCTTGTTGGTTGCGGACAGCACGCCGGTGGCGAGCACGCAGAAGCGAGCGGTCACGTTCTGACCGGTGTCCGTTGTGATCGACCACCGCGTGGTCTCCTCGTCATACGTCGCTGAGGTCACCCGGGTCAGGAAGTCGTACGCGGAGCGCAGATCGTGCCGATCGGCTACGTGCTCGAGGTACCGCAAAATCTCGTCCTGAGTAGCGAATCGCTCGGTCCACGTCCACTCTTGTTGCAGTTCCTCGTCGAAGGAGTATGAGTAGTCGATGCTCTCGACATCGCATCGCGCACCCGGGTATCGGTTGTGGTACCACGTGCCGCCGACGCCTTCGGCGGATTCGAACCCGTGTACGCGCATACCCCGCTGACGAAGCTTGTAGACCGCGTACAAGCCGGAGATCCCAGCTCCGACGACGACTGCATCGAAATCGTTGTCCTGGACTGTCACAACATCCACATCCTTCTCCGGGTGATCGTGCGTTGGAGCGTCAAAGTACGTGCAGGAAAGGGCTCGTAGCGCGGGTGGCCCCGTCCGACGGCCTCCTCGCCTTCCCGCGGGTGGGGACGCCAAATGTCATCATCGTGGCGCTGGCAGACCGCCGTTCGGCCCGCCCGCACAGTCGTGTGGGCGGGCCCCGTGGTCGTCCTCGATGCACTACCGTTCAGCTGGTCGCGACCGCATATCTCGTCGCACTCTGACCAGCTTGGCAAGTAGCCGACCGATAGTGAGGTACATCTCCGACTGAGTGGGACAAGTTTTCGCAACCGGGTCAGGCGACTACGTGGTCAACCCGCCGCCCGGGCGCGCGGGTTGGAGACAGTCGGTTTCTCCGACGATCGGGGTCTACTCGTCGAGCGGCTTGCAGCCGCCGAACTCCCCCGTGATCCGATTCAGCAGACGAGTACATCACGGAGCCCGAGGGGTCGGCAGAGTGCGGTGCGTCGGCCTCGATGTGCTCTGGCGCCGCTGAGGCTCCCGGGCCTATTTGATGCGGACTTCGTACCGGGAGTACCGTGACTACAGTCACACACTGAGGTGGCGTGAAGCGGGAGGTTGAGTGAGAACAACGCACACCGACGACTCACCGGTGTCGGTAGTCGAGCGTGTATCCCTGGTTCTGGAGACCTTCAACGGTGCGGGTCCGTTGACCTTGGCCCAGGTGACCGCCCGAACCGGGCTACCACGCTCGTCAGTCCATCGTCTCCTCGACCAGCTCGCCCAAGCCGGGTGGCTCGCCCGCTCGCCCGAGCAGACCTACGAACTCGGTGTGAAGGCCTACGAGATGGGCCAGGCTGCACTGAACCAGAACCGGCTCCTGAAGGGAGCCCGACCGGTGATGCATGCGTTTGCCCAGCGCACCGGGATGACCATCCAGCTTGCCGTACTCAATCATGGGGACACCGTCTACCTGGCGAAGTTCAACGGCCGGGCTTCCGGGCCGACACCAACGGCTGTGGGCCAGCGGATACCCGGCCACCTGACCGCGGTGGGCAAGGTGATCATGGCATTCTCCGACATGTCCCAGGGAGCCCGCCCTCGGCAGCTACTCCAAGACGACAGTGACGGCGAATTGGTGCGGCGCACCCCGCACAGCATCACCTCACGCGCCCAACTGGACACAGAGTTCGCACAGGCCCGCGACCGTGGCGCCGCGTTCGACCGTGGCGAGGCCTTCGCCGGTATCGGCTGCGTCGGGGTCTCGATCGGGCCGCCCGACCACATCTACGGTAATCTCGCGGGCCTTTCGGTGTGCGCTCCGGTCACCTCACTGGACTACCGAAAGCTGGTAGGTCCAGCACGGGTGGCCGCGCGGGAGATTTGGGACCGGTGCGTCGCCGCTGATCTCGCGTCGCACTGATATCCCATATCGCCGATTCCATCCCGGACCTGTGGATTGCCGACGATCACGTCGTCCGCTCGGTGGAGCGATCCTCGCTCGCAGTCGCAATTGCGGTAATGCTCAGACGGGCCGACCCGTCGTCGGGGCTGCGGCAGGGGGAACGACCGCCGCGAGGCGGCGGACTCCGCGGCCGCCCGGCCACGCACATGGGATGTCGCCCAACCGGACGCTGATAACCCAGACCGCGGTACGCGAGGACGCAGCACCGCGGTCCGGGAGACTATGTCAATACGAGGCCGAAGCCGAATTCCAATTGTTCCACCGAGGCCGGCGCGTCGGACAACCTCGAGCCCACCTCATTGCTGCGTTGCGTCAGATTCTTCGCAACCGTAAATCGCGGCCTTCGACGGGGACGTACGCCGTCCCACTCAGTGGTCGGCGTCATGTCCGATCATCTGCGACCAACGACCTCGATGAGGTGGCCGTCTGGGTCGCGCACCGATCCGACAACCATGCCGCCGAACGCCTCCAGTTCCGTGACCGGCATCTCTGCCGTACCGCCGTGCGCGCACGCGAGTGCCACGAGACCGTCGACGTCACGGGTGTTGACCACCATCTTCGCGAACATGTTGCCGTGATCGGGCGCGGCGGCGGCGTCGCGTGGTCTGAGCAACTCGATTCCGGCCGTCCCGGCTCGCAGGATCATCGCGTCGAAGAGGTCGGTTGAGAACTCACGCTCCAGAGCAAATCCACATCCGGCGGTGTAGAACTCGACAGACCTTTGCAAATCCGCCACCCGGATCGCGGTGAGCGACATAGTAGTTCCGGCAGGCGAAGCGGTGCCCGGCCCGGTCATCGGGTCTGTGA
Source organism: Rhodococcus jostii RHA1 (assembly GCF_000014565.1). NCBI lineage: Bacteria > Bacillati > Actinomycetota > Actinomycetes > Mycobacteriales > Nocardiaceae > Rhodococcus > Rhodococcus jostii. The sequence continues at coordinate 992,198 of NC_008269.1, read as the reverse complement.
TCCGCCGTTGAAGTCCAGGGTCTGCCCGGTCATGCCGCCGGCCTCGTTCGAGGCGAGATACGCGCAGAAGGCACCGACCTCGATCGGATCGCCGAGCCTGCCGATGGGAATTGTCGCCACCAGTTGGTCGATCATTTCCGGTGTCATCTTGTCCACGAGATTCGCCTGCAGTCCCAACGCAACGATGTTCGCCGTCACACCGTACTGCCCGGTTTCGGCCGCGAGGTGTCGGATGAATCCTTCGATGCCACTCTTGCCGGTCGCATACATCGACACATTGATGTTCTGTCCGGTTCGGGCCGAACCGGACGAGATCTGCACGATGCGGCCCCATCCGGAGTCGCACATCCCGTCGAGTACGGCCTTGATGCAGTTCATCGCGCCGTAGATATTGAGGTCGATCGACGGTGCCCACTCCTGCGGTTTCAGTTCACGGAACGGCTTGGCGATCCGTCCCTCGGCGACGCCGGCATTGTTCACCAGGATGTCGACCCGGCCATCCAGCTCGGCTTCGGCGGACCGGACAGCCTCCAACGTGGCATCGAAATTGGTGACGTCGAATGCCCGTGCGATGGCCTTGCCTCCTTCCTCGACGATCCCGGCCGCCACCTTCTCGGCTCGGGTCGCGATCAGATCGTTCACGATTACCGTCGCACCCTGACGTGCAAGCACTTTCGCGATTCCTTCACCGACGCTTTGACCTGCACCGGACACCAGGGCGATCCGCCCGTTCAACTCGAACACAAGTTCTTCCTTCCCTATCCATCCGTGTAGCCGAACGCTCACGTTGTGCTCCACTTCACAGCAACTGCATGCAAACTGTCAATAAATATTGGATCTTGTTTTGGATCCAATCTGCTACTTTGACCTCTATGACATCTGATGTTTCCGTCGAACCGGCACTCGAGCGGCCGGTCCTGACCGATTTCACCGACGGGGTGGCGCAGCTGACGCTGAACAACCCGCGTCGGAAGAACGCCATCAGCCTTGAGATGGCGGCGCTCATCGACAACTTCTGCGATCGAGTCGAGTCCGACCCGGATATCGGCGCTGTCGTGGTCCGCGGGGCCGGGGCGTATTTCTGCAGCGGCGCAGACACTCGCGACCTCGCCGCATCATCATCCGATCCGGCATCGCCAGAAGCGGTTTCGCGCACATCGGCGGTATACGGTGCGTTCGTCCGCATAGGCAGCCTGCCGGTGCCCACCGTCGCACGCGTTGTCGGCGGCGCGGTCGGTGCAGGCCTTAACCTCGCGATGGCCGCAGATCTCATGGTAGTCACTCCAGATGCAGTGCTGGACAGCGGTTTCCTGGCCCGCAGCATCCATCCCGGCGGAGGCCACCTCGCACTGCTGGGCCGCGCCGTCGGCTGGTCGAACACCATCGCGCTCGCAGCCTGTGGACAGTCGTTCACCGGGCCGGAGGCGGTAGACCACGGCCTCGCTTACGCGGCGCTCCCGGAAGACCAGATCGATGCGTTCATCGCCACGCTGACCGGGCCGGCCGCGACGGATCCAGAGCTGACACGGCGGATCATGCGCAGCGCCCGACTCGAGCTCGGCCCGCCGGCGGTGAGCTGGTCGTCGGCGCTGGAGATCGAGAGGGGCGTGCAGATGTGGTCGATGTCGCGAAAGGGACAGTCGAACTGGTCCTCTCGAGGACCCGGAGAGTCACGACCGTGACCGCACCGACATCTCCGCCGCGAATGCCCGACGCCACCGATCTCGACGGCCTCCGAGCAGAGGTCCGTTCCTTCCTCCGTGACGAACTCGACACCGGCTCCTTCGAACCCGTCTCGGACAGTTGGATGAGTGGATTCGCCCCCGGCTTCAGTGCCCGTCTGGGCGCACGGGGATGGCTCGGCATGGCCATTCCGACGAACTACGGCGGACACGGCCGCTCTCCGATCGAGCGCTTCGTCGTGACCGAGGAGTTGCTTGCCCACGGCGCACCTGTAGCCGCACATTGGATCTCCGACCGTCAGATGGCACCCGGCATCCTCGCCAACGGCACCGAGGCGCAGAAGCAGCGCTACCTCCCCGGTATCGCCGCCGGCGAACTGTTCTTCGCGATCGGCATGAGTGAACCGGATGCCGGATCGGACCTCGCCGGTGTCCGGACGCGGGCCGTCGCCGCCGAAGACGGTTCCTGGACGATCACCGGAACGAAGGTGTGGACCACCGGGGCACACGTCGCCCACGCGATGGTCCTGCTGGCACGAAGCGACGGTGAACCCGTCGACCGGCATGCCGGCCTGTCCCAGTTCGTAGTGGATCTCCCGCATCCGGACATCGAGATCCGACCGCTACGCAGTATCGACGGAGCCGCTCACTTCAACGAGGTCATCTTCCACGGCGCTCGAGTCGGCTCCGAGGCGTTGCTGGGCGAACGTGGTAACGGTTGGGCACAGGTCATGGGTGAGCTTGCCTTCGAGCGGTCAGGACCCGAACGGTACCTTTCCACGGTGCCGCTGCTGCGGGCGTGGACGGACCAGTTGCGCCGCACCGGAGCCACGCCGGAACAGCGCGTCACACTGGGCACGCTCACCGCACGCGCATGGACTCTGCGACGGATGTCCCTGTCCGTGGCGGCCGAACTCGATGCCGGACGCAAACCCGACGTTCTGGCCGCGATGGTGAAGGACGTCGGTTCGACTTTCGAAGGTGACCTCGTCGAGGCTGTCCGATCGTCGAGCGAAGGGGTCGCCCGCCGTGACGGCGGCGACCCCTTCGCGCGCCTGCTCGCCACCAGCGTGCTGCATACCCCCGCGTTCACCCTGCGTGGCGGTACCAACGAGATCCTGCGCGGAATCGTCGCTCGCGGAATGGGAATACGATGACCGAGTGGAATGCCGAGCTGATCTCGGCAACGAGATCAATGATTGAGCGAATCGACGTCGACATGCAGACCCCGGCGCAGTCGATCGACGCCGATGTTTGGGATGCCCTGACCGAATCCGGCTTCACCGCCATCGGCATCCCGGAGGCGGCCGGCGGCAGCGGCGGCGCCCTGGCCGATGCGCTCACCGTTCTGTCCACCGTCAGCGAGAGCGGCGCGTTGACGCCATTTCTCGAGCACACCCTGCTGGCGTCGTGGTTGGCCGCCGAGGCCGGTTACGAACTCGGGTCGGCAACCGCCACTGTGGGCATCGGTGATGCGCGATGCACGGCCAGTGTCACCGGGGAGACGATCGTCCTCGACGGCACCGTCGAAGGCATCGTGCACGCAGCCGTGGCCGACACCTTTGTCGTACTGGTCGCGCCCGCGCCGAATCACGATTCGCCGAGGATTGCCGTGGTGTCGGCAACCGCGACCGGACTGATCGTGCACCACGGCACCGACCTCGTCGGTGCCTCGGTCGCCGAGGTCACTTTCGAGGCGACTCCTGTGCTCTACCATTCGAGCTCACCGATCGATGTGACCGAAGTGCAGCAGCGGGGAGCACTCGCCTACACCGTCGCACTGGCGGCTGCCGCCCGGGCCGTGCGGGACCAGACTCTCCGGTACGCGAACGAGCGGACACAGTTCGGCCGGCCACTGTCCAAATTCCAGGCCATTCAACAGCAGCTCGCCCGACTGGCCGCACTCACCGCAATGGCCCAGACCGCCGCGGCGGCCGCGGTGGAGGAGTCCGAGGCCGCGACCCCGGCATCCCGAGCCGCCACAGCAGCCGCGAAAGTGGTGGCCTCGTCCGCCGCACGCGAGATCGCGGCCACCGGACACCAGATCCACGGCGCCATCGGCTTCACCTCCGAACACCGCCTGGGTAGATACACAACGTCACTGTGGACCTGGCGGGATCGTCACGGATCAGAACGCCATTGGGCCAGTGCGCTGGCAAACCGGATCCTCGACGACGGCGCCGACGTCTGGGATGTCATCGTCGGAGTGGATCGCCAGCCATGTGATGATCAGCAGCCGCCTTCGGGCGCGACAGGAGGGCTCGCATGAGTGTACCGACCCGAACGCAGATCGACGGGCGCGGCGCTTGGCGCACGGCCGACACTGCCACCGGAAACGGGGTGTTGACCGGTGTGCGCGTCCTCGATCTGAGTCGTGTGCTCGCCGGTCCCTACACGGGGCAGATCCTCGCCGACCACGGTGCCGAGGTCATCAAGGTCGAGGCGCCGTCCGGTGACGAAACACGTGGCTGGGGTCCACCGTTCGAAGAGTCGGGCGCGAGCAGTGCCTACTACGCGAGCCTGAATCACAGCAAGGAGAACATCACCCTCGATCTGCGCACCGACGACGGGCGCGAGATCCTCGGCAATCTTCTCGCCGGTGCCGACATCGTCATCGAGAACTTCAAGGCGGGAACGTTGGCGCGCTGGGGGTTCGACTACGAAACCGTGCTCGCCGATTCGAACCCTCGAATGGTCTACTGCCGTATCACCGGTTTCGGTGTCGACGGGCCGATGGGTGGCCTTCCCGGCTACGACGCCGTGCTGCAGTCGTTCGGTGGGTTGATGAGCATCAACGGCTACCCCGACGGCAATCCGTTGCGAATGGGTGTCCCGATCGTCGACATCGTGGCGGCCAACATGGCGGTCAGCGGCATTCTGCTCGCAATGCTGGAGCGCGAACGTACCGGCCGTGGGCAGCTCGTCGACATCACCCTGCTCGACTCGGTGATCTCGATTCTCCACCCCCATGCCGCCAACTGGATCGCCAGTGGGAGGGTGCCGCAACGAACCGGAGACTTCCATCCGACGGTGGTCCCGTACCAGGTCTTCTGCGCCAAGGACGGTGACTTCTTCGTCAGCGCGGCCAATGATCGTCAGTTCCGTTCTCTGACCGAGGTGCTTGGAGTCCCCGAACTTGCCACCGATCCCCGATTCGTCTCCAACGGGGAGCGTTACGCCCATCGCCACGACCTGATCGCGATACTGTCCGAGCGGATCTCCGGGTACAGGCGTGACGAGCTCGCTGTACGGCTGGAAGAGGCGGGGGTGCCGGCCAGTCCGGTGCACACCGTTGAGGAGGCGTTGCAGTCCGCGCAGGTGCGACATCGAGGCCTGTTCCTGGAGTCCGAGGACTACCGCGGTGTCGGCGTTCCGATCTCGCTGAGCAGATCCCCTCATCGGGCGCCTCGACGTGCGGTGCCGCGCGGCGCGGACACCACAAATGTGCTGTCCGCGATGGGGTACAGTGCCGAGCGTATCGCCGAACTCGTTTCGGCAGGTATCCTCGGAGATTCGTGAGCGACGAGGCGGAGGCGCGGTGACGGCAGATCAGGAGCGCGATGTTGGCCGCGCGGCCGGTCGCGTCGTCGAGCAGCTCGAGCGGCTCATCGTCACCGGCGAACTACTTCCTGGACAACCGATCCGGCAGGAACTGATGGCCGAGCGTTTCGGCGTCAGCCGAGTTCCGATCCGAGAAGCCCTGCGCCATCTCACCACGGAGGGGCTGGTACAGCACGAGCACAACGTCGGGTACTCGGTCGCCCGGTTGCAGCAGTCCGACTTCGATCAGATCTACCTGATGCGGGCCGCTCTCGAGAGGGAGGTCCTCGCGTCGCTGCCGGACTTCTCCGAGGACACACTCGCCGAGGTTCGGCGGCATGGTGACGCGGTCGCTGCCGCCGCCGAACGTGGCGACGTCCTCGGCATGCGTCTGCAAAATCAGACGTTTCACTTCGCGATGTTCGAGCAGTCCCCGCTGAACCTGATAGTCGCCGAACTTCGGCGGCTGTGGACTCTCGCCATGCCGTATCACGCGGCATATCTGTACGACCCCGCGGTGCGGAAGCGGGTCCTCGCCGAGCACGATCAGATGATCGATGCCCTCGCCGAGCATGACAACGAGCGTCTCATCGAATTGATGAACCTGCATCGGCAGGGCGGAGAAGTCAGTACCGGCATCATGCTCCGCTCCGCGGGTGCGGCAGCCGACTGACCTCGTGGCCCCACACTCAGCATCGAGGAGACACCATGGTTCACACTGAAACAGTACAGCCCCAATCGATCTGGGATCCCGACGTCGCCATCATGGTCCGGCGGATGCGCGACAACCGCGTCGGACCTCTGCACACGGTGGGCGTCGAGGGGGCCCGCGACGCCTTGGAATCAATCGTCCGCCCACCCGGCCCCGAGATGAGGTCGGTACATGACACCGAAATCGACGGCCCACACGGCAAGATTCCGGTACGGGTCTACCGCCCCTTGGGGGCACCGCGGACCGACTCTCCCGCGCTGGTCTGGTTTCACGGCGGCGGCATGATCATGGGTACCTTGCGGTCGTTCGATCGGCTCGCCCGCGAAATCGCCGATGCCACCGGCGCCGTCCTGTTCAATGTCGACTACCGACTCGCACCCGAATACCGGTACCCGGTCGCCAACGACGAGGCGTACGCGGCATTGCGCTGGGCGCATGACACCGCTGCGGAGTGGGGCATCGACACGCGACGGATCGGTGTCGGCGGCGACAGCGCCGGCGGCGGTCTGGCTGCGGCGACCACGTTGCGCAGTCGAGACGAGAACGGACCCGGCATCGCTCAGCAAGTCCTGTTCTATCCGGGCATCGAGCGCCGAACCGACCGGCCGTCGATGCGCGAGTTCGGAGATTCTCCGTTCCTGTCGGCCGAGGACATCGACTGGATGAAGAACCTGTATCTTGGCGAGGATCCGTTCACCGACGATTCGTACGGAGTACCCGCACTGGCCACGTCACTCGCCGGCCTCCCCCCAGCTGTTCTTGCAGTCGGACAGGGAGACCCGATCCGTGACGCCGTGGAAGCCTACGGCGATCGCCTACGGGACGCCGGTGTGCCGACTGCCCAGCTCCGGTACCCCGGCGTGGGTCACGGTTTCGCCATGCAGACGGCATCGATTGCGCGCGCTCGAACGGCGATGGCCGAGGTCGGTGCGCTGGTGGCGGCCAGATTCCGACAGCTTCCCCAAAGCGCCCCAGCGTGCGGGGCATCACCGCGCCCCACAGCTGTAGACCCGGTGAACTGACACCCCGTGTCGCGACCGCCTGACCTCGACGTTCGCTACTGCGCTTCTACCTGCTGGTTCGCGACGCACAGCAGCGCGAAATGCCGCCTGCTCAGGCGGGGCAAGGCGGGTTCCGAGCCAACTCGAACCTGCGACATGAGTGAGGCACTGACGGCGTTTCGCCAGAAATGAGCTCCCGTCTTCAGCGGTCGGTGAACCGCCCAGTCAGATGTCGAGTCCCAATCCATCCCGGGTGAGGCCCCAGGCCGCTCCGTCGATCGATCCCAAAAACGCCTCGTTCGATCAGACGCAGCCGGTAATTCCTCACCGCCTGCGTACCCTCGTCCGACGGCGCCACCATTTTACCTATCGCTTGGGGTTCCACACCGGACCAGCGTCATTCGGGGTTGACGACAAGGGCGACGACGGGTGGGTCCAGTCGATCCCGCACTGTCGCCGCCTGGACGATCGGCGCATCCATGCAGAATCAGCTGGTGCCGGCAGCCTCCTTGTCGGTCTCGAAAACAGTGTCGTGGTTGCGCGCGATGTCCAGCGAAGCAAGGTGGCTGAAGAGCATCGAGGTGGCGATGGGATTGCCTCCTGCGGGATAGGCTTCGCCGCTCGGTGCCGCCATCGTGTTGCCGCTTGCGTACAGGCCCGGGATCGGCCTCCCTGATCCGTCGAGTGCACGGCCAACGGCATCAGTTCGTATACCGCCCTTGGTACTCAGATCAGATAAGCCCATCGCGGCGGCGTCACCCGGTACGCCGATCATCTCGGCGAGTTCTTCCAACGTGTCGGCGGTGTGCCACAGCCCCGCGTCGACGAACTTCTCTTGCTCGACCATCGACACGCTCGTCGACTTCACCGGAGGGACCGCGCCCTCGCGATCGTCGAAGACGATCCAGTAGGGCAAGGACAGGTTGCCGTTGTCGAGAGCACGAAGTGCGGTACGTCCGATCCGGTCCTTGGGGCCTGACTCGTTGACGAACCGCTCGCCGTTCGATCGACGAAGATACCGCCGGTGATCCACAGGGAAAACGTCGAACGGCCGTCGGGGTGAGTGATACCGGGGGCCCATCGCGCCTGCTCCATGAGGTCGACATCTGCTCCTGCGGCGAGGCCGGCCCGTAGACCCTTGCCTATGTTGGTGCTGACCCCCATGGTGTCTTTTGCCGCGCCGGGGACGCCGAACTCGGCTCGCAGATCTTCACTGGCTTCGAAGCCGCCGGTACCGAGCACTACGCCGCGCCGAGCGCGGAGCGCGGTTTGCTGCCCGTCGCACTCGATGATCGCGTCGGTGACCGCGCCGTGCTCCACGACCAATTCGACGAGTGACGAGTTCAGGTGAAGGGACGCGTTCGAGTAGGCGGAAATAGTCATCAACAGACGTGCGATGAGGGCCTGTCCACCGATCAGTACATCGGGGCGGGGCGCGGTGAGCCGAGACGATCGGTGTCCAGGGGCGGCCGAACCGAGTCGCGGATGGCACCGGCGTTCTCTGCGGTCATCGTCGCGGCCGTCATGTGACGCATGCCGTCCAGCCGGGCTTGGGGTGTCTTGCCGAGGTAGTCGGGCCAAGGCAGCAACTCGAACTCGATGTTCTCGTCTCGCTCCAGTACTCGACAAGTGCGGCACCCGCCGCGGACGAATGCCTCTTGAACGTCGTGCGGAGTCCGGTCGCCGACCACCGCGCGGTAGTAGGTCAGAGCGTCCTAGATTGTGTCGTCGACCCCGCGCGCTCAAGCGCGGGATTACACGGGAACCACATACCCCCGCCTGAATATGCGGTGGTGCCACCGAACTTGTCGCTCGCTTCGAAAACCGCTACCTCGAGTCCCTCGCGGGCAGCAGTATAGGCACCCGCGAGGGCGCCCCCGACCCCGCAATCAGCACATCGACTTCATCGTTCCAATTCACTCGTTGTTCCTTCTTTCTGGTGGCTCGCGTCTCGCACGATAGCCGGGCTACTGTCGGATCGGAAAGGTGATGGCCACAATCTCACTGCGCTCATTGCGCGACGCGGTCTCCCGCTGACCAGGAGACGACGATCATGTCGTCCGACGTGCCGCAGCAATCTCCAGCCCGGGTAACCCTGAATCCGAAATCAGCGATCGGGCAATGATTCCGCCACCCGTCGGAGAACCTCCACTTCGCTGGATGGACGGGGCTCATCAATTCTCCAGGACTTTCAATCTGGCTTAGACCACGCAGGTTCAGTGAACCGTCCGCATCTCCAACTCAGCCATTCGACGCGGTTCGACGGAACGGCCATGTGGCCTGCGTATTACGAGTGAGGCGAGGTCAAAAGTCCGGATAGCTTTCCAACACCAGCCTTGGACGACGCCACTGATCGAGCCGAAAAAGCGATCGCCCGTGGATGACTCACACGCCCCGTGCGTGTTCGTTCACCGTTCGGTTCTGGGCTGCGGCGTGACGTGCCGCGATAAATCCGAATACGAGCCCCTGGCCGATGGTGGCTCCCGCACCTGGATAGGATTTGCCGAAGGCGTTGGCCGCCGTGTTCCCGATCGCGTACAGGTTGTCGATCACGCTACCGTCCTCGCGGACCACGCGGGCGTGTTCGTCCGCGACCACCCCTCCGCAGGTTCCCAGATCACTGAGCACCACCTTTACCGCGTACAACGTATCTTTTTGCAGCGCCCGAAGATTCGGGTTCGGGCGGACAGTCGGATCGCCGTAGTAGCGATCGTAGGCACTCTCGCCTCGGCCGAATTGGGTGTCCGTACCGGATGCGGCCATTTCATTGAAGCGATCGAACGTCTGCCGGAACGTATCGGCCGGAACACCGATCAGCTGAGCCAGCTGGTCAGGGTTGGTGGCACGATGGGCGATTCCTGCGTCGTACCACTCCTGAGGTATCGGCTGCCGTGGGAACACGGCCCCGGCGAGGATGTAGCTGTTTCGATAGTGCTGGTCGAAAACGATCCACATCTCTTCGATCGGACGACCGTCGTTCTCCCGCGCGAGCACGGCCTGACCGAACGACATGTAGTCCATGGACTCGTTGACGAATCGGCGTCCGTCTTGATCGATGATGAACGAGCCTGGCATCGACCGCTCGGCGAGCATGACCATCGGAGGCTGGCCGGGCAGGGGCGCAAACGCGGGGAACCACCACGCCTCATGCATCGACGCCAGGCCTGCTCCCAGGTTCTGGGCGATCGCGATGGCGTCGCCGGTATCGCCCTCGCTGCCCAGACTGGCGTGCTCCATCAGACGTTCCGACTGATATTTCCGCCGCCACTCCATGTTGTGGTCGAAGCCGCCGGCTGCGAGGACAACGCCCCGCTTGGCCGTCACCTCAACCTCGCGTTCGTGCTGGCGCAGGACCGCACCGGTGACCCGGCCGTCGCCGTCCTCGATGAGCCGGACCAGACTGGTCTCGGTCCATACCGGAATGCCCGCCTCCAGAACTCCCGCGTACATGCCCGCTGCCAGTGCTTGACCACCGGCCAGGTACTCACGACCGATCGCCATACCCCCGATTCCTTGAAGCACCCGCCGGAAGATTCTGGGCAGCGCCTTCAGCGGCTTGCGCGCCAGAAGGTTCATCCACTTGTAATCGGCACCGGTGACCGGAATTGGAATCGAAGCTTTCATCACGCCGGGCCTCAGACGTCCCCGGTCGGCTCCTAGTACCGACGCGTCCAACGGCCGGCACTCGCATGTGCGACCCTCGGCCCGACCCCCGATTTTCTCCGGGTGGTAGTCCGAATACCCCTTTGCCCACAAGAACTTCATCGGTGTAGTCCGCCGCAGCATTTCCACGGTGGCGGCGCCGTTGTCAACGAAGGCGCGGCCGCGTTCGGCCGGAGCCGAGTCACCGACGACCGCTCCGATGTAGTCGCGCGCGGCTGGTAATGGGTCGCTACGCCGGCCACCGAATTCGGTGAGTATCGAACTCCCGGGTACCCAGAAAGCTCCACCCGACCGTGCGGTCGACCCGCCGACGTACGAGGTCTTCTCGGCGATGAGCACAGACAACCCCTGCTCGTGTGCAGCCAGGGCGGCAGCCATCCCCGTCCCCGAACCGATCACCAACAGGTCGACTGTCAGATCATGCGCCGGCACAACGCCTGGTAGTTCCTTCTTTGCCATTCTCGACTCCAATAGGTTCGACGACTGCCAGTAACCTACGTCCCAAGAATCGCCGGTTCCTCGCATGCTTCCGTTCAGCGGGAGTCTTCTCGGGCAACTCGAACGCGGAGGGTTCGATTGGTCGCCTCCTCCACCATCGTTTAAATCTTCGCCCTGGCAAGCTCGGTCATCGACATCGAGGGATACGTCAAGCGGCCAAGGAAGAGCCCCCGGAGCGATGGGGGTCACCGGCACGCCGCTCTGCGCCACGCGGTTCCCATTCGCACTACCTGCCGCGCATGGCGCACATACCGCCGATGCCACCGCCGATGACGACCGCATCGCAGTCCTCGACGTTGATGCTCCATGTGAGTCTTCCTTCGCGGGGGCAGGTTCAGGGGCCAGGTGTCGCCCGTGGCAGCGACGGGTAAGTGCAGTTGTTCCGCCGAGTAGAACGCGGCCTCACGCCCAGTGGTCTGCCTTGCACATCCCCTCTCGCCCCACGAATTGAGGCCCCACCCCAGCTCGACATTTGAGTGACTCGCTTCACAAATCAGGCGCCTTGTGACACTATTCCTAACAGAAATAGCGACGTCCAGCGAAGTATTGCGATCCACATGTCGAGGAGGCGTGATGACCACGCAATCAGAGATCGACCGATCGGCGCCCACCGCATTCTTGGATCGGGTCTCACTCATCCTCGACAGTTTCGACGGCCCCGGACGCCTCACGCTCGCCCAGATCGTCCGCCGGACCGGTCTGCCCCGCTCGTCCGCTCACCGAATGCTCGACCATCTGGTCCAGCTGCGCTGGCTTCAACGAGAAGAACGTCACTACACCCTCGGATTGCGCCTGGTGGAGTTGGGCTCGCTGGCGATCCATTACGATCATTTGCACACGGTGGCGTTCCCCCATCTCATGCACCTTCACCGTGTGACCGGTTTCGTCGTACACCTCGCAGTCCTGGACGGGCCCGACATCGTCTACCGCCAGAAGTTCGGCGGCAAGTTCGGCGGAATGGTCCCGACCCGGGTGGGAGCACGTCGACCAGCGACCCGGACTGCGATCGGTAAGGCGTTGCTGGCCTTCAATGGTCAGCAGGGTGCGGAGTACGAAATCATCAGAGATCAGGGCATCGCATTCGAACGCGAAGAATCCGTCGCGGGTATCGGTTGCATCGCGGTACCCGTCGGCCCGATGGGTTCGACGGTGGCAGCAGTGTCACTGTGCGGGCCGGTCGGACAGATGTCGTTCGACCACCGCCTCGGCGGAGAAGTTCGGATGACCGCCGTCGCCGTCTGGCGAGGCCTCGCCAAGCAGGTGGAACCAGCGATTCAACGCGGCGGCTCGATGCGCGTGATCAGCGCGATGAGCGAGTCGGTACGCACACCCGCCTGAACTCACACGTTCCTCCGGGCCGGATCCATCGAACGCCGGCGGCCGAGCCCACCCCTGTCCATGCCCGCTACCGTGTTTACGGTTCCGTTCCGCGGGGCCACGGTCGCCGGGTTCGATAGCCCGAACAGGCAATCGCAATCTCAGACGAGCCCTGTTCCTGTCCGCGTTCGCATCCCTGGGCGTCCCGACCAGTCGCGGCTACTACGACCGCAACGCGCTGAGGGAATGAAGCCTGGGCGCCGCACTGGTCTGCCTCGCCCGACGCCGATGCGACGTCCCTTACGTCATGTGCGAAAGCAAGACTCACTACCAAACCCCCAGCTACCGCCGCTGCTTGACGGAAACCGTAGGGACGCTCCCCCGCGCGGCAGCCCTCGCGATTTATCCGCACGGGGAATCGAACGAACCGGATCAGATGAACGTGGCGGTGACCATACCGAGTCCCCCGCCGAATGACGCGGTGAAGGTGTCCCCGGGATGGACTTCCAGTGCGCGCGTCAACGATCCCGGAAGCACAAGATCCCCGGCACGCAGTGAGACACCGAAGGCGGAGACCTTGTTCGCCAACCAGGCGACCGAGGTCGCGGGGTTACCCAGTACCGCATCCGACCGTCCCTTCGCCAGAAATCGCGGGGTTGGGTCGGTGGCATCGGCCACGTGGACCTCCACCCCGACGTCGGTCAGGTCGACACTGCTCGGATCGAGGCGGTTCCGTCCGAGGACCACGCCCGCGGACGACGCATTGTCGGCGATCGTGTCCTCGATCTTGATCTGCCAGTTCGCGATGCGGCTGTCGATCAACTCGATGCTTGGAACGATCGCAGTCGTCGCACGGATGACGTCGTCCTCGACGCAGCCGCTCCCCGGCAGATCGGCACCCAGGATGAACCCTACCTCGACCTCGACTCGCGGAGCGCAGTACGCGCGCACCGCGATCGGAACCGACTCGGTGAGCATCATATCGTCAAGCAGGTGCCCGTAGTCCGGCTCATCCACGTTCATCATGTCCTGCATTACTTTTGACGACAGTCCGACCTTGTGCCCGACGATACGTGCACCTCTCCCGACACGCCGGCGAATGCCCAATAGCTGGATCTCGTAGGCATCCACGACGTCGATGCCGGGATACCGGGCGACGAGGGGGTCGATGGGCTGCCGCGTGTTTTCGGCGCTCGCGAGCATTTCTGCGGCTTCCTGCCTTGCCTGATCGTCGATCATCGGCTCACTTCCTCTGCAATACTGAATATTGGGTCAATGTGTCATCGATTGTGTTCTCCCGGAGTCGGTGGTCCGATGACGCCGCACATGCGCGACCGGTTCGATCTCCTCGGGGTGCATCCGGAGCATTCTCGGACGTCGATCGATCTGCACATCACTGTGCGCATCGGTGCCGGTAGCACACGATCGGGCAAATACCTTGGTTCTCGACGGCGCGTGTCCATGCGGTCAGCTCGCGGATTTCCTGTCCTCACTCCATGTGCGGCATCGAACGCGACGGCGATCTCATGGTGACTTCCTTTACGCGATCAGCCCGCGACCAGAGAAGCAGACGGCTCGGATACCGTGCCACTGACCTTGGCGAGTTGGATCGCCACATCGATGATCATGTCCTCCTGACCACCGACGTATCCCAATTCGCCGCAGCGACGCAAGATCTCGTGCACCGGAACGCCATACCGGGCGCCCGCGGTCTCGGCATGCAAGAGGAAGCTGGAATACACGCCGACCCAACCCTGCACGATCGCATTCCGATCGATTTTCGGCCAACGGTTGAGGTAGGGCCGCACCACTGTCTCGGCTGCATCCAATGTCGCCATCACGTCGAGCCCTGTCGCGATGTTCATGCGGTCGAAGATAGCTGCGAGGAGTTCGGTCGGGCTGTTGCCCGCGCCGGCACCCAATGCACACAAAGAGCCGTCGATGTAACGAACGCCCGCCTCGTACGCGATGACCGAGTTCGCTACTCCGAGACTCATGTTCTGGTGGCCGTGGTAACCGACCCAGGCGTCGTCGCCCACCTCTGTGATCAACGCGTCGAAGCGATCCTTGGCCTCGTGCATCAAAAGGGCGCCGGCCGAGTCGGTGACATAGGGCACCTGGCATCCGGCGTCGACCATCAGCCGTGCCTGCCTGGCGAGTTCCTCCGGCGTGGTTCGGTGTGCCATCATCAGGAAACCGCAGGTCTGCATGCCGAGATCGCGCGCGATCTCGAAATGTTGCAGCGAGACATCGGCTTCGGTGCAGTGCGTCGCTATGCGCACGACCTCGGCCCCGCGGTCGGCCGCCTTGCGCAGATCGTCTGCTGTTCCAATGCCCGGGACGAGCAAGACGGCGATCTTCGCCTGCTCGGCGGTGTCGGCCGCAACCTGCACCAGTTCGAGGTCACTGATGCGGGAGAAGCCATAGTTGAAGGTAGACCCGCCGAGGCCGTCCCCGTGGGTCACCTCGATGACCTCCACACCGGCACCATCGAGTGCCCGCACGGTGTCACGAACCTGGGATTCGGTGAACTGATGCGACTGCGCGTGACTGCCGTCGCGCAGTGTTGTGTCGACGATCCGGACGTCGTCTCGCAATTCAGGCCTTGTCATGCTGGCACTCCCATCCGATTGCGGGCGATCGAATCGCCGACGCGCGCTGCCGCTGCTGTCATGATGTCC
Organism: Rhodococcus jostii RHA1; assembly: GCF_000014565.1. NCBI lineage: Bacteria > Bacillati > Actinomycetota > Actinomycetes > Mycobacteriales > Nocardiaceae > Rhodococcus > Rhodococcus jostii. The sequence continues at coordinate 977,104 of NC_008269.1, read as the reverse complement.
AAATTTCCGGCGTACTTGGGCAGGTAGTCGCCGTTGCCTTCGACCTCCAGGAAGATGGCCACCCGGCCATGTCCGTCCCAGCCGTCCTTCGGGTCGTCGAACTGGGGATCGGCCCGCAGCCTGTACCCGGGCACGTACGCCTGCACCTCGGTGACCATCCGATGCACAGATTCGCTGATCGCATCCCGGTCGGCATCGGCGTCGATCATGCAGTAGACGGTGTCCCGCATGATCATGGGCGGTTCCATCGGATTGAGGATGATGATCGCGCGTCCTCGGGCTGCACCACCTACCTCGGACACCGCCTGACCCGTGGTTTGGGTGAATTCGTCGATATTGGCTCGGGTGCCGGGACCGGCACCGCGTGAGGCCACCGAGGCCACGATCTCGGCGTAGGGCACCGCCGACACGCGGGACACGGCGTGCACCATCGGGATGGTGGCCTGGCCGCCGCACGTAATCATCGAGACGTTGGGGGCGTCGATGTGATGGGTGAGGTTCACCGGTGGACACACCATCGGTCCGATATGCGCTGGAGTCAGGTCGACGGCCTGGATGTTGAGTTCGTGGTATCGGGGCGCGTTGAGTTGGTGGGCTTTTGCCGAGGTCGCCTCGAACACGATCTCCGGGAGCGGATCCTGCTCGAGCAGCCAATCCACGCCTCCCGCCGAGGCAGAGATTCCCTTGGCTCGTGCCCGCTCGAGTCCGTCGGACTCCACGACCCCGACGACATATTGGACGGCAATCGAATCGACTCTTTCGAGTTTTGCCAATAGGTCGGTACCGATGTTGCCCGGTCCGACAATCGCGGCATTGATGGGTTCCATGGTGAAAGCCTGACACCACGTACATCGCGGGCCGATAAGACTTCCCATCTATCGGGAGCTGAGAGTTCCCATCTATCGGGAGTGCTGATCACCCGAGGGGTCGCCCGCATCCTCCGCGTAACGCCATCGCCCGGGATGTCGTGGCCGGGGCACCCCATTGTCATCGACATCCGTCTCGTCGCGAAACCATTGTGCTGCTTCGTCGATGTCTTCGAGCAGCTGCTCGGCAAGCTCGATCTCCGCACGCAGGTGCCGGTCGGCCCATCGCAGGCTCATCCGCGAAAACGCCCAGGCCGGCTCGTCATTCGAGTGCTCGGCGTGACGGCCCGCATCACGTGCGTTGGCTTCGAGATTGGCGATGTGCTCGCGCACGATCGACTTCAGGCGCTCGGGTTCGAGGAGGTGTCCCATCCACAACCGGAGCATCACGCCGTGCTTGAGGACCGGCATTTCGACAGGGGCGTCGCGCGACCAGTCGCGCAGTGCCGTCGCCCCGGACTGGGTGATCGCATACACCCTCCGACCTCGGGCACCGACCTCCGCCACGGTTCGGGACCGGACCAGAGCGAGGTTTTCGAGTTTCTTCAGTTCCGCATAGACCTGACTCACCGACGGACTCCAGTAGAAGAAGCCGATGCTCCAGTCGGCCCACTTCTTGAGGTCGTTTCCGGTCAATTCCTCACCGAACGAGAGCATGCCGAGAACCGCCCAGCTGGTTGCCGGAAGGTCGGGGTGACTACGGCGGACTGGTGTCGGCATCGGACGAGCTTAACAATGATTCGCCGATGGATGCGCCAGGAATGGAGCGCTCAGGCGGGACCCTTCTCGTACCGTAGAGGCCCCCGCCCGGTCATCTCCCGGCCACCGGGACGATGTAGATTGTTGTGCCTTTCACCGGTGTTAGCCTGCAGCAATGACCGGCCAGCTGATCTATGTGGTGGACCAAGTGGTATTGAAACCCGGATGCGCGAAAGCGTTCGTCGATGCCTACACCCACGAATATTCGCCAGTGGCGCGCGACAGGGGCATGGCGTTCGATCGGATGCTCATCAGCCCACCGATCTGGTTCGAGGACGAGACGAACACAGTCACCGCGACCTGGACGGTGCATGGTCAAGCCGAATGGTGGAAGGCCGCAGTCAAAGGTCGCCACGACCCCGGTCCGGCCCGATGGTGGGCAAAGATGGACCCGATGATCGTCGAGCGCTCGCGCTCGATGGCGGCCTCGATCGACGACGTGGATGGGTTGTGCGATGTATAGAGTCACCAGCCTTCTCCATCTGATGGACGGCACCGACCAGCTGACCCGCACCGCGACCGTAACGCTGCTGAGAAGTTCGGCCGCAAACATCGGGGCTCATCGAGTGCTGATCGAGCCGACTCTTCCCGGTGTCCGGAATGGTGGTGACATCCTGATTCATCTTCAATTCGACGACGTGAACCACTGGAACTCGGTTCGGTCGGCCTTCGCCGCCGCAGTGTCCGCACCCGTTGTCCAACATATCGATCAAGTCGAGTACGAGCCGGGATCTTTGGGCGTCGGCGCCGACCCGTCAGCATCGGTCTACCGCGCGCTGCTTCTGAGCGTGACCCCGGGCACCAGCGCCGAATTGGTCCGTCGATTCGAGACCGAACTCTTGCGCATGCCGCAATTCATCGAGTCGATGTCATCCTGGCAACTGAGCGAGGTCCTCGTGGCCCAGGGAAGCAGTGCCTGGACCCATGTCTGGGAACAGGAGTTCACCGACATCGACGGATTGTCGGGCCCCTACCTGGCGCATCCCGTCCACTGGGCGTATGTGGACAAGTGGTTCGACCCCGAGTCTCCCGAGTGCATCGTCCGCGACCGTGTCTGCCACAGCTTCTGTGCTCTCGATGGCGCGCTCATCGGACAAGTGATCACCGGGCTGACCGCCTGATCGTGTGTCCCACCGTCGGTGTCGGCTGTTGGTTGTATGAACTCGTCACCATAGGGACGCCAGCGTGGAAATCCGGTCGCTGGTGGCCGGTCCCCGCGGCAACTCCTCGGCCAGGTTCAAATCGAGCAAGCGGCACCGGCACGCGAGTCTCTTTCTGGCGGAGTCAAGTTGGTCGCACCTCTAATCATCCCGATCGAGACCCGCGCTCTCAGCTACCGACGCGCACCGATCGCGTCACCACCTCGCGAACCACGACAACTAGTCTTCACGACCGAGGAATGCCAAAACTGCGGATTCGAAGGCGGCCTTCTGCTCGATCATCACCCAGTGACCACAGTTGGGAAAAACATGGAGTTCTCCCCGCGGCAGCATCCGCATCGGCACGATCGACATATCGAGGGGACTGACCCGATCGTCACGACCCCAGGTCACCAGGACCGGAGCCTTTATCTGGTTCAGTTTCGTCCAGAGCGGCGGTTCTGTCGAAGCTGCAGCGGCCTTAGCCATCTGTCCGAATGCTGCTGAGCTGTACATCCTTCGGGCGCTTGCCAGGGTGGCTGGCTCAATGGCCTGGGTCCACCGGTCCTCGATCAACTGCTCGGTGACCATGGCGGGGTCGTAAACCATCGAGTGGAGCCATTGCGTCAACTTCTCGCGGCTGGGGTTGTCGGTGAACTCCATGAGAAGCTTGATGCCCTCTCCGGGGCCCGGACTGTACAGGTTGGCGCCGATCCCACCGATGGTCACCAGCTTGCTCACCCGCTGTGGTTGGTTGATTGCGAGTGCAGCTCCGACGATGCCACCCATCGAGTTGCCGACGACCGCCACACTCTCCAGGTCCATGCCGTCGAGGAACTCGATGACGGCTTGCTGCGCCGTCATCATCGGATGCCCTCCGAAGTCGTCGCTGATCCCGAAGCCCGGGAACTCCAAGATGAATGTCCGGTGACGGGCCGCGAAAACATCGAAGTTACCTGAAAAGTTGCGCCAGCCCGTGACACCGGGTCCGGAACCGTGCAGCAACAACAATGGCGGTCCGTCACCGCGCTCGTAGTAGCGAAGGACACCCGATTCGGTCTTCAGTTCTTCTGGTGTTCCCGGCCTATTTGTCTCGATTGTGGTCATCAATCGAGCTTTGCAGCCGCGCGGGGTCCTCTCCACCGGTGCTCCCATCCAGCGGACGGCACAGCAGGAGCTCAGGATCAACCGGATCGAGCACCGGACATTCGAGGTATCGCCGTACCCGTCGGCAGTTCGATCCGGCTCTCCGTGAGGGTGTTCTCGCGTACTGCGCTGTCGATACTCTGACGCAATTCTGGACAACAATCATCGTCGGCAGGCAGATGACCGCGCATAGAAACGACAGGACAGGTGGAGGCGTCGGCCAACCATTGGATCGATGTGTGAGCGTTGCTGAACTTCTCTACCATCACCGCGAGGCCGCAGGTCCGACAGTTGAGCGGTTGCATGGTCATCGTTTCACCTCACCGATTCGGTGATGGTCTCGACGAGCGGAAAGTGCTCCACTCGACCGTACTTGCCCTTGTAGAAGATGAGCGGGGCCTCTCCACCGGCGTGAATGTGCCGAACCCGCGACACCACGATGACATGATCGCCGGCATCGTGCTCGGCCTTCAACTCCGCTTCCAACCACGCCAGTCCATTGTCGAGAACGGGAGCTCCCGACGGCGACGGCGACCAGGACAGATCCGCAAACTTGTTACCTCCGCGAGCGGCGAGGCTACGACACACGTTTTCCTGTGCCTCGGAAAGGATATTGACGACGTAGCGCCTGGCTGTGCGGATCCGTGGCCACGAGGAACTCGTCCGTGCGACACAGAATGCGACGAGGGGCGGGTCCAGAGAAACCGAGGTGAAGGAGTTGGCAGCCAGACCCACGGGCTTGTCCCCATCAGGATCGATACCGGTGATCGCCACCACTCCGGTCGCGAAGTGACTCAGGACATCTCGCATCGCCCGAGCATCGAAGGTGTCCGTGCTCTCATTCATGATCGAATCGTGCATCCGCTCAACCTCTCCGCAGCCGCTCAGAACGATCGCCGTGCCCGGCGACAAACAGTGGTCCGGGGTATTTCGGCGCGATGCCGACCCTTCAGATGACCTGTCGCTCGATGGTATCGACCGCACCACCTGGCCAAGGACTCCCTTCCCACTGGCCGGGAGTCAGGCGAGGCAACCGCCGCAAGAGCCTGTTCTAGTGGGCTCTCGGGTAAGTAGTTCGACGGTCAAGTTGTCGCAAACACTCTGGCAATATCTGAGCTTGATCGAGGGCACCGCAGGAGCAAGTCATACGGCACGACGGGAAGTCCTATCTAACCTCGGTGCAGAATGGTTGCGCTTCCGGTTGGCTGCGATCCAAGCGGCGCGACGCCAAAGCATGCCGATACGCATAGGAGTTCAAGGCAATTCACACATCCAGTCGGGACTGAAGAAGCCGTGGAAGTGTGGAGGACCCCGCCGGCCGGAAGAAGCTACGTGGAGTGCCAGTCCCGATCAGGAATTCGAGGCTGCCGTCTCGCCCGAACGCCGCGGCAGCCATCGCGTCGACGGCATGGGAGTCGGCTACGTCGACTTCGTGGCCGTACTCGGTTCGCCGGAGGCGATGTCCACACCAATGACCAATGTGGTACCAGGCGCGAGAACCGCTCCCGTGGCACTGACATCATTTCCTCCTCGAATCGCCCGTCTCACGCGCATACAGTGACCGGTCGATAAATTGGACGGTCCGCTCGAACAGCGCTGCTGCGGGTTGCAAGGCCCCTGTCATCGTGGCAAAGCCGTGCATCATGCCCTCGTAACGTTGGAGGTCCACGCTCACGCCAGCGGCGGCCAGACGTCGTGCGTAGTCTTCGGTGGCATCTCGGGTCGGGTCCACTTCGGCAGTCGCCACAAGTGTCGGCGGCAGTGAGGTCACATCGCGCGCACGTGCCGGGCTCACATAGGGATCGGCACGGCCGGCGCGACGCGGCACGTACTGATCCCAGAACCATTCGCAGTCCTGCGGACTGAGCATACTTGTGGAGCACTCGGGGTTCGACACACGCGTTTCGGCAGTACCGTAGAAACTGATCTGCGCATCCGGCATCGGAGCCCCGTGGTCTTTGAGCTGTTGACTGAGCGCGAATGTCAGATTCCCACCGGCGCTCTCGCCGGCGAGCACGGCGGTCCCGACGTCAGCGGCGAGTTCATCCGGCGCAGCCTTCATCCAGTCCCAGACCGTACGGGCATCCTCGAGCGCAGCCGGATAGCGGTTCTCCGGTGCGAGGCGGTAGTCGACCGACACCACGACGACGCGAGCGGCGTTGCTCAGCTGCCGTAGGTACTCGTCGTTCTGGTCAAGACTTCCGACGACGAATCCCCCGCTGTGAAGCCACACGACGACCGGCAGGTCGGGTGCCGGCGTCGGCCGGTAGATCCGCACGGGTATTCCTCCAGCCGCCGAGGGAACCATCACGTCGAAACGTCCATGGATGCCCGTGGACGAAGGAATCGCGCTGGCCGCCAACATGTCACGCAGCTGCTGGACGGGCGTTGCGGTCATGGAGCCAGGGAATCGCGCTGCGGCTGCGTCGACTATTTGCCTCGCTGCTGCGGACAGAGCCATCAGATCTCTCCCATTCGGTCGGACCAGCGTATCGGTGGTCGACCCGAGCTCATGCCGGTGTCAGCGAACGATGCGTGCGCTGAGCTAGTGTCCTGAGTCATAAATAAGCCATCGGTTGTTAAGATTGGTCATGGCGACTCGCGGTCCGCGACCGGCGGACATTGTGCTGACCGAGACCGAACGCGTAGAACTCGAGGGGTGGTCGCGGCGACGCAAGACCGCTGCAGGTTTGGCGGTACGGTCGCGAATCATTCTCGCTGCTGCCGATGGTGGATCGAATACCGAAGTGGCGCAGAGGTTGGGGTTGTACCGAGGCACGGTGCGGCGGTGGCGGAACAGATTCGTCGAGGACCGATGCGACGGGTTGCTCGACGAACCACGCCCGGGCCGTCCCCGGACGATCGACGACGACAAGATCAAGGATCTGATTACCTCGACCCTCGAAACGACACCGAAGAACGCCACACACTGGTCCACACGATCGATGGCGGAGCATCTCGATATTTCGCAATCGACGGTCTCGAGAGTGTGGCGCGCGTTCGGTTTGGCCCCGCACAAACAGGACTCATGGAAACTGTCGAAGGATCCACTGTTCACGGAGAAAGTCCGTGACGTCGTCGGCCTGTACATGAACCCGCCCGAGCGGGCTCTGGTGCTCTGCGTCGACGAAAAAACTCAGATCCAAGCACTGGACCGGACCCAACCGATATTCCCGATGCTTCCCACCACCCCGCAGCGCGCCAGTCACGACTACGTTCGCAATGGCACCTCGAGCCTGTACGCCGCACTCGACATCGCCTCGGGGAAGGTGATCGGATCACTCCATTCACGCCACCGCGCACAAGAATTCATCGCATTTCTCCGCAAGATCGACGCAGCGGTTCCCGACGATCTCGATGTCCACCTCGTGATGGACAATGCATCGACCCACAAGACTCCCGCGGTCAAACGATGGCTCCTCGCGCACCCGCGCTTCGTCATCCACTTCACACCGACCAGCTCATCGTGGATGAACCTCGTCGAACGCTGGTTCGCCGAACTGACCACCAAGAAGCTCCAACGCTCCACGCATACCTCGGTCCAACAGCTCAACAAAGACATCCGAGCATGGATCGAGACCTGGAACGACAACCCCAGACCTTACGTCTGGGTCAAGACCGCCGACCAGATCCTCGACTCCATCGCACACTACTGCGCCAGAATTAAAGACTCAGGACACTAGAGCCACCGAATCGGTCGTGTCCAGGACCACGTCCAATCGTCGGAGCAACAGACCCCGCTCGGTAATTTGCGCCGTCCCACACGCAGTCCCCGTTGAGAGTGACAGCGGTCTGCCGTCCGCGATCTTCGTCACGAAGATATACGACGCGAACTCGGCCTTGCCGCCATCCATGCCGGTAATGTGAAGGTTCGATCCATTGTGTCGCAGCGGGTAAGGGCTGTTCATCCGATGCTCTTCCTGCCACGCCATTACGTCGTCGGCACCGACGAGGTTCGCGCGGACGAAGTCCTCGTAGTCCGTTTCTCCACTATCGGTACGACTACTGAATGCGATGTCGTCGGTGATCAGCCCCCGTAGGATCTCGACATTCCATTCGTCGTAGTTGAACCACCACGCGCCTACGAGTTGCGCGAGCTGTGTCGCCAAGGCGGACTCGTCACGTCCGAACGTGTCGGTCGACAATGTTCTCTCCTCTTCAGTGGTGCGGCCCGGCACAGCGCTAGAAGCCGGACGGCCGGATGTGCGGATTCGTCCAGGCCGGCGGCTGCACCGGCGGTAGTGGCGTCTTACCATCCAAACTCATCACGGTCAGCCCTTCATGCTGCGGGAAATGGAGACTGAAGGTCACAAGACCGGTACGTTCGGCTGCCGGCAGCCGGCACATCTGCAGAACTGTTTCGGCGAGGAATTCGACCGGTTCGGTTTCGTACCCGGCAGGCAGCAACGCCTCTGCACCGGGGGTCATGATCGCGGTGGACGGTCCCACCGCGTTGACCGCAATGTTGTCGTCCACCAGCTCGGCGGCCAGACCCTGAGTGAACCGGTGCTGTGCCGCCTTGATCGCGGCGTAGATGACATCGCCGGAGGTCTTGTTGTACTCCCGGAACGGGCGGATCGGACTGAGTCCGGTCGACGAACCGATGTTCACGATCCAGCCCGCGCCCGTCTTGCGCATATGTGGGATGGCGGCTTTCGCCAGTACAAAAGGGCCCCGCAGATAGTGATCGACCGTTCTGTCGAACGTCTCGAGCTCCATCTGTTCGATGACCGAGTAGTCAGCGAATCCTGCGTTATTGACGAGGATGTCGATGCCGCCCACCTTCTCGACGACTCTGTCGACCAGTCCGTCGCGGGCGTCCGTATCCTCGAGGTCGGCGGCGATCGCGACGGCGGCACCGCCGGCGTCCTCGATCAACGACACCGTCTCCTCGATCGTTCCCCGCACCAACACGGACCGACCTCCCCGGACCGACGCGGACGGCTCCTTCGACCGCGCGGTGACCACCACGGTCGCGCCCTCGGCAGCCAACCGCTGCGCGATCGCCCGGCCGATTCCTCTGCTGCTACCAGTGACCAGTGCGGTTTTGCCCGCCAACGCGTGGGCCATGGGGCTCCTCCTTCTCCGAATGGGAGGGACCATTGGGTCCCGGACTGTACCTGTGTCATATCGTGATCCACGCGATGCATCGGTGGCACTTCGTCTTCCGTCCAGCGGGAACCCCAATTGTGTCCCCGGCCCGACCGGCGTCTTATCTCCGCAGGATCGGCGACGTGCCGAACCTACGTGTCGATCCGCCGGATCACCCGGCGAGATCTTCAGAATCGGAGGAGAACCCGAGAATGAGCACCGACCCACGCTTCGCATTCATCAAGATCTTTGTCGACGACCTCGTTACCGAGGCCGTGTTCTACACATCCACATTCGGCATGAGCGAGAAGGCGCGACTGGCATTCGGCGAAGGTGCCGATGCGCTCGAGGAGATCATCCTCACCACGGCCCGTGACGATGACTCCAACTTCATTCTCTGGCGCTACCTCGAACGCTCGACCCCGCCCGCCGGTGAGGCGACTCTGGGGTTCACGGTCGCAGACGTCGAGGACATCGCCCGCAAGGCGGAAATCAATGGCGGGTCGATCGTGCAACCACCCAAAACCATGCCCGAGGCAGGTGTCGCGGTCGCATTCATCGCCGACCCGGAAGGTCACGTGATCGAGGTCGTCCAGTATCTGTGAGCTGAACACGACAGAGCCCTCGCCGGAGTTTGGTGTCGCATCGGGCCCCGGCAAGGGCTCGTCTCTCGGTCGGTCAGTCTTGGTCAGCCGACTCCGAGGCGTCTGCCATCTGCTTTGCCCACGCCCACTCGTGGCCCCAATAGCTGTCCTGCGTGATCTCTTCCGAGGTGTAGAACGATTCGTCGACGAGCGAGCCCTCAGTTCCGTACTCGATGTCCCAGCCTCCCGGCACACCGACGTAGAAGGAGATCATCTTGTCGTTGGTGTGTCGTCCGAGAGTCGATGAGACGGGGAAGTCCCGCTTCACCACTTGATCAAGCGCCTGTCCGACGGCGTCGAGGTTGTCGACCTCGACCATCACGTGCACCAGGCCGGGGTCCTTGCCCTCGGGCACCGGCATGAGGGCGAGGCTGTGATGCCGCTGATTGACCCCGAGGAACCGGATCCGGTGCACACCGAACTCTGCCGGCACAGGCATCCGCATCGCCCCACGCGGAAGGAACCCGAGGGTTTCGGTGTAGAAGCGATAGGTCTCGTCGAAGTTGCTGGACGGCACCACCACGTGGCCGAGTCCCTGGTGACCGGTTACGAACTTCTGCCCGTACCGGGTGATCACCGGCCTGTGATCGAGCACCGGACCGTGGAAGAACTCGAGCGGCGTACCGCCTGGGTCATCCATCGTGAAGGCTTCCTCGACGCGCCGCGCCTCCGCTTCCTCCTGCGACATCGGCTTGATGACGTGGCCGGCCTTCTCCAGGCGCTCGCGCAGTTGCGCCAATGCCAGTTGATCGCGGACCTCCCAGCCGACCGCCGTCACCCGATCGTGTGAACTCGGTACCACCACCAACCGCGAGGCTCGTTCGTCCATCCTCAGGTGAAGGGCACCTTCCTCGGGGCCGGAGCCTTCGTTGAAACCCAGGACATCGAAGGCGAGCTCGCGCCACCGATCGATATCGGTTGCCTCGACACGCACGTAGCCGAGGCCTCTGACCTCACTCATGATTCCTCACTTCTGTTCGATACCGTTGGTGACGTCGGGATGCCGTCAGATCATCACCCGCAGCGGCCCCTGCGGATCTGGGCCCAGCGAGCTCAGGGCAGCGGCGTGGTAGACCGTGTTGGTCACGTGGATCGCGTGGTGCAGTCCAGCATGAGCGTCCCGCCAGAACCGCTGCAGTGGATTGTCCATTCGCAGGGCATTGCCTCCGGAGCGATCAAAGATCTCGTCGGCGGCTCGAACGGCACGCCACGCCGCCCGCGTCTGGTTGCGCCGTCCTTCGGCACGCTGTGCGAAGTCGACCTCTTTGCCGGCGTCCACCAGATCCCAGATCCGGTCCACGTTGCCCAGCAGCTGCTGCCGCGCGGCATCGATCTCGGCCGCGGCCTCGCCAAGAGAATAGAGGGTGTAGGGATCGTCCTTGATGGCCGTGCCCGTCGCTCCGATTCGCTCCCGCTGATAGGCGATGCCGGCGGCCAGCACACCCTCTGCGATGCCGATCGTGGCCGAAGTGATGCCAAGGGGGAACATTGTCGACCAGGGCATCTTGTACAGCGTCTCAGTGACGCCGTAGTTTTTCGCGACCGTTCCATCGATAACGCCATTGCCATCCATAACCCGATAGTCGGGAATGAACTTCTCCTTGACGATGATGTCTTTGCTCCCGGTGCCGCGCAGCCCCACCACATCCCAACTGTCAGGGACGATCTCGTAATCCGCACGGGGCAGGATCACGTGCAGCGACTGCGGCGGCATCAGCGGCTTGCCCTCCTTGTCTCCGACCATGGCACCGAGGAAGATCCAGTCGCAATGGTCGGTGCCAGAGGAGAACTGCCACCGCCCGGACATGATGTATCCGCCGTCCACCGGAAGGGCGATACCGCCGGGCATGTACGGCGACGCCTGCCACGTATCGCTGTCGGTGCCGAGGACCTCCTCCTGCACGCGGGGATCCGCCATGGCCAACTGCCAGGGGTGTACGCCGACGATCCCGGCGACCCAGCCTGCGGAACCGTAGATGCTGGCGGTCTTCATTACCGTCTCGGCGAACTCCCGAGGATGTGACTCGAACCCGTCGTACTTCTTGCGCGCCAGCATCCGGATAACACCTGCATGCTTCATGCCCTTTGCCATCTCATCTGGCAGGCGACCGATGGATTCGGCTTCGTCCGCTTGCGCCCTGATGTCGTCGGCAATCGCAACGATGTTGTCGAGTACTCGGTTACTCATACTGATTCCTTGTGTTCGTGGATTAAGAGACCGGACTGGGGATTGCGCTACGACCGGCCGCGAGGTTGGCATCGACTTCGACCTGCCAGTTCTTCAGCGCCCGGTCGGTGTCGATCTCGAACTCGAAGCGGTTCGTCATCTCCGGGTTGATATCCTCGACATCGACGTAGAACTGCTCGTACCAGCGGCGCAGTTGATAGACGGGACCGTCCTCCTCCGACAAGAGCGGATTGTCGATACTCGACTTCTTCTTCCAAATCTCTACGTCCTGCTCGAATCCGATCGCCACCCCGGCTGCCACCTGCGCTGCGATACCGTTCGCCACGGCGTCGGGAACGCCTTCCGGCTTCTTCACCATGACGCCGTACTGCAGCATGAAGGAGTCTGCGGAGATCGGGTAGTGGCAATTGATCAGCATGATGTTGGGTTCACCGCTGTCATCACCCTCCGTCCACAGCTTGTCGATCATGTACGACGGACCGAAATATGATGCATCCGAGGCACTTTCAGTGTCATAATTGGTGCCGAGTTTGACATCCACCGCATCGGCCCGCGGCTTCGAACGCATCACCTGCGTGGCGACGTGTCCTTCGAAAACGTTCTTGAAATAGGTGGGCATGCCGTAATGCACATAGAAGAAATGGGCCATGTCGACGACGTTGTCGACGATTTCCCGGCAGTGCGAACCACGGACCTCGAGCTTGTTCCATACCCAGTCGGTCCAGCCCTCATCGCCGAACACCGAGATCTCGGGAATCGTGACCTCAGCCGGCGGCTTGCGATTCTGCGGATCGTTCCAGACGAACAGCTGTCCGTTGCGCTCGAGTGTCAACCACGACTTGGTCCGCGCCAGTGGCGGCACCCGGCGTGCATACGGAATGTCGGCACACTTGCCGTCTCCTCGCCACCGCCAGTCGTGGAACGGGCAGGCGATAGTGTCGCCCTTCACGGTGCCATCGGCGAGATTGCCGCCCATGTGTGGGCAAAATGCATTGAGTACGTTCAGCTTCCCGTCCTCGCCGGCGAACACCACCAGTTCGGTACCGAAGGCCGAGATCTGATGCGGCTTGCCATCGCTGAACTCGCTCGCGAGTCCCAAACAATGCCAGCCCCTGGCAAAACGCGTCGGCGGGGCACCGGTGTCGATGACTCGTACTTCGTCGGTACCGTTCTGTATAGCGGACATTATTTCTCCTGATCGTTCGGCTTGGCCGTCCAGAGAGATCGAGTGCTACTGAGCTGTGATCAGTGTCTCAACACGTCGATGCCACATCTTCGGTTCCTCCCACAGAATGGGAGACCAAAACAGCAACCCAATCTTCAGTACTTGATCGATATCTGGTCGGTGACGACCTCTGCTTGACAGGCAAGGATGTACCCGTCGGCAAGGTCATCGGCCTCCAGCACCTCATTTCGCACCAATCGCACCTCGCCCTCGGTCAGTGAACACACGCACGCGCTGCAGGCACCTTCGCGGCAGGAGAACGGTGCCTCGACGCCCGCATCGAGCAGCGCGTCGAGCAGTCGCTTTGACCGCGGCCACGCCACCGTGCGTTCGGTCCCGTCCAACGAGACGTGCACCGTGCAGTCACCCGCGGCTGCCTCATCCTGCGCCGAGACCTCGACGCCCGTGTCCGACGTGGACGGCTTGTCTTCGACCGGGTTACGGAAGGGGTCGGTACTCAACGACACGAATCGTTCGGTCATCACCTGTGATGGTGCGATGCCCTCGGCCGAACACACCGCTTTGACGAGCTTCATCAGCGGCTCGGGCCCACAGATATACACTGCTCGGTCAGTGAAGGGCCTGATCAGGTTCGACATCGCCGGAGCGGTGAGGTAACCCTGCACCGACTCCAGCACGTGGATGACCGTGAAGCGACTGCCGAACCTCTCGCCGAGTTCACGTAGTTGCTCCCCGAAAATGACCGAACGCTCGTCGCGGTTGGCGTAGACCAGAAGTACCGTTCCCGTGCCGGCGTGAAGGATGGATTTCGCGATAGCTATGACTGGCGTGATCCCGCTACCACCGGCAACGAGGACGACTGACTGATCCAGCGATCGGACCGTGAATGTGCCAGCCGGCGGCAGCACCTCGAGTTCGTCACCCAATGCGATCTCGTCGCACAGCCAATTCGACCCATGACCCCCTGCGACTCGCTTCACGGTGAACTTCATGGTCGAATCGACGTGCGGAGAACTCGACAGCGAGTAACACCGCGCCGTCCCCGAACCCACATCCGGAACCCTGACGGTCAAGAATTGACCGGGGCGATAGTCGAATGCGTCAATGTGCTCGGGATGCGGCTCCACCAAGATCGAGCGGGCGTCGTGGGTCTCCTCCACCACACCTACTACCCGCATCTTGCGGGCGCCGACCGCTGCACTCGTCTGCTGTGGATACATTTCCACGTCCTCAATATTTCGCTTTCGGTAACGACCGTCCCAAGATATGGGTTGCGCTCAACCGAGGAGGTGGACCGTTCCGTTCATTGGGAGGCAACCGACAGGTCGTTCACGCGCCGCCACGAAGCAGTCAGCCGAGGTGGTCCGCTCAGTAGGAATCGCTGTGGTAACCGCCTCGAAGCACTCGTATCTTCGGGCGAATGACCCACACCGCAGAGATCACTCGCGACATCGCCGTCTCGGCAGTGACCCGCTACCTCGAAGCAATCGCTCGAGCCTCGTCATCAGCCGAGATCGCAGCCCTCTACGCCGACGGCGCAACACTCGAGGATCCGGTGGGATCCGACCCGGTTCGCGGTCGGGATGCAATCGCTGAGTTCTTCGGCCCGCTCACCCAGGCCCGCAGAGAAACCGAATTGCTCGGGTTTCGCCACAGCGGTAGTGCAGCGGCTTTCCACTTCCGGGTACGCACATACACACCCGACGGTGTTGTGGAGATCGAGCCCTTCGATGTGATGACCTTTACCGCGGAGGGTTTGATCACCTCCGCCAAGGCCTATTGGTCGCCTGATGACGTGCGAATCGTATGAGGCCGCCACACCGCAGCGAAGCGTCCGTTGGGCGGACACGTGCCTTACGCCTCGAGCGAAGGTGCGTTGTGCTGAGTGCATCAGCACAACGCGCGGCGCGAGATCGTTACGGATAGTGGAGAAATCGACCGGAAGGAATTCTATGAGCACGCTGTCCACTGTCATCGACCTCACCGTGGGTGACAAGGAGAGATCGGAAGATCTGCGGTCGGCAATCGACCAGGCCGAGCCCGGATCGCTGTTGATGTCGATGGTCCACGTGGCGGGCGACCTGTCCCTCCTCGACGAGTTCGAAGGGAAGCTGGCAGCTTCGCTGCATGCATTGAAGATCGACGCAGAGGCAGCCACCACCCATTACGGTGCCTCGAGCGGTGCGCGGTGCCGCCGCCCGGACAGTTCCCGGCCGAGGTGATCACCGAGATCCGCAAGCGTGCCCGCGAAGTACTGACCAACGACCTGACAGCGGTTCTCGGCGTGCCGGATCCCGAGTTGTTCCGCCGGATGGCATCACTGCGCACCGCGGGTACCGTCGCCGAAGAGTTCGTTCCCATTTTGCTGGAACAAGCGGGATTCCAGATCGGCCAACGGCGGGTCCCGGTTACCAAGAAGCCGCCCGCCGACCTCGGCGTCATCGTGATTGGTGCGGGCATGATCGGCCTCAACGCGGCGATCAAGCTGGGGGAGGCCGGGTTCGGCTACCGGGTGTTCGAGTCGCGTGACGACATCGGAGGTACGTGGTCGCGCAACGTGTATCCCGGCGCTGCCGTCGACACCCCCAGCCACTACTACTCGTATTCGTTCGAGCTCAACCCGGACTGGTCGCGGTACTACCCCACCGGCCCGGAGTATCTCGACTACATGCACGCCGTCGCCGAGAAGTACGACCTCTACAAGAACATCGAATTGTCCACGGCCGTGGTAACGGCCGAATGGGACGAGGCGGCCCAGAAGTGGACCGTGGTGACACGCCGCACCGACGGGAGTACTCCACGCCACAGGGCTTCTGCGGCGATCACCGGTTTCGGGTTCTGAACTCCCCCAACAAGACCGACATTCCCGGCCTCGACACCTTCGAGGGCACTGTCGTCCACACCGCGGAATGGGATCCGTCGCTGGATCTGACGGGCAAGCGGGTGGTCGTCGTCGGCACCGGATGCACGGCAGTCCAGATCGTCGCCAGCATCGTGGACGACGTCGCCACTGTCGACGCGATCGTGAGGAGTCCGCACTGGATCGTGCCCGAAAAACTGTGGTCCACGAGGTACCGTCCGGGGAGAAGTGGGCAATGCGGCACCTGCCGTACTTCCAGAATTGGTTCCGGCTCAGAGCCTACTGGCTTGCCTCAGAACAACCTGTACATGATGCCGCGCATCGACCCGGAATGGGCTGCGACGCATCTGTCGGTCTCACCGGTCAACGACCTGGTCATGCAGACGTCGTTGCAGTATCTGGAACAAACGTTGCCCGACCGCCCGGACCTCCGGGAAAAGCTGACACCGAGCATCCGGCCGTACGCGAAGCGCATCGTGAAGGATCCGGGCTTTCTGGAGGCCCTCGAGCGTGACCACGTGTCGCTACACCGCGCGTCACCGAAGCACGTGCACCCCGGCGGGGTTAGCCTGAGTAGCGGTGAGTTCGTCGAAGCGGACGTCATCGTGCTGGCCACCGGGTTCAAGGTCGAGTACGCGTCCTTCATCGACATCACCGGGCGTAACGGTAAGAAGCTGGCCGACAAGTGGGACCACGGTCAGGATCCGCGCGCATATCTGGGCATCCAAGTCTCGGGCTTTCCCAACCTGTTCGTCACGGCAGGCCCGAACGCCGCACCCAATCACGGTGCTGGACACAACATCACTAGCGAAGAGCGCGTCCACTACATCGTCGAGTGTCTCCAATATCTGGTGGAGAACGACTTCTCGGCGATGGACGTCAAGCCCGAAGCACTCACCGTGTACAACGAGAAGGTCGATGAGGCCCTCGACCAGACGGTGTGGGCTCATCCAGGCGAAGGTGTGACGGGGTACTACCGCAATCAGCAGGGGTAGGCCGATCGTCCCCTGCCCGTGGCGACTCGTGGACTACTGGACGAGGTTGCGCGAGCCGAACAAGGACGACCTGATCTTCACCAGCGTCGACCGGTAAGCACCCCGCCGGTGATCGGGGCACCGGGCGGAGCGAGACCGAATGGAGACGGCGTTATGTGCGGGGTATGACGTGTTCCAGACCCTTGAGAATGAGGGTGAAGCTTCGACGGAGGAGCGCTTCGGTGGGTTCGCGCTCCTGGGAACTCACCCAATGCTGAAAGGCATCTCGAGCCGCGTGCACGATGAGGTCTGCCGCCAACAGGTGGATGTAGGGGTCCGCGCTCAGTCCGAGGCGGCGATCCAGCAGATCGGCGACGGCCTGCCGTAGAGGCGGATCGACATCAAGCCACCTGATCTTGTACGCCGGCGTGGTCAACATCAGGCCCAAAAATGTCCGCGCCTCGGGAGTCAGCGCAGTGCCGTCCATCTGGGAGAGAAACGCGGCGACGAGACCCTCGAGCAGCGCCACGTCCTCACCCGTCGACGCGAGCGCATCGACGATGACATCCGAACTCTTCGTGAAGATCGGGCGGACAACGTCTTCTTTGACCTCGAAGTGACGGTAGAAGGTTCGGGGCGCGATGCCCACAGCCTGCGAGATGCGCTCCACCGTCGCCGACGTGTTCCCGTCGGCGACGAACATGTCGAATGCGACCTCCGCGATCGCCAGGCGCAGTTCGTCGGCGCGGCGCTCGGTCAGCGTCCTTCGGCTCTGTGTCATCGCGGGCGCTCCTGGTTATCTGTGCTGCAGCAGACGAGAGTAACGAATACCCAGCTCGTATCCTGCACGGACTCCAATCTTTGAAATCCGCGTCGTCATAGTATGCCTAGATGTCACAATGTGACATATAGCGCAACCTCTCCCTGCACTCCTCCGTCCGTAAGGAATCCCTCATGGCACAGCTGAACCATCACGACGTCCTCGCACCCGCCTCCCTGGGACCGGTGAAACTGCGGAATCGCACCGTCAAGGCGGCAACGTACGAGAACATGGCTCGCGATGGTCTGGTCACCGACCAGCTCATCGATTTCCACGTCGAGCACGCTCGCGGCGGTGTCGCGATGACCACAGTGGCTTACTGCGCGGTCGCGCCCGACGGCCGCACAGATCACCATCAGATCCTCTGGCGCCCGGAAGCCGTGCCCGGATTGCAACGGTTGACCGACAGCGTCCACGAAGAAGGTGCCGCCATCTCGGCGCAAATCGGTCACTCAGGGCCGGTGAACAACAGAAAGTCGACAAAGACCCGACCGATCGCGCCGAGCCGTCATTTCAACAAGCAGTTCCTGCGAGTGGTAGGAGCGGCGTCCAAGGACGATATCGAACGAGTGATCGATGCCCACGGCGCTGCCGCGCGGATGGCGATCGACACCGGATTCGATGCCGTGGAAGTCCACCTCGGTCACAACTACCTGGCCAGCTCGTTCCTCAGCCCGAACATCAATCGTCGAAAAGACGAGTATGGCGGCTCACTCGCCAACCGTGCCCGTCTCGGACTACGAATCCTCGATGCCGTTCGCGAAGCTGCACAGGATCGGCTCGCGATAGTGGTGAAGCTGAACATGGACGACGGCGTACCCGGAGGCTTCTGGCTGGACGAGGCGATGCAGGTGGCTCAGTGGATCGAGCAGTCCGGTAACGCTGATGCCCTTGAGATGACGGCGGGTAGTTCGCTGCTGAACCCGATGTACCTGTTCAAAGGTGACTCACCGATCAACGACTTCGCGGCTGCCCTTCCCGAACCGGTTCGAACCGGCGTCAAGCTGGTCGGAAAGCACGTGCTGCGCGAATACCCCTACGCCGATGGCTATCTCATGCAGGATGCGCTGCAGATCCGGTCAGCCGTATCGATGCCGATGATCTTGCTGGGCGGCGTCACGAACCGGCAGACGATGGACGAGGCAATGTCAGCGGGATTCGACTTCGTCGCCATGGGACGAGCGCTTCTGCGCGAACCAGACCTGATCAACCGGATCGCAGCCGACTCGGCGACCCGCTCATTGTGCAACCACAACAACAAGTGCATGGTGACCACTTTCACGAACACCAGATGTGTACTCCGTCCTGCCCCAGTGGAGAACCCGTCCAAGACCACGAACATCACCGAACGTGCCGCCGCCTCCGGCCAGGTGGGGTGAAACCCCCGCACGTCCTCGCATTCCAGCACCAATCATCCCAATGAGAGGGAGATTCGGTGGCCTCGTGCGGGCCACAATGGGTTACTGAGACCACAGCCTTAACGAGGAAGTCGGGTGGCAGATCCAACACTCAAGCCAGTCAGGGCATCAGCCGTCGACAGTTGGGCTTACGAAGCGGATGTCGTGGTGGCAGGCTTCGGGTAGCCGGTGTCGCCGCCGCCATCGAGGCCGCCCGGGCCGGAGCCGACGTACTGGTGCTCGAGCGACTCGGCGCCGGGGGTGGCGCTGCCGCCTTGTCGGGCGGATTCATCTACCTCGGCGGCGGCACTCCGTTGCAGGCGCTGGGGTTCAGCGATTCGGTCGAGAATATGAAGGCGTTCATGAAGGCCGCTCTCGGTCCCGGCGTCGATGAGGCCAAGATCGATGTCTACTGCGACGGCAGTGTCGACCACTTCAATTGGCTGGTCGATGCCGGCGTCGTTTTCGACGAATCGTTCGGGGGCGAGCCGGGATGGGAGCCACCGCACGGCGAAGGCCTGATGTTCTCCGGAGGCGAGAACTCCGCTCCGTTCAACGCGCTGATCCCCCTGCCCCACGAGGACATCTATCCCGGAAGGCAGCGGCGGCCGAGGGCGAGCAAGCCGGCGGATACATGCTGATGAAGCCGTTGATTGAGACCGCACATGACCTCGGTGTGAAGGCCCAGTACGACACCCGCGTGCAGACACTCGGCGTCGACATCTCGATCCGTGCCCGCCGCGGTGTCGTCCTGGCCACCGGCAGCTTCGTGTACAACGATGAGATGCTCCAAGACCACGTTCCACGTATCGCGGGTTAAGCCCGCGGCGTCGATCGAGAGCACCGCTGGACGATCCATCCAGATGTGCCAAGCGCTGGGTGCCGCCACCGCACACATGGACGCAGCAGAAGTCGCGATCTCTGCGATCCACAACTGATGGCGCGCGGCATACTCGTCAACGGGCGTGGCCAGCGATACATCGCCGAGGACACCTACGCCAGCCGGATAGCACAGGAGACCCTCCTTCGCCAGAACGGCGACGTGTTTTTGGTCCTCGACGAAAGCTCGTACGAGGAGGCGCTGCAATCGGAGTCGACAACCGCGGTAATGCGCGGCATGCCCACGTGGGTGTGCGAGACCGTTGAAGAGTTGGAATCGGAAATGGGGCTTCCGATCGGCGGATTGCGGTCAACGGTCGAGTTGTTCAACCAACACGCCGCAACCTCGTCCGATCCGTTCTTCTTCGAGAAGGCCGAATGGGTCCGATCGCCGCCTACGACCTGCGGGGAAATGATGGGGGATTCACACTCGGCGGCTTGAAGACGACAGTCGATTCAGAAGTTCTTCATGTCTCGGGCGAAACCATCCCCGGCCTCTTCGCGGCAGGGCGCTGCACCTCTGGAGTGTGTGCAGGTGGCTACGCGAGTGGTGCAAGTCTGGGAGACGGCAGCTTCTTCGGTCGACGAGCCGGAAGAACCGCAGCCGCCCCCCACCAGGGACAGTAGGCAACCCCCAAGCCGAACCGACCGCCGCCAAGGCAACCCGCACGAATAGCGATGCCGCCCCGGCAAATCCGGGGCGGCCTCACTGTTTAAAGCTCGATCAACGCACGTCGAGTGGCGCTTCAGCTGGATACTGGCCCGGTGCCATCTTGTAGAAATCGGTCAGTTGAGCGATGAATGCCGTGTCGGTCGACGGGTCACTCGGCTCGGCAACCTTCGCACCTTTGGCGCGCATGTCCTTGATGAGCATCTCGAACACCCGCTCGCTGGTGAGGTCATCGGTATGGTCCTGGAACTGCTTCACAGCTGCCAAGTCATCGAAGAGCAGTGCGGTGTAGTGCACCAACATTCGCATGTCCGCGCTCTCGAAGCGATTGATCTCGACGTCGCCGTTGCGGATCGACCATGCGCCGTCGGGAGCACTGTGCAATTCGGACTGCAGGGCAAGTCCCGGATAATCGCGGCGGTCCTTCGGTCCGTTCGATTCGCGGCGGTGGTACATCCGCGAGTTGTCGGTGAGAATGGCCGAGTTCCAGAACGGCGCGGAGAAACGCTCGGGAGCCCGGTCGGGGCCATCGGCCCAATATGTGAATCCGCCGTCGATGTCGGAATTGTAGAAGTACGTGATCACCTGTGCCGTCTTGACCTCCCAGGCGTCGAACAGTCCCGACTTCGCCATGACGGCGAGCATCCAGACCGGAGCATTGTGGAGACCGATCCCCCGGAAGCTACCGGTATCGAAGTGCCCGGCATCGAAGCTGTGCGACGGCCCGCAAACGTTGAAGAAGAGGTTGTGCGCCATACCGTACTTCGTACCATGCAGGTGCCTGGCGGTGTCGAGAAGCTTTCGGCCGAAGTAGATGTCGTTCAGTTCCGGGTAGAAGACGACACATCGTTCCCGCAAAAGCCGCGGAAGACCGGCGCGACGAAGTCGGACAGCTGAGCGTCGGGCTTGCGGTTCTGCCCGCCCGATACGGCGAGGTATTCCTCTGTGGACTTGAAATGGTGAGCGAGTATCAGCTTCCATGGAGCGTTCTCGCGGATGACGGACATGATTGTCGCCACCTCGTCGGACGTATAGAAGTCATGAATCACCGAAGGGGGTGCGACCGGGGTCATCGGATGCCGCTCGAGCGTAGCTGTCATGGATCTTCTCATCTCCGCTTACCGTGAGTTCACTGCAACGCGGTATTGCTTCAGATCACAGTAGCGCCGACGAGGTGCGCCGCCTTGCCGCAATCCCGCGCAGCGGGAGACCCGGGTGCGCACTTCGCGTGGCTGGGTTCTGACTCACGGGTCGGTGGACACTCCGGGGTGGCGGCGGACAATGCTGCGGCGCAGTCCCCCGCCACCTCCGCACGAATCATGAAGCGTTCACGATGGGCCGGCGCCGACGGCATCGATTCCCAAATACGCCCGTTCGACCAGCGAGGGATCGGCGCGGAGAGTAGCGGTAGACTCTCGCAGCGCCACGCTGCCGTGGACGAGCACTGCGGCACGGTCGGCGATTCCCAGGGCCAGATGAACATGCTGCTCCACCAGAACCACGGCCATACCGGCCTCGTCCGTGAGCCTGCGCAGAACCGCCAGGATCTCGTCGACGATCACCGGCGCCAAGCCCATGCTCAGTTCGTCGATCAACATGACTTTGGGTTTTTGCAGAACCGCCCGCCCGATGGCGAGCATCTGCTGTTCGCCGCCGGACAGCCTCCCGGCGTCGACCCTCAACCGCTTGGCAAGCGACGGGAAGTACCCGATGATCTCATCGACGGCGGTGCCACGACGGGCCCGCTGGCGTACCGCCAGACGCAAGTTCTGCACGGTGCTCAACTGACGGAAGAGCGCGCGATCGTCCGGGACCAGAACCATGCCGGCCCGCACGGCATCCCGCGGCCGACCACTCCGCACCGGATGGCCATCGACCTCCACGTCGCCACTGAACCTCGGGAGCAACCCCGCCAGCGCCATCAGGAGCGTGGTCTTTCCAGCTCCGTTGGGTCCGAGCAGACAGGTGATCTCACCCGGTTCGACGGTCAGGTCGATGTCGCGCACGCAAGGTCGCTGTTTCACATAGCCGGTCGCAAAATCCCGGCATTCCAAAGCGCTCATCGGAGAACCTCCTGCGTATCGGTTGACGGAGCGTGCAGTTCCGGAATCGCCCCGGCATCGTTGTCCACCTCACCTGCCGGCAACCCGAGATAGGCGCTGATGACCTTGTCGTCGGCCCTGATTACCGCGGGCGGCCCAGACGCGATCATCTCCCCCAGATCGAGCACGATGACCCGGTCGCAGATCGTGAGTACGAGTTCCATGTCGTGATCGACGAGCAGGATCGAGGTACCGGAATTACAGGCGTCGCGGAGTCGTTCCCCGAGCCATCGGCTCTCGGTGGTGTCCAGGCCTGCAGCGGGTTCGTCGAGCAGAGCCACGGTCGGACCGGCTGCCAGCACCCGGGCAACAGATACGAGCTGACGCCGTCCCTGTGACAGTGTGGCGACCTCCGCGTCGGCGCTGTCGCCGAGCCCGACTGTCGCCAGAACCTGGCGAACGCGCTGGGTGACAGCGACATCCGACCGAGACCGCGTCGCACCCACGGTGACGTTCTCGGCGACCGACAGATCGTCATAGAGCTCGACGTCCTGAAAACTGCGTCCCATGCCCGATCGACTGCGTTTGTACGCTGCCTCACAGGTGAGGTCGACGCCTTCGAGGAAGACGGTGCCGGTGGACGGTGCAAACCCACTGATGGCATCGATGACGGTGGTTTTTCCTGCGCCGTTCGGCCCGATCAAACCGACAATCTCACCTGGGTAGACCTCGAAGGAAACGTTCTTCGCAGCCTGGACGGCTCCGTACATGACACTGACGTCACGAACTTCGAGCAGCGGCTCCGAGGCATCGCGCTTTCGTCGTAGGATCTCGGGTTGGGCTGCCAGAGAGTTAGTTTCGGGCTCCGACGTCCTTCGGCGCCCGAAAGTCGGCCACGATATAGGCGGCAGTTTGCTCGCAATGCCGTCCGGATTGGCCATCACCGTAATGATCAATAGAACGCCGCTGATCACCGCGTAGTAGTCGCCTATGTGCAGGAACCGGTCGACGA
This sequence comes from Rhodococcus jostii RHA1, assembly GCF_000014565.1. Taxonomy (NCBI): domain Bacteria; kingdom Bacillati; phylum Actinomycetota; class Actinomycetes; order Mycobacteriales; family Nocardiaceae; genus Rhodococcus; species Rhodococcus jostii. The sequence goes on along the minus strand of NC_008269.1, from coordinate 953,431 downwards.
TGAGGAAGATCAGACCTCCGGGGGCCATCACACCGGCGAGGATGCCGCCGGTTATCGAGGTGATACCGGCGACGTACATGACTGCGAACAGCGAGATGCCAACGAAAACCATGAACGAGTCCGGGGTGGCCAACGTCTGCTTGTACCCCATCAACGCACCGCCGAGACCGGCTATGAAGGCACCGATCGCGAAGGCGATCAACTTGGTCCGTTGCACATTGACACCGGCCGCGGCCGCGGACCTCTCATTGGCACGGATGGCGAGCATGTCCGTGCCGAGGCTGCTCCGCCGCAACCACGCGACACCGAGACCGACAATGGTCAGCACGGTCAGACACATGACACCGAAGGCGATCCGCGGGTAGCCCTCACCCGCGCCGATTCCCAGACTGAAACCGAACAATCGCGGGTTGTCGATGGAGGCACCGTCAACGCCGCCGTTCAACGATGGGTTACGGAACCAGAAGGCCTCCAAGAACACTGCCAGCGCCAAGGTCACGACGGTGAGCGGTAGGCCGCGTACCCGGAGCGCAGGCAATCCGACGACCACACCGATCACCATCGCAAATAGTGCCCCGATAATCGGTGCAAACGGGAATGGAACTCCCAGGTGGGTGTTCAGCACGCTGATCGAGTACGCCGCCACTCCAGCGAGGGTGAGCTGAGCCAGTGACACCTGGCCGGCGTACCCCGTGACGACCACCTGGGACAAGCCCACGATGCCGAAAATGATGCTGGTGACAATCGCGGCGCGGTAACTCCCCGACGTCAGAAGCATGGCGATTAATGCCACAGCGATACTCGCGAGGGCCGGTATGACGATGTGCTGGGGACGCGGCGCGCGTCCGAGCGCCTGACGGATCACACTGCCTCGGTCGGGCAGCGGCCGACCCTTCACCACGAGGAATCCGACGATGAGGATCAGTGCGATTGCCTCGGACATACCGGCATCTGGCAGCCAGCCGTAGGTGGCCTGCAGGTTGATCGTCTCGGCCTGAAGCGAACCGATGACCACGCCGGCGACCACCGTGAGCCAAATGGATGAGAAGTTTCCAACGAGCGTCGCCGCAAGTGCCGGAACAATGAACAGCGAATACGCAAATGGATTCAGTGCTACCAACGGCGCGATGAGGATACCGCCGAGGCCGGCTACGACCGACGACAGCGCCCAGTTGCTGAAGGCGATCTTGTCGGGCGAAAGTCCGGTCAGGTATGCACCTTTTTCCGACTCGGCGGCCGCCTCGGTGGCCGTTCCGAACCGCGTGAAGCGGAACATCAGTGCTGCCGCCGCGGCGATCGCGATGATCGCGACAGCGAGCCAGATACGGTCGGTCGGTGCCTGGGATGAGCCGATGGTCACGGTGTCCAGTGCAAAGATCGGCTCGACAGGAACTATTTGCGTTCCCACGCGCTGTGCGATCAGCGCCTGCAAGACGATCATCAGACCGATCGACGCCACCGCCTTGGCCACCACAGACGCACTGCGCATCGGCCGGAAGATCAAAGCGTAGAACAAGACTCCCAGCACTGCCGAGATCGCCAAGGCGATTACCATCGCCGGTGCCACCCCAAGAGGTTGACCGAGCTCAACGGTCTTGGGGAGGCCCGGGATGGGGACCATCAGCTCACCCGTCCGCAGCAGTGCGTACGTGTATGCGGCGTACAGGGCGATGGCACCGGTCGCGAAGTTCACCACGCCGGAGCTCTTGAACGTCATGACGAGCGCGAGCCCGATTGCCGCGTACACGGCGCCATTGCCCAAGCCGAGAACGAGGTAGGCGAGATGGTCAGTCATTGATATTCCTTCTAATGAGGGCCGGGTGACCCGTGGTCAGCCGGTGACCTTGAGGTTTTGCGGAATGCCCTGATCGCTGATCTCACCGATGAGCATCTGGCGAGAGCAGATCGACGGCATCTGGGGGAATGCAGTACCGTCACAGCTGAACGTGATCCCACCGCCGGCGGGCATTTCGACGTTCACCGCCGTCTTCAGGGCCTGCTTGATCGACGCGGCATTCACGTCACCGGTGATCCCAGAGCCCGCCTGCACTGTGGCCATGACTGCCTGGTATCCCGACGATGCAGGTCCGGTCATGGCGAGGTTCGGCGCATACTGTGCGAGGACCGAGCGATAGAGCACCGAACCGGGCTTGTCGGAGGTCACGTCCGTGGCAGCGATTCCGATGTTGCCTTTGACGCTCTGCACGCCGACGATGTCGAGGACGTTCTTGTCGAGGCACACCGTGTTCAAGACTTTCTTGATGGTCGGAGCTGTGGTCTGAACTGCTTTGAGCACCGAAGTGCACATGGCGGCATCTGCGATAATGCTCATGCCGTCGGGTTTGCTCGCCAGGCCTGATGTCACTACGGGCGTCACGTCCGGGATCCCGAGCGCCAGTGGCACCACGGTCAGGTCGACGCCGAAGCCCTGGAAGATCGGCTCGCCCATCGCCTGAATGATTCCCGCCGTTCCACCGCCGTCGCTGGCGAACATGGTGAACGTCTTCATACCCTGGTCTTTGGCGGCTGTGGCGGCGGCTGTGAGCGTGCCCGGGAGGCCGGCAGAGAGAGCCGACGAGTCAGGCGAGGTGAGCTCGACCGCTGAAACACCGTTGAGCGTGACGTAGGGAATCCCCGCGCCGGCGACGATCGGCACGATGGCCGGCCCCTGAGATGTCCCCGGCGACAGCACCGCGGCGACCTTCTGCTCGACGAATTGATTGGCGCAATTGGTCGCCGATGTCGGCTCCTCTTGCTGCTTGCACACCACCAGATCGATGGGATGACCTGCCATACCGCCGCCGTTGTTGTTCACGTACTGCACCGCAGCCTCGGCGCCCTGACGCATCTCCACCAACGACACTGCCGCGCCGCCCTCGGTGGAGACGAGTCCGATCTTCACCGGAGTGCCCGTGGCCTTGTTGTCGGGGAGCGCCGTCGTCGGGCCGGCGGCTTGGTTGACTTCCTTCGAACCGTCACTGCTACCGCTGCATGCCGTCGCGCCGAGCGTACCCACCAACGCCAGTGCGCCGATAGCCGCTATGAGCCGCCGATGACGACCCAGTCCTACGTGATCCATGATGAGAGCTCCTTCGTGAGAACAAGCAGGTCCACGTCCAGTGGGACACTTGACACGTTGGGCGCCTGCTGTGATGCACATCACCAGCGGATGGCAGCAGTGAATTATGGGCAGATCAGGGGGCTGCGTGGTTATACGCCCTCCCGGTGGACGGGATATGGGATACGGGTGACGATGCTCGACAACCACCGACGGTCATCGACATCACTCATACGATGGCGGCGGGTTCGGTAGAGTCCGCGTCAACCGATGACATGAAAACCGACTTCGCTTCGCCTTCCAGAATTCGACCGTTGTCAACGTTGTTGCTGCCCTGGATTATTCACCAACTCTGCACAGCTTGGGCGTCGCCTGGGACCGACATACCCATTGTCACGAGCGGAGTGATCGGTACACACGAACGGCTGCCGTACATGTGCACCGGCCGCATTCCGCACTCCGAGAACGACGCTCCAGCGCGCTCGCGTGGTTCCACGGGACGGCATGATTGCGCGTTCGCTCGACTCCTTCGATCGGCTCGGGTTCATGAGCCATCGCGGCTCGGGTCGACGGGACCGCGCCGGCGCAGGCCTGGATGAACCCGCAGTATTCGGGAGGGAAACCCAGCGCCGACGGAGCACTTCGGAGGGCAGTAACATCGGTCTGTGCCGCGTATTCCTTCGCCCGAGTCCGCCCTCGCGCGGATGATCGACCTGTTCGCGTTCTCGTCGCACAGCAACGCGGCTCGTCGCCGGTACGAGACTGCCACCGGCGTGTTGTTGCCACGATCGGGAATCGAGACCCTCGACATCCTGGCCCGCGGCCCGCGGCCCGCCAGCGAACTCGCGGTGGCCCTGCGTACCGACCCCACGCAGTCGAGCCGCCGGGTGGCAGGTCTCGTCCGCCAGGGCTTCGTCTCCAAGAAGCGCGGCGATGGGGACCGGCGACGCGTCGTTCTGGCACTCACCGACAGGGGCGAGCGTCTGGTCCAAAGGTGGCAGACCTCGTGGCTGACCGAACTGCGCCGACCACTGGACACCTGGGAGACCGACGACGTAGACGCTCTCACCGAGTGGCTGCGCTGCGCGTGTACCCGCCTCACCCCGACCATGGCCAAGCACGTCGATTCCGATCTGGTCACCCCCGGCAGGACCGACATCTTCAGTCTGCCCGCCACGCCCCGCTCTGAAGTGGCCGAGTGCCTGGCCGTGATCGCAGACATCGTGTATCTGGTCGGCCGGGCCGACTTCGAGGAGACATTGCGCGCCGTCGACGTCGCCCTCACCGCGCCGCAGTACTTCGCGTTGGCCGACATCCAAACATTCGGGCCGACAACTGTTTCCGCGCTAGGGGGCCGACTCGACCTCGAGCAGTCGACAGCGTCGCGGTCGGTGACCGCACTGCACCAGCAAGCACTCGTCGAACGAACACCGGACGGCGCGGATGGCCGCAGCCGACGGCTGACTGTGACGCCTGCCGGGGCGCACCTCCTCGAAAGCGCCCATCAGGCCAGGCTCGCAGACCTCCGAAGGCTGTTTGCCGACGTCGATGCTAAGGCCGCAGCCCGCTATGCGAGTTTGACCGACCGCTACCTGGACGATCTGCTGGCGACCGCTGACGTCGCCGCCGGGCGCTACCTCGGAGCCGGCTCCTGATCGACCGTCAGACCTGTGCGGTGGCCAGCAGCTTCTTCAAGGGAGAGCTGTTGTCCTCGAGCACCTCACGCGGTATAGCCGCCTGTCGCGAGAGCGCCTTGCGCAGCACCAGGAAATCCGCTGGCGAGTTCACACACTCGACCGCGGTCATGGTCCCGGCACGCAGATAGATGAAAACGCGGCGATCCGGACGTATCGGATCGGTCCGCAGGACCACATCGTCGTGATCGCCGACCAATCCTGCCATCTGCAACTTGTACGTACCCTGATCCGACCAGAACCACGGCACAGAGCGCGCCGTCGGTTCGGTCCCCAGTAGCGTGCATGTCGCCCTGGCAGCCTGCTCATCGGAATTGTCGACCGACTCGAGTCTGATCAAGCTCCCGTCACCGACGCCCGGTCGTGGCTGGATGGTGCAGTCACCGATGGCGACGGTCACGCCGTCCGATGCCAGGCAGTGCTCATCGACAACCACTCCCCCGGCGTCGGCGCACTCCAGACCGAGGGCGCGGGCCAGTTCGTCCCGCGGGAGGACGCCGATACCGATCAGGACTGTTGCAGCTGCGATCCGTCGACCGTCATCGAGCCGCACGCCGATGATCTGGTCACCATCTGTCACGATCGCTTCGGGCCGGCTGAGTAACTCGATTCCGATACCCATAGCCCTGTGCGCGGCCGCGCACCAGGCCGCGGTGTCAGCGCCCACGGCTCGACCCATCAGTTGCGGGCCGGCCTCGACCACCACAGCCTCACCACCGAGCGCCTTGATCGTGGCCGCTGCCTCCAGGCCGATGAATCCCCCGCCGATGACCACGACGGGCCCTCTGTGAATTCTGTCCCTCAACCGCGCGGCGTCGTCGAGGTCGCGTAGTGCCAGGACATTTCGGTGCCCGGCGCCCGGGATCAAGAGCCGTCGTGGTCGCGCGCCAGTGGCCAGCACAAGGCGATCGAATGCATACGAATCCGAGGACATCTCATCCGCCGACCCGTGCCGCCGAAGGGTATGCAGGACCCCGGATCCGTCCTTCCCACGCCGTACATCGACAACACGCTCACCCGTCTGCAGGGCGATCCCGTGGGAACGGAAGAACTCAATGTCCCGCAATGCCAGAGCGTGCACATCGGCGTCCCCTTTGAGGAACGCCTTGGACAGGGGTGGTCGCTGGTACGGCAGATGCCGCTCGCTGCCGATGAGCGTCAACGTGCCACGATGACCACCGGCGCGTAAGCGGTCGGCCAATGCGACTGCGGCATGCGAGGCACCGACGACCACTATTCTGGCCTCGCGTGGATCCACCGCTGATGCCCGACCGGCGACGTCAGAGTTGTTCATCGGGAATCGTCACATGCACGTCGACACCCTCACGAAGCGCCAACTGGCACGATAGTCGCGAGTTGTCCTCACGGTCGACTGCCGTGCACTCGAGCATGTCCTCCTCGTCCTCCACCTGTTCAGGGAAGTTGCCGAGTTCGTCTGCGGCGAGGAAGACATGGCAGCTGGCACAGGACAAGACACCACCGCACTGGCCCACGATGCCGGAAACCCCGTTGCGGACGGCGGTCTGCATCACCGAGTCGCCGACGACACCCTCGACGACCTTCTCGACACCGTCCGGTTGTACGTAGAATACTTTCGGCACGATCACACCTACCAGGTCACGGGCAGCATAGTGATCGGCTGCGTCAGGTTCGTGTCGTCAATCTGGACGTCGCCGGCCAAAGCGAGCCCCGGCAGACGTTTGAAGAGTTCGCTGATGGCCACCTGCATCTCCATGCGTGCCAACGGCGCCCCGAGACAGTGGTGAAGGCCGTAGCTCAGCGTCAGATGCGGGTTGTTCGCCCGACGCACGTCGAACTTCTCACCGTGCTCGACCGCCGCCCCATCGTGTCCGGTGGAACCCGGATCGACAAGAATGGCCTCGTTCTTGGCCACCATCTGCCCATCGAGTTCGATGTCCTCGGTGGCAACGAAGGGCACCAGCCCACCGCCACCGGCAACGGGTCGTCCCAACTCGAATCGACCATGGCGCAGAACTTCCTCGACGGCGGTTGGCGCGACACCATCGACGTCCTCGAGGAGGATCTCGAGCTGATCGGGGTTGTGGAGCAAGGAAAGCACCCCAGCGCAGATGAAGTTCGCAGTGTTGTCGAAACCGGCGACAATGAGGATGAGCGCGATGGGCAAGATCTCCTCGTCGGTCAGGCTTTCGTCACGATCGCGTGCGTTAGCCAGGTCGCTCAGCAGATCTTCACGCGGTTCGCGGCGGCGCGCATCGATGAGCTCCATCATGTACTGCACCAACTCGCCCATGTTCGCCATGACCTCGTCCTGGGGCATGTCTGCCACGGACAGGGTGGCCGAACTCCACTTCTGGAACTTGGGTCGGTCCTCCGGCGGAACGCCGAGCAGGTTGCTGATCATCTGGATGGGCAAGGCCACTGCGTAATCCTCGACCAAGTTGCTCGGTGCCCCCTTCTCGATCATCGCATCGAGCAAGGAGTTCGCGAACTCCACCGCCGAGTCCCTCATACTGCGCACACGTTTCGGAGATATCGAGCGCTGTACCAGCTTACGGAGCTTGGTGTGGTGAGGGGGGTCCTCGAACTGGATGGTCGACTTGAGGAAGTCGGGGAACTCGACGAAGTACGGCACCGGACGCTCACCCGTACGGAACGGTTCGCGGACGAACCGGTTGTCGGCGAGCATCGCTCGGGCGGTGCTCTCACGATGAATTACCCAAACGTCACCACCGATCGGCATCGTCATCTTCGTCATCGGGCGTTCGGCGGCGATCGCGGCGTATCGGGCGGCGGCCTCGGTCGGCTCCACCGGGCCGAACGGATAGGTAGTGTCGAGTACCGGTTCGTCGACAGTGGTCATCGGATTCTCCTCGGGTTCGATCCGACCTGAACGAGTTTCGTCATGAGGCCGGGACCTGTTGCGGTGCAATAATTTGAGAGTTGGCCTCCGCCGTGATTGCCATGATCTCGTCAATCCTCGACGCGACGGATTCCACGCTGAGATTCGGGTCGGTGATGCCTACAGTGTTGAGTAGCGCCAACCGGTTCACTGTGCCGCCGGCAACGTTGAACACCTCCCCTGTCATCGTCGCGGAAGGATGCACGAGGTAGGTAGCAACAGGCGCGACCAGCTCAGCCCGCAGGCTGGTGCGGATGTAGTCCATGATCTCCGGCGAAAGCCCCTCGGAGGAAGCCTCGGCCATCCGGGTACCCGCGCCCGGCGCGACCGCGTTGACCTTGATCCCAGCCTCGAGCCCCTCGATAGCCAGGTTGCGGGTCAGCCCGAAAACAGCGCCTTTGGAACTCCCGTAGTGGGTCATCATGGGATTGCCCAGCATCGCGGCGGAGAGGGTGTTCACTACCCGGCCCGACCCTGAAGCGGCCAGATGCGGCCAGGCTGCGCGGCAAACCCGGAGAGTGCCGAAGTAGTGCACGTCGATGTGGCGCTGGTACTCGTCGTCGGGAACCTCGAGGAAACGTGCCGTCCGAACGATCCCGGCGTTGTTGACCACCGCATCGAGGTGCCCGAAGCCGTCGACCGCAGCCTCGACCAGCGACTGGGCCCCCGCTTCGGTCGACACGTCGGCACCGCAGGCGATCGCCCGCCCACCCGCTGCGGTGATCTCCGCAACCACAGCCGCAGCCGGGTCGTCGCCGTCGACGTCGGATCCATCGATCGTCGCGCCGAGGTCTCCGACGACCACAGACGCGCCGCGAGCGGCCAACAGAAGCGCATACTCACGGCCGATACCTCGTCCGGCACCCGTGACTATCACCGAGCGGTCGTCGAATCGCAGTTCTTGCATGTTGTTCTCCTCCTTCTGGTTCGAGTGGTCTCAGGGTCGCGTCCGGCCGGCACCCACGTCGACCTGTGCCGTCCAGACACTCGCCTTGGCCTCTCGTGCCGACTTCTCGAAGTCGAAGACCTCCATACCGACGGTTATGTACAACGTGCGGCGATCCGGGCCACCGAGCAGACAGGCCGATCCGACGCCGCTTTCCAGCGGTACGGCGACCGCGTCGGTGATGGTGCCTCCGTCGATGAACCGAGCGACGTATCCACTGCCGGGCATCGCTGCCCACACGCCGCCCTCGGCATCCAGGCCGATACCGTCCGGCAAAAATGGACAATCCGCAAACACCCGGTTGCCCGACAGCGTGCCGTCGGTAGCCCGATCCATCACGATGATGCGGTTGGCGAACGCTTCCGCGGTGAAAACCCGCGAACCGTCCTCCGAGATCGCTATTCCGTTGGCTCCCATCAGCGGACCGATCGCATCGGCAGTGGACGCCGTACCGGCCGGGCTCACCACGATGATCGGCGAGGGCGCCGGTTCCGCGCCGTTGAACAGGTCGAACCCGAGCTGGGTCACGTACACGTGACCGTCCGCAGCAACCACCATGTCGTTGACCGGACCGGGCGCAAATGCAGAGAGATCGGCATAGACCGACAAGTCGGTCGGGCTTGACCCGTCATGCACGAGCACCAGCTTCTCGTGCATCGATGTCACGACCATTCGGCCGTCGGGCAACCAACCGAAGCCGCCGAGCACTATCGGGACCCCGGCACCCGGTGCCCGACCGGTGGCGTCCACAACGACCCGGACGGTGCCCGACTCGTCGATGGTCTTCAAGGTCGAGGTGTACATATCCGAGAACCAGAAGAGATCATCGTGCCATCGAGGGCACTCCGGCCACGAGAAACCTTGTGCACTCTGACGGGCCTCGAAGATCCGGGCATTGGCTACGGCGTCGGCGACGGCGTTGGTCATAGGTTGTTGTCCTTGCCATAGATGGTCGTGATTGTCGGCTGCACAACGCAATACCGGCCAAACGCCGGCACGTCGTGAGGCTGGTGCGTCTAGTCCGAGCTGAAGAGATCAGAGCCAAGATCGTGTCTTGGCTCACACTAGCAAGTACATGCATTTTGTCAACTACTACTGCTCGCCGACGCCCGCACGACCGAACGGGATCCACTCAACGGAACAGTGTCTTGTCACGTCGACACCGGTCACCGCCCTGTGGAGGCGCGGCCCAAACTCAGTTGCGGTTGCCACGTCTACTGGTTGAAACAAAGGGGGCGAAAGGTGAAACATCTCAAGGGCCCGTCGCGTTTGAGGCCGCCCAGCTGACCGCGCCCGAAATGTGCGCTGGTCTCCGCGGTCGCACCGGGCGGCATCTTTGATTGTGGTCCACCACGACATGCGCAATGGGCGCAGGCCGCCGCACCGTTGCCCTCTTATCGGGCATGGGACAGCAAGCGGTTCGCTCGGCGCGCACAGGATCACACGGGGGGGAACCGCTTGGGCACAACAGCGCCCGCTTCACCGCCGCGGTTGGTCAACCTTTACAACGCCCCGAGCCGATATTCGGCAAAGAACAACCTGTCGATGACCGCCATGCTGAGGGAATGTTGTCGATCGAGGTCGACGCTACCGAGGCCCGCCGTTTTGGCCCGTGGTTGCGGTTCGCCTGCCTGCCCACCCCGGCGTCGCTCGAGGACTTCGACCACTATGCCGCTCCGAACCTCGACCGGACGTTGATCGCCGAGCTTGGCGCGACACCACCCTCGCCGCGGCCATGCTCGACCGGCTGTTGCACTGGTCGTGGTCTTAAGACCACGACGGTGACTCCTCTCGTCTCCGGACCCCCGCGCGCCGAGAACCTCCGCAACGCCACCGCAGCAACCCGTGTCCGTCGTCGGGTCGGGATTCACCTTGAGCCGTGCGTTGTCTGGCGAGATGTTCACGAGACGGCCGTCTGACACCTGGTCGTCGCGAGAGGTTTGCAACCTCTTTCGGCTGAAGCCGTCGACCGAACTCGAGATCTACTAGTCAAGCTGCCGCTTCACACGATCGACCCGATCCTGCCAATAGTCGACCCACTCCGGTGACTGGAAGATGTGGGTTTTCCTCTCCGCCATTCCCTGCACGACCAGATCAGCAACGCGTTCGGTCGACACACCAGCGTCAATGTCGGAGTTGACTTGTTCACGTAGTGACTCCAGATCGGGATCCGCCTGCGACCGGGGAACGTGCCTCACAGGTGCGTTCCGTTCGTCGTTCCGGATGCTGGTCGCCGTGTAGGCCGGCCATAAAGAGCGACACCAGGTGCGGATACTCCGTCGCGAACTCGTGCGCCATCGTCTCCGACAATGCAACCACTGCTGCCTTTGATGCGACATAGGGATGCAAGGGGCCGACGTTACAAACCGGCCATCGACGCCGTGTTGACTATGTATCCCCTGGAACGATGTCCCGGGGCAATGCTGACGAGTCAACCGTCATAAGAATCGACCTCTCAGTTATGTCGTGCGGACGTGCCGACTCCAGCCGGTCATGAGCAGTGATGTGGCACATATAGGAGCACATACGGGCGCAAACCACGGGAGTATCCCGCGTCCGCTCGTCGTTGGGTCCCCCTGCGAAGTCACGTTAATCATGGCGGCGGTGTTGTCGGCATTGAGACCAAGACGCACGCGGCGAGGGTCAACAGCAGCGCGCTCACGGACAGACGCCCGTTCACCCGAGAAGACACAGTTTCGACGAACGCTGCAGCATAAGACGAGCGCTGCAGCCTAACCGCTCACCCTCGGCAATCTGCCGATGGGATCCGACCTGACGTCCAACCAGTCCATTGCGAAACGCACGCGATTAATCATGACACTCCCCCACAATCGGCTGCGCCCGTATGTGCCCCGGTTCCGAAGGGCAGGCGTCCCTCTGAATGGGATCGATCATGTTGCCGTCAGTGTGATCCAGCCTACTGTCGCTCGGAGACTCCTACCGGCGCGCCGGAGCTCATGAGAAAGGACTTTCTGTGTACACCGACAACAGGGACGAACGGGAGATTTACCGCAATATTGTCCGCATCGCGCGGGCAATGGACGACAGAGACTGGTCTGTGATCGAGGATATATCCATTCCCGAAGCGACTGGCGAATTCGGGAACGGGGAGCTCACCTCAGCCGCAGAGATCATCACGATGCTGCGTTCGTTTCTGGACGAGTGCGGACCCACCCAACACCTCATCGGCAACGTCCTAATCGAAGTCGACGGCGACAACGCGACAAGTCGGGCATACGTCGCCGACATACATCTCGGCACCGGGGAACTCGAGGGAGAGTACTTCCGCACACTCGCCGACTACCACGACTCATGGTTGCGCACAGCCGACGGCTGGAAGCTCACCCGACGCCAAAAATTCCATACGGGAACGTTGGGAAACATCGGAATACTCGCACACGCATTTCCCACTTCCACAGCATAATTCGACGCCAACCCGACACCAACCAACACATCGAGGAGCTCGGAAATCCGATGTCCGGACTGACCGGGAAGGTCGTCATCGTCACCGGCGGGGCGCAAGGAATGGCTGCTGCCACCGCCAGCCCATCCGGTGTCAACGTCTGGTGCCGCGTCACGCAAGCGGAAGCCAATCACGAACGACTCGCCAAACACGCCCAAGAAATTAACGCCGAGCGCCAGCAGAATCGTCAATGCCCGCCCGGGCCGAAGTCATAAGTGCTCTTCGATCCGGTTCGGCGAAATTCTGCAGGCGGTCAGCTATCCGAACCTAAGCAACCCCTACATCGGCGATGACTTGGTGCCGTACGTGCGGAACTTGCCCTACACCAACGCAAGCAGCGGAGGAATGGCCGTCATTGCGCTCGCCTGGAACTTGGCGCCGTGGGAGGTTGCACATGAACGCAACGCTGACGTACCGGGTCTTCTCGTCGTAGACCGTAACTCGACCGCTCCAGCTGGACCCTAGCGAGCACCCGACACCACCCCGCAGAAGTTGATGGCAAAGGTGGACGACGAGTCCCTCGGGGAGTTCGGCGTCTGCCGGCCCTGATCGGCACGACGTGCCGATCAGGGCCGGCGCGTGGCCGGTGGTGAACCATCCCCTACGGCGGGCCGCGTCGCTCATCATGCCTGCTGCTCGAGAAAACTGCTGCAGAGGCTGGAATTCGAGCCCCTGCTCGACGGAGTCCTCATTTGCTGGTGAATCCCGCATCAACGGGGAGCGTCACACCAGTGACATAACGTCCGGACTCGCCCACGAGATAGAGTACTGCCTCGGTGATGTCGGAGACGTCTACCATCCCGACGGGCATCGGATTCGACATGGTGGTTCCCCGCTCAGGGTCGGCAGCCACCCACTCCATCATCTCAGCGTGCTCAACCATCGCAGTGTGCACACCCGTTGGGTGAACGGTGTTGACTCTGATCGAGTGGGGAGCCAGCCAAGCCGAGAAGGATCGCATCAAGCCAACGACACCATGCTTACTTGCCGTGTAGGCGCTTGCTGCACCGGACCCGTCGCCCCCACGTCCGATCAGCCCCTGGGCGGAGCTGGTGATGACGATCGCTCCCCCGTCGCCTCGGGAAATCATCATCGGCGCGACGATGCTGATCGTGTTCCAGACCCCCACCAGATTCGTTGCAATCGTGTCGAGGAACACTTGCTGAGGATCCGGCTCGGTCGCACGCTGGGGGGAGATGCCGGCATTTGCGAGAACGATGGAAGGAACGCCAAATCTCGCCATACCCTCGTTGAGCGCGCCCTCCAGCACAGCCCGATCGCGGACGTCCGCAACGGTCGCGTAGATCTTTCCGCCAAGGGCTTCCACCAGATTCACGGTCTCACGGAGATCGTCCTCGGACGCCATTTCGTACGGTACAGAAGCTATTTGTCCGCAGATGTCGACCGCAATGATCGACGCGCCTTCGGCCGCGAGGCGCACCGCGTGGTTGCGTCCTTGGCCGCGGGCAGCTCCGGTGATGAATGCAACGTGACCTTCGAAACGTCCAGTTCTCATGATTCCTCTACTCGTGGGGGACCAGGATCCGACACTGACAACCGGCAAACCAAGGCAGGTTGCCTTCTTCGAATCCGCAACGTCTGGGTCGCTCTCAGCACTACCGCGGCTGAATCAGACAGGTACCAAGCACCCGCTTGGTGTATTCACCCTACGAGGCTACAGACAGAAGTCAAGATCTTGTTTGATCCGCCCCGTCACCGCACGTATCACAACCGACCCGAATGGAATCCCATTGTAGGCGTCGGTGTTCCAGACTTCGTCGACCATGCCTGACCGGCTCCGCTGTAGAGGACGCGCCCGGGGTGCCCGAGGCACTCAGCTACTTCGAGGCGGCGCTGCCTCACATCGACTACTTCTTGCCCAACGACGAGCAGGTGATCGGCTGGACCGGTGCGTCGTCCGTGGAGGACGGGTGTCGTCGCCTCCTGGACCGCGGGGCCCAGTGTGCAGTCGTGACCGCGGGCCCGAATCCGACCGTGGTCGCCACCGAGTACGGGATCACCGAGGTCCCCGCGTTCACCGTCGACGTCGTCAACACGACCGGCTGCGGGGACGTATTCTCGGCCGGATTCCTACGCGGCGTATCCCTCGGAATGGATCCCGCGGCGGCGGCGCGACTCGGCAATGCGACCGCAGCGCAGGTGGCGCAGGGCCTCGGCAGTGACTTCGGGGACTACGACCTCGACGTCGTGAAGCGGTTTTCGTCCTCCCACACCGCGCGGGAGGTCCGCTGATCATGACGACCACAGAACTCCACACCCTGCGCGACGCCGTGGCGGCGACGAGTCAGCAACTGGCCGCACGCAAGCTCGTTCTCGGAACCGCCGGCAACGTCAGCGCGCGAAGCGGTGACATCGTTGCCGTGACAGCGACGGGAACTACGCTGGCGACGCGACAGCCGCCGACGTGACACTCATCGACCTCGCCGGGCACCATCGCGGCGGCCCGCAGCACCCCACATCGGAGATCGACATCCATCTGGGCGTGTACCGCTCGACGGACGCCTGCGCCGTCGTGCATGCGCACGCCTCCGCAGCCATCGCTCTGTCGCTGGTCGCGGACGAGCTCCCTCCCTACCAGCAGCTTTTGCTCGGTGGCGCCCTTCCCGTTTCGCCGTTCGCGCCATTCGGAACCGAGGAACTAGCTGAATCGGTGCCGTCGGCACTGCGCGGGAAGAACGCGGCGATTCTGGCGCATCATGGATCGGTGGCTGTCGGCGCGACTCTCACCAACGCCCTCGACAACATCTTGCTGCTCGAATGGCTGTGCGGAATGTACCTTGCTGCGGCGGCCGTCGGCACACCGAGAGCGCTCACTGATGCCCAGATGCAGGCCATGGTGGAGATCGCGGTTCGTACCAACTACGGGAACCCGTAGCCGTTGGTCGGTGAAAAGTTGGTCCGCCGTCTCCCGTCGGTCGAGCCGTCAATGATGCAGTCGCCGCGTGGGTATGCCGACCGCGAGCGACGCGCGGCACATCGGGTTGCCGGAACCGGCTAATCCGACCAGACCTGCGCACACTGGTGTCCACCACCAAAGGTCTGCATCGGTCGCCAGGTTCCGGACAGGGCACTCCGGCAGTGCCCGGCCCGCATGTTCAACACGCTCATCGCTGCACTCCCGCGTGCCGAGTGGATGGTGATTGCTCTCAGTCCTCAGAATTGGGCGCGCTTTCGGATCGACGCTTCCGGACTCCCCAGCAATGAATCAGCGAACGAGCGTCGGATTGGATGTGCACGCACGATCGGTCGTCGCGTGTGGCCTCGACGTGCGGACCGGTGAGCTGTTCGAGCGCCGATTGACGCCCGATCATCGCGACATACTCGACTGGATCCGGTCGTTGCCGGATCCGATGAAGGCGACGTACGAGGCCGAGCCCACCGGGTTCGGGCTGACCCGGTTCCTGGACACGGCGGACATCGAGTGTCTGGTGGCCGCGCCCTCTAAGCTGCAGCGCCCGTCCGGTGATCGGGTCAAGACCGACTTGCGAGATGTACGGCATCTGGCTCGTCTGCACCTCGATCAGATCACCTCGGTCACGGTGCCGAGCGTGGCGCAGGAGGCGGCCCGGGATCTGGTGCGCGCCCGTGAGGACGTGCGCCGGGATCTGATGGCGGCTCGGCACCGGCTGTCGAAACTTCTTCTGCGGCAGGGAATCGTCTACTACGGCGGGCACGCGTGGACGCAGGTGCACGACATCTGGTTGCGCAGCCAGCATTTCGATGAGCCGGTTCTGCAGTTGGCCTACGAGACCGCGTACGACACCATGCTCGCCGCCCTCGGCCGGCGCGACCGTTTGGATGCCGCGATCACCCGGATGGCCGCCGACAGCGCCTACACCCCGGTGGTGACCCGGCTCGGGTGTCTGCGCGGGGTGTCCACGTTGACCGCCTTCGGGCTGGCGGTCGAGATCGGGGACTGGCACCGGCTGACCGGCCGCTCGATCGGCGCTTACCTGGGACTGGTGCCCACCGAGTCGTCCTCGGGCGCCTCCCGCTCGCAGGGGGCGATCACCAAGACCGGCAACGGGCACGCGCGCCGGTTGTTGATCGAGGCCGCCTGGCATCACCGGCAGCGCTATCGTGCCGGGGTGGATCTGCGGCGCCGCTGGGACAAGGCCTCACCGGCGGCCCGAGCCCGCGGGCAACGGGGCTACCGGCGCCTGCACGAGCGGTGGGCCGGGTTCGACGCCCGCCGCAAGCGTCCCGGCTGGCGAACACCGTCATCGCCCGCGAGCTCGCCGGGTGGTGCTGGTCGTTGGCCGTGCTCGACGACTGGCCCACGGGGCCTTCCCCGCCGCGGCCCTGGTCGTTGCTCGTCGGGCGGCAAGGTCGGTTCTCCTCGCTTGCGCTGCGGGGACTCCACCTTGCCCCCGCTCCTCGGCGACGACCGATGAGGCACTGACCGGGGCCGGCAGGACCCCACGAACGTCCCGGATGATCACACGGTTGGTGACAACAGCGCCTGGGAATGACCCACGCGACAACTATGAGCAATTACGCCGCAGGTTCATTCGCCGTCCCCGGCGAGGCGAGCATGCAAATTGATTGCTCGTGCTTCCGTCCGTGCGCATGCAATTTTAGTCGCGCCGTTCTTGAGAGCTCTAGGCCAATAGTGAGGACGAAACAGCATGGTCAGGCAAGCGGTGACAGCATTGAGGAACAGAAATGGCATATATTCTCCAAACCTCGGGCCGAGCTAAAGGGTTCTTTAAGTTCGAACAGTCTGGCTGGCCCTTTTTGGCCGACGCACACCGCGCTGATTGCCTGTTCGGCTAAGCGACAGTTGTCTCGAGTTGAGCAGTGCTCGCCAGTCCTCGTGTGGTTTTCGCCGTCTACAGCCGTCCACGGCAAGCCGCAGCGTTGACGTGCGCTCGCCCTCGGCAGTTTCGGAAGGTGACAACTGGACCGCTCCTCAATTCCACTGAAATGCTTCCAGTGGTTCGCTACGTTAGTCCTGACTTGCACAGTTTTAGTACCCCGGTCAACGTGTCGGTAGTTCCAGCGAGGTGAGGATGGCTGCGGCTTCGACGGTGAGCGGGTCGGCGGCGGTGTGGGGGTGGCCGGCGATGGTCAGGCTGATTTCTTGTAGCGGGCGCAGGGTTTTCACGATGTGCCCGATCGAGACTCCCGTCTCGGCCTGCAGATAGCGGGCGACCGCGAGCGCGGTGAACACGACCGTGAGGTGGGCTTCGATCGCGTCGCGGGTGTGGTGGAACATCGGCCGCGCCCGTAGGTCGGTTTTCGACATGCGGAACGACTGCTCGACATGCCAAAGGTCGTGATACTTGCCGATCACCTCGCCCGGGTCCATCAGTGTGGCGGGGATGTTGGCGACGTAGCCCTTCAACCCGACCAATGATCGGGCCCGATCGAGAGATGCGGTGTCGAGGGTGCGGCCTCCCGCGGTGGTCTTGACGAACCGCGTCGACTTCGGAGCTGTGCCGCCGTCGACGACCTCCCTGGCCCGGGCCTCCTGGGCGTTGAGTGTCTGATTGTCGCGGACCGCCCGTCGTTTCGAGTACTGCCAGACCGCCCGCCAGGACTTCGGATGTCCGGCCGCGTCCCAGACCGGTTCGGTGCGCTTGTTGACGTTGTTGACGGTGCTCTTCGCGTGCCGGGGAGTGACCGTATCGATTATCTGTCCGTCAGCAAAACTATTTCCGTTCCAATGGAAATGGTTTGCGAGATCGGCGGGGGCTTTGGTGACGCGGGACCCGACGATGAACTTGAGTCCGGCCTCGTCGAGGTCCTTGAGATTGCCGGCGGAGAGCATGCCTGCGTCGGCGGCGACAACCATCTCGACGCCCTCGATGTCGTGGCGGGCCTGGAACTGCCGGACGATCGGGACGATGGTATGGGTTTCTGCCTTGTTCCCTTCGAAGCAGCCGATCTCGAGGGGGAATCCGGTACGGTCGACGAGCAGGCCTACCACGATCTGCGGATCCACCCTGCGTTCCTTCGAATATCCGACCTTGCGCAGGTCGTCTTCCTTCTCTGCCTCGAAGTACAGCGTGGTGACGTCGTAGAGCACCAAGCTCAATCCGCCGGTCGCGGCGGCATGCTCGAAACATTTCTTCGCGACCCGGTCTCGGTAATCGTTTGTGGCGCAACGCTTCAATGCGTTGGCGTAGGTGTTGCGGTGGGCCGGGGTCAGGCCGATCTCGGCGACGACCCGGCTGGTGTCGCTCATCGATGTCGGCTCGACGAGCCGGCCGAGGACCAACTGGAAGAACGCGTCGTCGTCGACAGCGTCGAGACCCAGGCGTCGCCATCCGGTCTCGATCGCCTCGATCAGCCAGCGGGACCGTTTCGTCGCGATCACCGATCCGCGTTCCCCACCACCGCCGAGGTCGAGGTCGAGTTCCTGCTGGCCGGCCTGCAGCTTTTCCCGGGCCGCCTGCAACAGTGCCGCCAACTCGCCCTCGGTGTGGGCGGAACCGAGGTGCTCAAGGATCTTGTGGCGGCCCCCGTCCTTCGCGGCGATCTGCACCGCCGTCGCCCCCGACGCGGTCCGAACCTTGCGGATATAGGCAGCCACAACCGGCGATCCTACCGACCGATTAGTGCCCCATATCCCCGACCCGCGAATCCACTACCAGCACAAACGCCAGCCGAAGCGGGAAATCCCCATCGACCTGTGCAAGTCAGGTTAGTCGATCGTGCGGAGGTATTCGTCGACGTCGGGATCACGTCCTGGGTCGGCGTCATGGCCGCTCGCACACTGGGTTCGGTTGCAGTTCTGGTCGGCCTGACCTGTCTATACGGACTCATGACCGCCAGCGAGACTCGTTGCAGGAGAGATAGCTTAGCTTTGACGATGCAACTTCGCAGTGCCAGGTCCGTGAAGACTCATTCTCGATACCGTGTGCCTTCGTTGGAGTGAACCAGTGGGCAGTAAAGTGTGTGCCGAGTACGTTCAAGTCCGCATTGTGACGAGGAGTATCGCGGACGTTGGACTACCGCGACGAATCCATACCAGGGCCGCTCTGTGTGTGCTCGACGGCTCCGTCGCGCGTAGGTCCTTGCGGAGGATTTTGCCGGCGGCGGATTTCGGCACCAGATCGATGAACTCGACCCTGCGGACCTTCTTGTGCGGTGAGACCCGCTCGGCGACGAACGCGATCACCGCGGCCTCATCCAATTCGGCACCGGGCTGGCGGACGACGAACGCCTTCGGCACCTCCTCGCCCTCGTCGTCGAGAACCCCGATCACGGCGGCGTCGGCGATCTGCGGGTGCGTCAACAACAACGCCTCCAGCTCGGCGGGCGGCACCTGGTAACCCTTGTACTTGATCAACTCCTTCATCCGGTCCACGATCGTCACCACCCCCTCCGAATCGACCGTCGCGATGTCCCCGGTATGCAGATACCCGCCCGCATCCAGGGTTTCCGCGGTCGCCTCGTCGTCCCCGAGATACCCGGCCATGATGTTCGGGCCCTTGCACCACAACTCCCCCGGCGCGCTGACCCCCTCGGCCGGCTGCTCGATCTCCGCCCCGGTGCCGGGATCGACCAGCTTGCATTCCATGTTCGCGATGCTCGGACCCACCGAGTCCAGCGCGATATCGTCCCGGTCGAACGGAATCGCATGCGAGACCGGGCTCATCTCCGACATTCCGTACCCCTGCCGCACCCGGCACCCGAGCCGGTTCGCCACCGCCTTACCCAGTTCCTGATCCAGCGGGGCGGCCCCGGAGAAGATCGAGTGCACACTCGACAGGTCGTACTGGTCGATCAGCGGGTGCTTGGCCAACGCCACCGCCACCGGCGGGGCGATGAACACATACGTGCACTTCTGCTCGGCGACGATCGTCAAGAACTCGACCAGGTCGAACTTCGGCATCGTCACCAGCGCGGCCCGCTTGCGCAGGGCGGCGTTGAGCAGCACCGTCATCCCGTAGATGTGGAAGAACGGCAACACCGCGAGGACTTTGTCGTCGGCGCGGATTCCGATCGGCCGGTCGATCTGGCACACATTCGCCACCAGGTTGCGGTGGGTGAGCATCACCCCCTTCGGCCGGCCGGTGGTGCCCGACGAGTACGGCAGCACCGCCAACTGGGTCGCCGGGTCGAACGACACCTCCGGCGCCGGCGCGCCTTCGGCCAGTAGATCTTGCAGCGACGGGTGCCCGTCGGCGCCGTCCAACACGATCACGTGCGCGGCCGGGATCCCGACCTGCGCGGCCGCGGCCTTCGCCTGCGGCAGCAGCGGGGAGACGGTGAACAGGAACTTCGCCTTCGAGTCGGTGAGCTGCTTGGCGATGTCCTCCGCGGTGTAGAGGGCGTTGATGGTGGTCGCGACCCCACCGGCCCGCAGGATCCCGTGGAACACCGACGCGAACGCCGGCACGTTCGGCGAATGCAACGCCGCCACCCCACCGACGGCGAGACCGCGGGCCGCGAGCGCCCCCGCGACCCCGTTGATCTGGGCGATCAATGCCTGATAGGTGGTGACCGCACCGGAAGCGCCGTCGATCAGCGCCGGCCGATCCAGATCGGCCTCATCGACCTGGCCGAAGAGGAAGTCGTAGACGCTGAGGTTCGGAATCTCGACGTCCGGAAACGGGCTCTTGAATGGCATTGTTCTCCTTTAGAATTGGTCGTGGGCAGTCGGCACGTCGACTCGGTCCCGGTCGCTCGAGTGCTTCTCCATCGTCGATTCAAGAAGCCGGGCGGAAATCTCGACCCGTCGGTTCCGAATGGGGCGGGGCACGTCATCGTGCTCGCTTCATCGATCGCCAGCGGTGTGCTCCTCCGAGCATCCAGATCCACCCGCAGGGTGGCACTGCTCATAGCGCAGCATTCATTTCGGGCCAGTCAGCGGTCAGTGGCGCACGAAACGATGCTTCTCCCCGGGGACTTGGATGACCGGTCTTGTCCGAAGTCCAATCAACGTGGTGCAGACATTTGTCCCTCTTCCGCGCACTTCCGTTACGCTGCGGGTCCGGTGTAGGCGTCCGGGCATAGCCCAGGGTTGGACGATTTGTTCACCTGCACTACAGGGCGATAGCGCCCGCCGGTACTGATGCGTGATCGCGTGCTTCGCTGAGATCCGGTAAAACTCCGGGGGTCCTGACTAAAGTACTTGGGCAACTCTCATGAGCTCAGCAATCCGTTCGACCTCTGCTGCCGGCAACTTCTGCAGGGGAGGACGCACCACGGATGAAGGCAACCGCCCGAGCAGCACTTGCGCCTCCTTCATTCGGTTGTGCATATCGACCCCGGGGCTGCAGTAAAACGCTTGTGTCGTGCTGTAAATCCGGGCTGCAACCGCTTGAGCTACTTCGAGGTCATGGCCTCGAACCGCCTCGAAGAGCTCGACTTGAAGATTCGCAATCGTGCTACCGGCGCCGGAGAGTATTCCCTTGCATCCTACGACGAGCGACTGCAAGAGCCATGCGCTATGGGTTGTCAGCACACTGAAGGTATCGGATTGGTACTCACGCACCGCCATTTCGCTGCGAACGGGATCGCTGGAACCATCCTTCATCGCACGGATTGTGGGCACGGAATCGATGAGACGCCCGATGACGTCGTGGCCGTACGACAACGGCTCCTTCACTGGAAATTGGAATATGATCAGTGGCAGCGAGGTTGCTTCCGCGATGCTCGTGAAGTGCGCGAGCACCATTTCCGGCCGACTGCCCAGCGCAAATACGTTGGGGGGGAAGACCAGCAATGCAGAGGCTCCGGCGTTCTCAGCCATTCGAGCGAGACGTACCGCTTCGGCGGTGCTGTCTGCGTAGATTCCGCTGACAATCGGCACACGATCACCTACCTGATCACAGGCGGTTTCGAGCAGAAGTTGCTGTTCGTCGAACGTGCACGACGAGACCTCCGACGCGTGCCCGTTGACGGTGATCGCCGAAATTCCGCGAACATCAGCCATGTCGTTGAGGTGCTTCCGATAGCTCTCGATATCAATACTGAAGTCGGCATGTAGTGGAAGCAAACTTGCCGGGATGACTCCGGTGCAGTCAAAGCTGGGTGGCGTCATTTCAGATACTCCTTTTGATGCAGGCTGAATAGTGGTTCATACGCCTTCGACGACGTCGATGACGGTTTCTGAGGCACCCTCACGCGCCTGGCGCGCACGGAGATAACCTGGTGAGTCGTAGAACTTT
The DNA here is from genome assembly GCF_000014565.1 of Rhodococcus jostii RHA1. Lineage (NCBI taxonomy): Bacteria > Bacillati > Actinomycetota > Actinomycetes > Mycobacteriales > Nocardiaceae > Rhodococcus > Rhodococcus jostii. The sequence continues at coordinate 931,244 of NC_008269.1, read as the reverse complement.
GTTGCGGCCTCTACGGATGCGAATTCCACGACGACATAACGTACATCGTCGGATTTACCTTCCAAAGTGGTCGGAGCGGCGCCACGGACTAAGTAGCGTCCTCCGAATTCCTCTATCGCTTGCTTGGAGAGAGGTTTGTACGACTCGTACTTGTCTGCGTCGGTTACACGGATTCGGGCAACGACGATTGCGGTCATGCGGTTCTCCTTCGAGGCACCTTCGGTCGTTCGATATCAGGATTTACCCGACCTAAAGGGATGGGTTTCACTGGGCGTCTGCGAGGATGAAATCTGCCGCGCGGTGGGCGATCATCAGAGTGGGCGCATTCGTGTTACCCAGGGGGACAGTCGGGATGATCGAGGCATCTGCGACTCGGGCATTGTCGAATGCCCGGAGTTTCAGACGATTATCGACGACCGAGTCGATGTCGGATCCCATGCGGCAGGTGCCGACTGGATGGAACCAGGTTCCTACTGCGCGGCGAACATAGTCACGCAGTGTTTGTTTGTCGTGGATTCCTGGGCCCGGCAGCACTTCTTTGTCGGTCCAGTCCTCCATGGCCGGAGCGTGTGCCCATTCTCGAGATAGTTCGATTGCGCCGGTCAGTCCGTCCAAGTCCGACTCTGTTTGGAGATAGCACGGATCGATCAAGGGTTGATCTTCGGGCCGAGCGGAACGCAATTTTAGTGATCCGCGACTCTCGGGCGTCGTCCACGACGGATAGAAGGTGAAGCCGTTGGGCGGAGCGACAAGACCTTCCGCAACGTGTGGAGCGAGGACAACTCCGAACTGAACCTGTGGTCGCTCTGGCGATCCGTCGATGTTGGCGAACATTCCGAGTTCGCTGTGTTGATTGTGCCCGGGTACAACCGGCTGCTTGGAGGTGAAGGTGATTCCCACTCCGGGATGATCGTGCAGATTGGCTCCGACTCCCGGTGCGTGCGATGTGACGGTGATGCCGAGGTCCTTGAGATCGTCGGTCGGCCCGATTCCGGACAGCAGTAATAGTTTCGGGGTTTCGATGGCACCGGCGCAGAGAACCACCTCACCGTCGACGTGAACCGTGCGTGCGGTGCCGTTCTCTACGTACTCGACCCCCGTGATCCGATCCTGGCTCGATACGAGTTTTGTCACGAGAACGCCGGTGCGCAGGGTCAGATTGCTTCTTTTCAGGGCGGGGCCGAGAAAGGCGACTGCAGCACTTTGGCGGCGTCCGTCCCAGACGGTTAGCGGGTTCCATCCGACCCCGAGGGTCGTCTCGCCGTTGAAATCCGAGTTCGCTGGATGGCCGAGGCCGAGCGCTGCAGAGAGGGCGGCTTCGGATAGCGGGTGAACATCGTGGGGCAGAGACACCTTCAAAGGGCCGCGAGTTCCGTGATAGCCGGAATCGCCACCGTCGAAGTCTTCGTAGGCCTTGAACGTGGGAAGCACTGACTCGTAGTCCCACCCAGTGCATCCTTGCGCAGCCCAATTGTCGTAATCGGCTGCGCAACCGCGCATGTGCACCATCGCATTGATGGAGCTACTTCCACCCACAACGCGTCCGCGTGGCCACGGGATCTGTCGACCGGCCGCGTACTTCTGCGGTTCGGTGAGGTAGCCCCAGTCGACCGGTGACCCGCCGAGTTCCACCCACCGAGCTGGGTCGGAGATTCGTGGGTCCGTGTCGACCGGGCCCGCCTCCAAGACGAGCACCGTGCATCGCTCGTCGTTGGAAAGGCGGTCGGCCATGACGCATCCGGCGGATCCCGCCCCAATGATCACGTAGTCGAAGTGCTTCATCGCACGCTCCCTCACCCATTGAGATCAGCGGCCCAGAGGTTTCCTGGACTCGCCGCGTCGTCGACTGCACTGTGACGACGTGGACAAGCCTGCTCTGTGGCCCCGGCCACAGGCAAGAGCAGGGCGATATCAGTTGTGGATGTTTCGAGACGTTGCGGATATCAATCAGGGTGGCGGCGTCGTTTGGGTCATTCTTTCGGTTTCACTAGCTCGAGCATGCGTTCGGCCAGCGGAGTCAAGCGGCGCCAATGCCTCACGACCGAGATGCGCATCGTGGGCACAGGCGGCTCGAGGTCGATGAACACGACCCCGTCGGCGCCCATCCGCGCGTCACAGGCCGGTAGCAGACCCAGCCCGAAACCCGCGCTCACCATGTGTAGCAACGTATGACTCTGTGCCCCTTGGAACGAGATCTTTGGGGTGAACCCTGCCCGGTAGCAGGCCGAGGCGATGATGTCTTCCAGGTGATCGTCGAAGCGGTAACCCACGAACGTCTCATGGGAGAGATCAGCAAGACGGACCGTCTCCATTCCGGCGAGAGGGTGATCGCTGGGAATGACGGCTCGCAGTGGCTCCTCGTCCAGGTCGACCACTTGCAGGTTCTCGTAGTTGAGCCCGCCCACCGTGAAGGCGAGATCGATCCGATCATCTTGAAGTGCCGTCGCTTGATCGGCGACGGACATTTGGTGGGCGATCACGTCGGCTTCTGGATACGCTGTACGAAATTGCCGCAGCTTGGTTCCCAATCCCCAGTTCATCGCCGATGCGGCGAAGCCGATGCGCAACTGGCCGGCCTCACCCATGCGTAGGGCTTTGGCGAGGTTCTCGAAGTGGTCGGACTGCCCGACGACCTCACGGGCAGCCTCCAGGAGAAATTGACCTTCGTTCGTCAGGGTCACGCGTCGACTCGAACGATCGAACAGCTCCATCTGGAGGATCTTCTCGAGGCGCCGGATCTGCTGGCTCAGTGGCGGTTGTGCCATGTTGAGCGATTTCGCTGCCCGCCCATAGTGAAGGTGCTCGGCGACCGCGAGGAAGTATTTGAGGTGACGGATCTCCATACTGAGCGGCTTCCTTCAGACTCTGTCGATATCAAACAATAGCCAAACCATATCAACATAGTCTTGCATCTGCGAGTTGCATCACACCATGATCGTCATACAGTCTTCGTCACCCACAGAGCGGATACGTCCGGTCGCCGGCTCGCCTCAGCGCAGGCCCGTTGTGCGTGACGACATGAAAGAGGAGAGATCATGATTGCCGCGGTTATTCCCGAATTCGGCCGCATGAAGGTTCGCGAGGTCGACGACCCACAACTCAGCGGCAGCACCGACGTGATCGTCAAGGTCGCCGCCGCCGGCGTCTGCCGCACCGATCTCGAAACCATGTCCGGAGGACTCGTCCCCGCCTACGGCCAGCCGATCTTCCCTTACGTAGCCGGCCATGAAACTACGGGCTGGGTGGAAGCAGTCGGTTCCGAGGTCTCCGTCGTCGCCCCCGGCGACCCAGTCCTGCTTCACCCCCTCATCACATGTGGACTCTGCGACGGGTGCCGAGCGGGACGTGACATGTACTGCTCGAACAGTCGATTTCCAGGAGTGGACGCCACCACCTGGGGAGGCTTCGCCGAGTACATGCTCACCGGAGAACGTGCGGTGGTACCACTTCCGGGTGACGCGGACCTGGTGGAGTTGGCGGGTTTCTCCGACGCGGGACTCACCGCCTACCACGCCGTCAAGCGGTTGGTCCCGTATCTGAATCCCAACGGCACCGTCGCTGTGATCGGAGTGGGCGGCGTAGGCCACTTCGCGGTTCAGCTACTTCGAGAGATGACCTCGTGCACTGTGATTGCACTCGATGTGGACAGCGCCCGTGCTCAACTCGGCGAACAGCTGGGGGCGCACGCCAGCTTCCACGGTCCGATCGAGACACTGCTCGAATCGGTTCTCGAGCTGACCAACGGCGGCGTCGACGCCGTCATGGACTGCGCGAGCGGCGGCTCGCAGTCGGTGACACCGTTGGACTTCGTCCGCAAGGGAGGAACGGTGTCACTCGTCGGCGGCGGCGCATCACTGAATGTCGACACCCTCAGCGCCGTCGTCAAGGAGATCACCATCGTCACCAACCTGGTGGGCACCTACACCGAGTTGCAGGAACTCATCGGAATGCAGCGGTCAGGGCTTCGGTCGCTTCACACCACATTCCCGTTGTCTGACACCACCGAGGCCCTGCACGCACTGACCACCGGTTCCGTCGCCGGTCGAGCCGTGCTCGTCCCGTAAACCCCATCAATTTACGATCCACAAAGTAGGAGAAGTACATGCAAAACGTCACCATCACCAAGCAGAGCATCAGTGCCGACGCGGCGAAGCGTGCGATCGAGGCGGGAGAAGCGGAAGCTGCGCGGCTTGGTTTGGCAGCGTCGATCGCGATCCTCGACGAGAGCGGAATCCTGAAAGCTCTCTCTCGTATGGACAATTCCCTTCTCTCCGGCATTCAGGTGTCGCAGGACAAGGCTTACTCGAGCGTCGCCACCCAGCTCCCGACAAGCGCGTGGATCGGGGTGACCAGTGCGAGTAAGGATTTTGAGCTCGGTCTGTTCAGCATCGACAGGATCTGCCCGATCTCCGGTGGCGTTCCTATTGTGCTCGAGGGCCGGGTGATCGGCGCGGTGGGTGTCAGTGGGGGTATGCCCGACCAGGATGAGCAGATCGCGAACGCCGCCGCCGCAGTGTTGGCCTCCTGACAAGCGCACCGTTCCTCACTTCAGGAGTTCAAGATGGCAAGAAAACTGATCGTCCCCGACGGGATTCCCAACGATCCCGGTGGGCAGCCGGACAGCCGTAGAGGTAAAGCCCTCGAACTCGGCTTCTTCGGGTGGAACATTCGCGGCGGCATGACCATGTCCAAAGCAACGCTCCGCAACAACGACCGCGAGCGCGACTACTGGAAGTGGTCGAATTCCCGCAACCTCATCGAGCAGGCGGAATACATCGGATACGACTATCAGGTTCCGTTCGCCCGCTGGCTCGGCTCAGGTGGTGACATCGACTTCAACGGTGCGTCGCTAGACTTTCTCACCACGGCGGCCGCTACCGCACCGATCACCGAGAACATGGGTGTGTTCTCCACCTGCCACATCACCTTCCGGTTTCATCCCCTCCACATCGCGAAAATCGGTGCATCCATCGACCACATTTCCAACGGGCGCTGGGGCCTGAACATTGTCACCGGCTATCAGGCGCAGGAGATGGCGGCATTCGGGATGGAGCACATCGATCATGATGTTGCTTACGACATGGCCGAGGAATTCACCGTGTTGCTCAAGCACCTGTGGACCGAACCGGAACCATTCGACTTCGAGGGCAAGTACTACCAGTCGTACGGGGCAGTTGTGAAGCCCGGACCGACCCGCTCACCGCGACCGATTCTGATGAACGCCGGTATGTCGGACAGGGGAGTGCTTTTCGGTGCGCGCAATGTCGACTGGCTGTTCACCGTTGGCCTCACAGTTCCGGAGCTTCGGGCGAAGGTCGACCGCGCGCACAGTCTGGCCGAATCGTTCGGCCGGTCAATCCGTGCAGCAACGATGTGTTGGGTAGTGGCCGAAGCCACCGACGAGCTCGCGGCGGAGAAGTTCGCAGAGCTGCAATCAGAGATCGACCGGGAAGCACTGCTCGGCTACGCCCGCCAACTCGGCGGAATGGAGATGTACAAAGACCGCGACGTGGACGCGCTCAGCCAGGACCCGTATGCGGGCCTCGGCAAAGAGTTCTACGAGGGCTACTCGCACGGTTTCATGTCCCCTCAGCTTGTCGGCTCCCCGGAGACGATTGCCGAGAAATTGCGTGAGCTGAACCAGGAGGGTGGGGCCGAGAGCATTCTGACTTGTTTCCTTGACCCGCAGAAGGGGCTTCACGCAATGCAGGACGATATCTTCCCCATTCTGGAGAAGATGGGCCTGCGTGGTTGAGTCCGCTCCCCCGAGCAGCGTGAAGCGAACCTGCCGCTGACAGTCGGATGCAGGCGGGGGGCGGGTTACCCGAAAACTCCCGCCTGCATCCGGATCAGCAACTCGTTGATGAAAGAGGACGACCATCCATGTCGGCACAACCAGGGGACACGTTTCGCGAGGTCCTGGGCCATTTCGCGACCGGAATAACGGTGATTACAGGTACATCGCCGGATGGCCCACTAGGGTTCACATGTCAATCCTTCTCGTCGCTGTCACTGAACCCGCCGCTGGTTCTCGCACTGCCAGCCAAGTCCTCGAAGAGTTGGCCGCTGATTGCGCGCCACGGCAGATTCTGCGTCAACGTCCTCACCGAGGGGCAGCAGGCCATCAGTGCCGCTTTCGCAACATCGGGTGGCGACAAATTCGCGGGTGTCTCCTGGAGCGAGTCACCCGGAGGACTCCCGATCATCGATGGTGCGTGCGCGTGGATCGAGTGCGAGATCGAGACCAGCCATCCCGGGGGTGACCACCTGATCGTCGTAGGTCGGGTACGGCACCTCGCTTCCACTGCCGACGGTGCGAGTCCGCTCCTCTATCACCGTGGTCGCTATTCGGGGAGTCGACCCGCGATAGCACAGCGTAATGCCTTCCACGTTTAGCGTATTCGAGAAGAGATGGACTATGAGTGAATGCGATGAACGCGTGATCACCCTCTATGTAGGCGTGGATGCCGGAGGGTTCCGCCGAAACGGACCGGCCGAAAATGAGTTGATCACTATCTCCGCGGCAGATCTACGCCAGGCGCAGACAATGTCGCGCGAGATCGACAACGAGTACGCCGCGATCCCCCACCGCACTCTGCTATCCATCGATGCACGAACCGCGCACGTGGCGAGTAAAAGTTGCCTTCGCATGCCCACCAGAGTCCGCTCGCTCGCGAGCTTGTTGTACGACATCGCGGCAATCGGCATCGCGGATGGTGCGGTCGTGTCGGTTGATCCGACAACCGATGCGTCCGCACTCTGGAACGCGGTCGCCGACGACTTGCGCAGCCACGGTTACGGCGTGATCGATCATGTACCCGGATGGGCACCCGACGGGTGGAAATCCGCGTGCGTGCGGCCTGCGTCCGACAAACCGGAAGTCACGGTGGCGCACTAGCCGTCCGCGCCCAGTCGCTCTCCTGAATTTGCCAGGTGGGCGAGACATCGGCACCAACACGAGTAGGAGTCCGAACAATGACAGAATTCGCACAAACCCGCGAAGGCATCGAGGTACCGTCACCGCCGAAATTCGATTCGGTGGACGACGAACGGCAACACCGTAAGCAGCGTCTCGCGGCTGCGTTGCGCCTGTTCAGCCAGTGCGGGTTCGATGAAGGAGTGGCCGGGCACATTACTGCTCGGGACCCCGAAAAGACGGATCACTTTTGGGTCAACCCATTCGGGATGCACTTCAGCATGATCAAGGCGAGCGACTTGATCCTCGTCAACCATGAAGGTGAAATTGTCGAGGGAAACCGGCCAGTCAATCGTGCAGCATTCGTTATTCACTCGCAGGTACACGCCGCCAGGCCCGACGTGGTCGCAGCCGCGCACGCTCACTCGCTCTACGGCAAGGCATTGTCCAGCCTCAAACTAGGCCTTGATCCCTTGACACAGGACGCATGTGCGTTTTACAACGACCATGCCGTATTCGATGACTTCACAGGCGTCGTAGCGGAGTTGGAGGAAGGTCGGCGGATCGGAGTTGCCCTCGGCCAGAACAAGGCGGTAGTCCTCGCAAACCATGGTCTCCTCACAGTCGGACACACCGTCGATTCCGCGGCTTGGTGGTTCATCACGATGGAGCGGTCAAGCCAGGCGCAACTCATAGCTATGGCTGCAGGTGATCCGAAACCTCTCGATGCAGCAACCGCGAAGTTGACCTATGACCAGGTCGGTCTGGAATATGCCGGCTGGTTCCAGTTCCAGCCCCTATATCAGCGCATCGTCGCATCACAGCCCGATTTGCTCGACTAGTTGCGGTATGGGGCTTGGCACTCCGCTCGTCCCTCGGTGCGACGAGAACAACACACTCCGACATGTTCCTCAGTCCCGATTGTGACATCCATGAACTCCCGCGAATATCGACAGCGGCGCCAGAGGCGTCCTGCCGCTTGGGACGAACCCCAGCGCAAACGCAAATACCCCGACACCGAAGCAGAGCGCCTCATCGAGTTCGCCGGAATGTGGGCACCATACGGCGGCGCTCCGGAGGAGGAAATCCTAGTTCACTTCGGAATGACAACGCACCGGTTCATCGAGCGCTTGTGGCAGGTTATTGCTCAATCGAACTGTGGCCATGACGAAATACGCAGTCTCGCGGGCGCATACCCGCGCCTCCAACTGAATCGATGACGTCGGCGGATCAGAGACCATGCGGCGTGGCGAGAAGGTGGCCGATCCTGGGAGTCTCCGGAGCGTGTCAGCGTGTGCTTGTGAACAGGCCTTGAGTGATCATCGTCGTCATGGTGGTGACCAGCTCGCGGGCTTGCGCGTCGTCGCTACGGAGTCGGTCCGCGCGCCAGGTCAGTGCAAGGATGCCGTTCATCGCTGCCCACAGTGCGGTCGCGGCGGTCGCCGGATCGAGGTGCGGGTTGATGCTGCCGTCCTCAGCCCCATCGGCCAGGGCCGCGGCGAGTTTGTTGTTCTGTTCGGCGACGAGGTCGGCGATCCGGGTGAGAGCGTCCGGTTCGTCTGGAGGTTCGACGAGCAGTCGGAACTGATGCGGTCGCTCGGCCGCGAACCTGGCGTACGCCTCCGCGGCCCGGAGGATCCGGTCGACTGGCGCACCCGGGGCCGCGTATGCGGCGTCCATGTACTGACGGTTGTCGTCGAACGCCCGCTCGGCCACCGCGACCAGCAGCGCCGACCGGCCGCCGACCCGGTTGTAGATCGTCTGTACCGCCACATCGGCACGGTCGGCCACCGCGTCCAAAGTGAGTGCGTCGGAGCCGTATTCGAGCATGACTTCCTCGGCGGCATCCACAATCGCCCGATAAGTTGCGGCGGCCCGCCGCGCGGTCCGGCTCGTGCCCTGCGAAGTCACCTCCTCATCCTACCCAGAACCTATAACCACTTCCATAGTTGGAACTACTTCCAATCTTGGAAGTAGTTCCATATAATGTGTGTCGGTGGCCACACCAGTTCGGAAATATCGGTGCCATCTCACAACGACGCTCCGGCGCGGAAGGCAGCCCCCCATGGACCGCTTCGACATCACCTTCACTTCCGATTCACAGGCGTGCGCGGGGTGGTTCTACCGCGCCGCCGTCGAGGGACCGGCGCCGTGCATCGTCATGGCGCACGGACTGGCGGGGGTCAAGGAAATGCGTCTGGACGCGTATGCGGAACGGTTCGCCGGCCAGGGGTATCACGTGCTGGTATTCGACTACCGGCACTTCGGTGCCAGTGCCGGTACGCCGCGGCAGGTCCTCGACATCGGCAAGCAGCACACCGACTGGATCGCGGCGGTCGACTACGCCCGGTCCCGGCCCGAAGTGGACTCCTCCCGAATCGTGTTGTGGGGCTCCTCCTTGTCCGGGGGGCACGCCATGGCCCTGGCGAAACCGGTGGGCGCGGCCGCGGCAATCGCACAGGTACCGCACACCGACGGGATCGCCTCGCTGCTCGCGATCCCCCCGGTGCAGTCGTTGAGGTTGACCGGCCACGCCCTCTACGACGTGGTGCGTTCTGCTCTCGGGCTGTCCCCGCATTACGTCGCGGCCTCCGGCGAACCCGGGTCGCCCGCGCTGATGACCGCACCCGAGGCGGCCGGATATCTACAGCTGGTCCCGCAGGGGCATCAGTTCGACCAACGGGTCGCGGCGCGATTCGCACTGCGGGTCGGTCTGTACTCGCCCGGCCGAGCACTGCGCGACCTCGACATTCCCGTCCTCGTGCAGGTCGCGACCAAGGACGAGACCACCCCGCCGACACCAGCTGTCAAGGCCGGAAAGCGTGCCCGGCGCGGCGTTGTGCGTACCTACGACTGCGGGCACTTCGCCCCCTACCTCGGCGAGACATTCGAGACCATCGTCACCGACCAAATCCAGTTCCTTCAGCAAGCCCTCGACTCGAACCAGGAGACTCTCATGCCCCGCACCGTCGTCATTACCGGCGCAGGCGCAGGCATCGGTCGCGCAGCGGCCCGCCGCTTCGCCGCGAAGGGCTGGACGCTGTGTGCAACGGACGTCGATTCGTCCGCCCTCGACGAACTGCGCGCCGACCTTGGTGACCAGCACACCTACGCCAGCCTGGACGTCACCGACAAGGCAGAGATCGCCCGCGTCTTCGCCGAGTTCGCGGCAGCACACGGTGGCTCGTTCGAGGTCTTGGTCAACAACGCCGGCGTCGCGTTCATCGACAAATTCGAGGACATGACCCTCGAACAACACGAACTGATCACCCGCGTCAACGTCAACGGGGTGCTCAACTGCACCTACCTCGCCTTCCCCCACCTGTCGAAGACTGGCGACGCCAAGGTGATCAACATGTGTTCGCTCTCCGCCGAGTACGGAGTGCCCAGCGAGGCCACCTACTCGGCCAGCAAATTCTGGGTGCGCGGCTTCACCGAGGCAATGAACATCGAATGGGAGCGACACGGTATTCACGTGTGCGACATCATGCCAAACTTCGTGGCAACCCCGATGATGGATGCCGCCCACGGAGACATCGTCGACTCGATCGGAATCAATCTCACCGCCGACGACGTCGCGACCACGATCCTCGAAGCCGCCGAGGATAGGGCCCGAGTTCACTGGATCGTCGACACCACGAAGCTGAAGATTGTTCGCGCGATCACCAATAACGTGCCTGCTCCCATTCGTCGCCGGCTGATCAAGAAGTTCGCTGGCTTCTGAACCATCGCGGACAGCGCAGCTCATCTGAACCCTGTCACCGCGCCAACTGACAGAGGGTCCGAGGCGTAGGAGGACACTTGTTCCTTCGATGTTGGCGCTGTTCGCGATGATCCGACCATGTCGTCCCACCGGGAACTGCGAGTCCAGGATGAGCCCGGCCCACTCTGAGTAGGTACAACACAGGCGAGAACAAGCGTCTGATCACCGGGACTGCTCGAAGAAGGTTCAACCTGGCCTGGTCGCAGCCTTGGACCCGCCGGGAACGCCGACTTCGATCACGGCCGGCCTACGTACTCGAGTCGTCTCCACGTCCGCGGTAGTGGCGGCGACACTCACCCGGACTGAACCGCAAGGTCCTCGAGCACGTTCCTGCCGAGCACCGCCGGATGCCGCGATCACCCCGCCCTGCACGGCGCCTACGACGCCGGCCGCGGCAACATCTTGCTCGCTGAAAAACAGGTTGGGAACGCCGCTGTGCGCGCCGAGGCCACGAATCGCGAATCGCTTCGGGCTGGCTGCGAGCGACATGAAGTCGCCACGGTCTCGTCCGAGGAAATGGTTGAAGCCCAGCGGTGTCGCCAGTTCTGTGTGATCTATCTTGCCGCGCAGCTGGGGACAGAAGCGGAAGACCTGGTCGAGCAGTTCCTCGATGAGCCGTGCTTTGAGTTCGTCGTAGTCCGCCCCGCGGTTCATCCACCCGGTATCCGCAGAGGGCTCGAAGAGGGACCGACTTGTCACCCCGATGTCGATGGTGGCCCGCCCGGGATGGCGCTCGTCCCACGAGGGGTCCTTCGCGGACGGGAAGGTGAGGAAGTACAACGGCATGGGCCGATCCACCGGATTGGCGTGAAATGCTGCGATCTCACCCTCGATGTCGGCAACCTTTGTCTCGATCCTCAACGCAGATCACCTTCTTTTCGATGGCGACGCACTCTCGGTCACGATGAACGCGATCGACGATTGGCTTGAGTGTGCAATGGGATGACACGGACATGTCACACTCCCAACACCGAACTCGATAGGTCGGCCGCTGACCGTTTGGGTCTGTGGCAACATCTACGCCTGCCTCCTGCGGTAACAGGACCCCCATCTTCAGCATTCTTTCCACTGGTCACTTCGGTGTCAGGGATCAGCGAGAACGCGTTCGCCGAGCACGTCGACCAGCATCAGGGCGACATGCAGGTTGAGGTGATTCGTGATATCTCGACCGGTTAGCTCGCTTGCCCTCTTCACCCGTTGAACGACGGTGTTCTTGTGCAAATGAGACGAGAGGGACACCGCGGTATAACTTTTGTTCGCCTCCAAAAACGCGAGGAGGGTCTCGCGAAGTTCGTGAGAGCGTTCATCTCTGCCCGCGAGACCCCCCAGCGTGGCAGTGACAAATGTCTGGACGTCTGGAATATCCTTCGCTACAAGGGAAATGAGCCGGACTCGGTCGTAGTAGGTGATCGGGTCCAGCTTCCCCGGCGCTGCCATGTGAAGAATCTCCAGAGCCCGCAACGCCTGTCGGTGGGACTGAACGAAGCCGGCTACCCCAGTCAGCGGTGTTCCGACACCGATGGTGACGCGTTCGCGCATCGGGTTCGTCGGCCTTCCGCCGTCCGCCTTGACGGCGACCCATGCATCCATGGTGGCCAAGCCCGTGGCAATGGTCAGCAATCCAGTTGCCCCGACGCTAGTAGCGAAAGATCTGGCTGCGGCCTCCAGAACGTCGACCTGGTTCGTGCTGTCCGCCCGGCTGTGCAGGGCCAACGCCATGTGCCTGCCCGCCAGTGGGTAGTGCAGGAGGTGCGCGGTGTCGTCGACGTTCACCACGTCACCGGCGAGGACAGCTCTCACCAGCGCGGCGCGACGGGAAGCGCCCGACGTCGCACGTCGCTGCAGTTCACGCTCGTACTCGGCAATCATGATCTCGGAGAGGCGGTCTATATACCGCACGACTGCCGAGACGGCGAGTTGAAGCTCGTCGGCCTGGACCACGGGATTGGTATGGCGAGCAATCACAGGTGCGCACCACCGCAGCCAGTGCTGCATACCCAGTTGATAGCCCCGCAGCACCGCGACCAGCGGCACCTGCTGCACGACGGCCTCATCGGCGAAGTCCAGCGCCTCTCGAGGCGGCTGGACCTCCGAACCGGGCGAGCCAAGGATAAGAAGGACCCCGAGTATGTTCGCCTCCGCGCTGATCTGCAGGCCCCTGGTGAAGTCGGCCGACCGCCTGAGCTCGGGAATCGAGACTTCGACATATTCCCGCGTCAGATCCACCGCGAGTGCATGGGCCCAGTCGAGTGCGCCGGCACCGGCCAGAGAGCGAACCTCATCGTCGAGTGACAGTGCGGCTCTCGGTTGAGTCGTCGGGACGAGAATGTCTTCGCCTCGCAAATTCTGCCACCATCGCATGAGGCGATCCTGCCGCAAGTCGGGTCGGATCCGGCGTGCAATTCCGCGATCCGATGAGATGGTTCAGCTGAGAATCTCAGCCAGCCACAGGGCTACGGGGCGCCGGCGCGCACCCGCAGCCCCTACGGCTGCGTTATGGCCAGCAGTGCGACTATGCGTTGCCGGTTTGGTAGAGGACCTCACCGACGTGTGCGGTATCGAGCTCCCGCACGGACTGATCTTGCCGTCGCGACACTCGAACACGGTGCAGTACGTATTGCGATATTGCCTACCACCGAGCATCCCCCGTCCGGAGCGACGTACTCGGCTACGACGGTGCGTGCCGCGCTGACGAGGTGTCGCCGTTTGAAGCCGAGAGAACCCAGCTCGGACAGAGCGGCTGCGGACCACAGGAAGTCGCCCGATGGCAGCCGGCTTGCCGTCTTAGAACCCGGAGACCGGCAGGTCGCCAGCCAACCACCAGGTTGCATCCTCCGCCAAGAGCTCGCTCAACGCGGGAACATCAACCGGCCCATCGCGGCCAGGAAGCGGTGGACGAGTTCTTCGTTGGCGCACTCACTCTTTTCCGGCACGGACGTCACACGTCGAGAGGAATGTGCGGCAAGAACTCGAGCCCGTACAGCCTGTGCGTTTCTTCGCAGAAAGCCTCCACCGCTGCCGTGTCGTTGGGGTCAAGCTCGAGATTCTGGACGGCCGCGAAGTACCCCGGAAGCGTCGACCCGGGCGTGAGCGCAATGATCGTCTTGCACGGCACGTCACTGGTGACGTGATAGCTGTGCGCGTAATCCTGCGGTCCCCACACCAGTTCGCCGGGGTTGGTTACCAGCGTGTGACGCTGCCCCTCATCATCGAGGACGGTCACCGTCAGTTGGCCTTCCAGGATGAAGAAACCCTCATCCTCGCTGTGATGGGTGTGAAACCACGGACGCTGGCCGACGGGGAAGGTGACCTCCGCGAACGTGAGCGAGTTGTTGGTTCGGTCCCCCATGGCGTGCAGGACTAGGGTGGCACCGGGGATCTGCGGGGCCCCATCCCACTCGCTGCCACCCATCACCATCGTGGCGTTCTTCGGGTCCGAGATATACGCGCCACCCGGGCCCTCCAGACGAGTGGGAGTACGGTCGTTGATCGTCGAAGTCATTGTCTTCCTTGCTTTCCGTCGTAGTTAGCGATGCCACGTTATGTGCGCTCCGTCACATCAAATGCTGCCAGCCGAACCATCCAGAAACGATGGGCCGGCGTTCCACAATGCAGGCGCCAATGTGGTCCCACAGACCACACCTGCTGCGAAAGTCCGCGAAGGCAGATCTGCATTCCCCCGCACGACAAGATTTTGGAGACCTCTCCTCCAACACATGCATGCTCGGCAAGTAGTTCGCGACGTCACACCAGCGCCATCCAGCTAATCCGGATTGCGGATGCTTAGGTGGCACCTCCGCACCGCGATGGATCGCTTCGTACTCGGTCACTATGGGTTGATGATGCCGCCCGGCCCGTCTGCGGCGTCGCCGCTTCCACCGGCCTGTCGATCAGCCGGGCGATCATCGACCTGCTGCTTGCCGAAGAGAATTCGGATCGGTCTGTGGTGCAAATATATTGGCGTTCGTTCGATGAGGGGCTGGTGGCCTGCTCCGAGCGGACGTTCTATCGGGTCGCCCGGTCGCAGAATCTGACCGGGGATCGTCGGCGCACTCGCCGCGGCGGAAGCAACGCGCGACCGAAGCCGGTCGTGGCGACCGCGCAAGGGGGTCAGTTGTGGTCCTGGGACATTCCCCTGAGCACTGCGTGCAGGGAGGTACCCCCATGCTCCAGGGGCCGCGCAAGCAGGACCGGTACTTGCTGTATCTGGCAATCGACGTTTTCTCTCGTTACCCGGTGGCCTGGCGGATCGAGTACGCCGAGACGACACAGATAGCGGTGCAGATGTTCGCTGCCGCGTTCGAGAAGTACGGGGTGCCGCTGGTGTTGCATGCCGACAACGGGGCGTCGATGCGCTCACATGCCCTGATCGCCGCCCTCGACGAGGCGGGCGCGTGCCGGACCTACTCACGGCCGAGGGTCAGCGATGACAACCCGTTCTCCGAGTCGCTGTTCAAAACACTCAAGTACGACTCGAGTTGCCCAGAACGGTTCGACGGCATCGGTCACGCACGGGAGTGGACCGAGCAGTTCTTGTAGCGGTATGCGAACGAGCACCGCACGGCGGTCTGAGTCGGCACACACGGGCGGCGGTGTTGTTCGGTATCGCCGCCGAGATCCGTCGGCGCCGTCAGGACCGGCTCGACCGGATCTGGACCGAACACCCCGAACGGTTCCGTCGCCGTCCCCAAGCACCGGACCTACCCCAATTGACAGGCATCAATATCAGGCACGACTGTCTCAGACAGGTTGACCACTTCCGATTATCCTCAGCGTTTTGCCCATTGCTTCGGATGCGGGCCGGCCAACCCCGACTGAATGCGACTCGTGAGCTACCTCGACGAGGACGAAACAGTGGCGCGATACACGCCGGGACCCGCCTACAGGGGTGGAGTGCCGGGCCATGTCTACGGCGGACTCATCGCCTCACTGCTCGACTGCCACGGCGCCGACTCCGCCTCGGCATTTGTATAGCACGCTCGAGGGCGCGAGATCGGGGATGGCCAGGAACTCCTACGGTTCGTGACCGGCACCTTGACCGTCGAATATCGCAGACCGACCCCGATGGGTGTCGAACTGACGGTCCGCGAACGTCTGCGAAGCCACGAGGGACGGAAGGTGACCGTGTCTCTCGAACTCGCATCAGCCGAGAACGTGTGTGCGCGTGGCGAAATGATCGCGATCGAGAACCCACCGACGTTATAAACCCCCCGAGAAGTATCCCTCCACCCGGGTGGCCGCCCGCCGCCAGGAAGACGTTGAAGGCGCGGGACACCTCACCGATGGCTACCCAGCCGTGTTGCCTTTGCCTTCGGCGGCGAGCAGGGCTTATGGGCTCCGGCGGCGCTGCGCAGACGGTGGAATTCGCCCACCAGGAGCGGATCGGCGGGGCCTCGGCGTTCGATCGAGATCGTGCACTTGACAAGGTAACTCGCGATCGCTTCGCCACCCCCGATGAAGGAGGCGTGGATGTTGCCGCTGCCGAGAATCGGGGAACCGTCTCGCCCGCCAGATTCCGTGCGTGCAGAGAGCGACGGGACGCACGCTGCAGAGTGACGGATTGCGGACGTCGAGCACGGCGACACGTCAGCGTACGCCCGAGATGATCGACCTGGACGGGATCGAGCAACGGCCGTGCGGTCTCGCGTGCGGCCGCGACATCCTCAATGTAAGGCAGACGGGAGAACCCCGTCGACGATCGAATGCAGGTAGGACTATGCCGAACCGGTGGTCCAGAAACCGGGTGCGACCACAGGGTCGCAGCCCCCGACAACCGCACTTCCGAGCGCCTCATGAGATCCGATTCCGGCCGAACAAAGCGCAGAGTCGGAACTGCACCTCTGCGGCACTCAATCCCTGGGGGTACGGCCAAGAATGTAGAACTCGAGGTTCGGCTCCAGCTTGCCAACAGTGGCCATGCGGTTGCTCAGACCGAATAGTGCAGTGATAGCTGCAATGTCCCAGGCATCCTCGTCGTCAAGGCCATAATGGTGCAAAGATTCGAAGTCGGAGTCGGCGATTTCCCATGCACTCTTGTTGACCTTGACCGCAAAATCGAGGATCGCGCGCTGCCGAGGAGTGATGTCCGCATGCCGATAGTTCACCGCAACTTGATCTGCGACAATCGGATTCTTCTCATACACCCGGAGGATGGCACCATGCGAGACAACACAGTAGAGACAGTGATTGTCTGCGGAGATCGTGGTGATGACCATCTCCCGTTCTCCCTTTGTGAGAGACGATTCGCTGCGGTACATGATCGCGTCGTGGTAGTCGAAGAACGCCCGAAATTCCGCCGGTCGGCGAGCGAGCATCAGAAACACATTGGGAACGAACCCAGACTTCTCCTGAATCTTGAGAATGCTGGCCGCGACGTCATCAGGAAGACCGCTCAATTCAGCGAGGGGGCATAAGGGGAAACGCGACTTCACTTACAGCCTCCAGGAATCTCTTCACTCGAATTATCATATTCTGCAGCACTGTTTAACAACAGGTCAACCGCCCTGAACTGCCGGTGGACGGGTGCGAGATCGACTGAACTCACACAACCGCGACTCTATAACGACGTGGTCCAACTATCGGAGGCCCGCCAGCGGTTCTGTCGAACGGTCCACTCATCAGGATGAAATCTGCACATGCGCCCCGGTGCTGTTCGTCCTCGGTTCCCAGTCTCTCGGCCACAGAACAGCATTCGGGATGCTAGGGGTGCACTTGACCGCTCTGCGAGCATTGAGTCATTCGTTACTGCCCAACTACTCTGCAGTATTCAGAGGTTCGTCAGACTCGCCGGCTGCCAAGTGTTGAACCGTGGAATCATCGGTTCACAGGATGACCTCCACGGCAGCTGGAATCCGACCAGAGAGACAACTCATATACCCCGCGTTACAACGTGCAACACAGATTGCTACATCCAGCCGAGACACATACTACGTCGGACGAGCCGGCCATGATCTGGCCGAATTGTCATTCGACGGTAAGACCGACCGGTGGTCGGATACTTCGATGCAAGATTTTTCCCACAGCGTTCTTAGGGAGCTCGCGTACTTCCCAGATATGCCGGGGGCGCTGAAATCCTGCGATCCGCTCCCTGCAAAATTCTTGCACGTCAGCCTGGCTGAATTCAAATCCCTCGCGGATCACCACTGCCGCTCCGATCTCCTCACCCAACCGGGAGTGCTCGAGTCCGATCACCGCAACTTCCCGAATCGCGGGATGCTCGTATAGCACTTCCTCGATCTGGCGTGGATAAACATTGTATCCGCCGCGAATAATCATCTGCTTCTTCCGGTCGACTATGTACAGGTAGCCGTCCTCGTCCATCCGGCCAAGATCACCGCTGCGGAACCATCCATCCGGAATGGCCTCCGCCGTCGCCTCCGGCCGACCGAAGTATCCAGCCATCACACATTCGCCTCGAATCACGATCTCGCCCACAACCCCGTGAGCCACTCCTACTCCCTGCGAATCGACGATGCGAACATCGGTCCCTCGCACCGCCAATCCGACAGAACCTTCCCTACGTTCGATCGATGGCCTGTTGAATACTGCCGCCGGTGAAGTCTCAGACAGTCCGTATCCTTCGTAAATTGTTGCTCCGTATCGACGTTCGAAGCCGTGAAGAACCTCCAATGGAAGAGCCGCACCTCCCGAGAGACATACTCTCAGACTCGACAGCTCATGAGTGCCTGGATCATTGAGCATGGCACTGTACATCGTCGGGACCCCCGCAAAGAGAGTGGCTCCCTTGGAGCCAATGAGATCGGCAACGACACTGGAGTCAAACTTCGGGACCAAGGCGGATTCAGCACCAGCAACCACCGCTGCATTGATTCCGCACGACAAGCCGAATACATGGAATAGTGGCAGGCATATGATCATGACATCGTGCTGATCCGATTCAAGTATCGTTTCGCACATGGTCCACGCATTCGTGTTCAAATTATCGTGCGTAAGCATGGCACCCTTAGGTTGCCCCGTAGTACCTGAGGTATAGAGAATCACTGCCGTGTCGTCACCGGATCGGTGTACGGCTTCCTCAATTGGCTGCGTATCGCGGACCCAGCTCTCGGGTAGACCATCGCCCGTTACACGGAGTAACGGTAGACCAATCTGTCGTGCCGCCGCGTCCGCAGCGTCAGCATCCGGTGAGTGTGCAAGCACCATCTGAGCATCAGAGTCCTCGAAGAAGTATATTAACTCTCTTGCCGTCAATTGAGGACTAAGTGGAACCACGCTGCAACCCGCCAAAAGCGCACCGTAAAAGACGACAGGGAAGGCAGGCACGTTGCTGGACACAAGTCCAATCGTTGTGTCAGGTCTAACCCCACTAGCCCTGATCACTCCTGCAATCCTTTGTGACAGTTGAAGGAATTCCGTATAGCTGATGGTTCGGTCACCGCAGGACAGTGCTGTGCGGTCCGGGTGGAGCCGGGCAGAACGGTGCAGGTTCGCTGCCAGATTCATAACTGTACCCCTTTGGGAATGGACATAGTACGTGTCACTAGGTTTGGGCTGTTGCCAAGCAAGCTCCTGTCGCCTGCAGCACCCGGAACGACCCACCCACAACGCGTCGGTCGATTGCGGAATCGACGCAGTGCTGGAAGCGGTATGCAGAAGTTGATTGTGGGGCTCAACACAGTGTCGGTGCCGGCGAGAGTGAACTAGTGAAGCGCATAGCGCGCAATACCTTGCGCTGGCGATAGGACCCCACGACGTCCATGCAGAGCTTACACCGAGGTATAGTCACCGAGAAGACACGGGAGCGTAATCGCACCGCCGATACTTATACTGCTAAAGGCTGCGCACGTGAGCATCTGCAGACTTAAAGCACCTGCCGCTCCAGGAGTAGCCAGCTTCCGCTCGAAGTGATCTCACTATCGGATGAATCCTGAAAACCTACGCGCAGCGCGTCTTCCCTGCCGCCTCGACAGCGACGACCGTAACGTTAGGCGGATCCAAAAGCAGCATTACTGTCCAGTCCACGTCGGGGTACGCTTGGCAAGGAACGCCTCGATACCTTCTTGCGCGTCGCAGGTCATTGCGTTCGTTGACATCACTTCCGCCATCTCCGCATACGCCTCCGATTGAGGAAGCTCAATCTGCCGGTAGAATGCCTGTTTACCAACCCTGAGCGTCAGCGGACTCGCCTTGACGATTGCCGCTGCGAGTTCGAACACTCTCGCATCCAGTCGATCTAGATCTACCACCTCATTGACCAGGCCCCAATCCATCGCCGTCGCCGCATCGATCACTTCCCCGGTCAAAAGCATCTGCATCATTCGCTTCCTTCCGATCGCGCGACTGATCGCGACCATAGGAGTCGAGCAGAATAGGCCGAGTTTGACACCGGGAGTGCCGAACACGGCATTGGAAGACGCGACGACGAGGTCGCACGAGGAAGCCAACTGGCTACCCGCTGCGACAGCAGGGCCGTTGACCGCAGCGATAACGGGCTGTGGAATCTGCTGAATGGACTCCATCATTGTCGTACAGACACCGAAGACCTCGCGCTCGTCTTCGAGGGTGCGGTCAACAAGTTCGCTCAGATCGTGGCCCGATGAGAAAACCGGCCCGTTGGCGCGAATAACCACCGCCCGCACCTCGCGATTACTCGCGAAATCCAGTAACGCTTCGTTTAACAACGACATCACGGGAACCGAGAGAGGATTCCTCTTCGCGGGGTTATCGAGCGTAAGAACTCCCACCCCATCGGAAAGAGTAATTGCCACAGGCACTGTCGAGATATTCATGTTGTGACCTTCATCGCTGGACGACATTCTGACCTATCGTAAATCGAATATTTCTGATTGTCGATACCCCCTGTACCAGAATGGGTTTCGGTCTCCAAGCGACCATTACAGCGCCTTCGCTTGATCATGCTGGCCGCCGCCGCGGCCATGCGGGTGCCACATGATTCGCCGCAATTATCCAATGGACAACTAGCGTACGGCCCAGCCGGATCGACACTGCCAGCTTGCCTGACGTCATTATCCGAGCGAGCCTCCCCCGTCTCCTCGAGCCGCTCGGCGGGCGTCAATCTGGCCTGTGAGACGCATCTGGTTCGACTGTTGTTCAGCACGGTTGCGGTCGTCGGTTGATCTCGTCTGCAGGCGAAGCAGTAGTCCGTAGAGCCATGGACTGATGGGAACCGGCGACACCTGCCGGCCGCGATAGATCACTCGAGTGGCGCCATCGTCGGACAGTCGACGTGGCAGTGAGGACAAATGAGATCCCCCGACTCAGGGGCCAGGATTAGGTCGGCGTTCTCAACTTGATCGCCGCGGTGATCACGGTCGATGCCCACCTTCCCAGGAGATGATCGAGCACACCACCAAACGGCGAGCGTGTGGTGATGATGTCCTGGTATCTGTCTACCAGCGGATCTGCTTCTCAGGTGATCGCGTTGCCCGGTATCACACTGACACATGTTACGAGATGCCTGCGCCAGCCGAGGCACTTCCGGTGTCAGCCCGCTCAGGCTCGATGTCGACATACATCTTGTTACGACTTGACTCTTTGAGGAGGAGGACACAAGCCATCGATACCGCCGACAGGAGCGAGAGCATGATGCCGACGCCGAAACTATTTCCTGCTGCGACCATCTGAGAAGCGGCTAACGGTGGAAGCGCGCCACCGAGGATGCCGGCGAGGGCGTAGCCCAAGCCGGCACCGGTGTACCGGTAGCGGGCCTGGAACAGCTCGGGCAGCAGCGCACCAGCCGGACCGTAAGCGATGCCGAAGATGATCAGTGTGACCAACAGGACGATGATGAACGCCGTCGTCGAGCCCGTGTCGAGAATCGGGAACATTGCCAGTGACCAGACAATGGCCAGCGTGACGGAGGTACCGATAACTTTGCGGCGCCCGATCCGGTCGGAGTACATGGCTGACGCTGCGATGGCGACACCGAAGACGATGGCAGCGACCCCGCCAGTCGCGAGCACGAACGAGCGATCGTGGCCGAGTTTTCCTGTGGCGTAATTCGTCAGGAACGATGTGCCCATGTAGAAAAAGGAAAACAGTGACGCCAGCGCGCCACCGGCGAGGAGGATCTCCTTCCACTGGTGCTTGAGGACGTCCAGGAAAGGGAGGTTGCGCTTTGAGTCCTTCACCATGCGCCTTTCCTCCTGACGGAAGACCGGGGTCTCCTCGACCGCGAGACGAATCCACAGTCCGATGATGACCAGCACCGATGAGAGTAGAAACGGGATGCGCCAGCCGTACTGTATGAATGGGCTGTCAAGCGCAGCGCCGGCACCGGCGATAAGCGAGAAGACGAGGAACGTACCCGAGGAGAGTAAGAAGGCGAAGGCGCAGCCGAGCTGCGGCCACATCGTCATCATGCCGCGTTTGCCCTGCGGAGCGTACTCGGCGGCAAGCAGTGCTGCGCCTGCCCACTCGCCTCCGACCGCAAAACCCTGGAAGAAGCGCATCGCCACGAGCAAGATCGGCGCCCAGAGACCGATTCCATTCCCGAACAGCCCGAAGGTACCGGTGCTGTAGCCCGGTAGCAGACCAATCAGGACAGTGGAGGCACCCATGATGAATAACGTCCACACCAGAGTTCGCTTGCGCCCAATTTTGTCGCCGAAATGCCCGAAGATCCCCGCGCCGACAGGCCGGGCGAAGAATGCCACCGCGAACGTCACGAACGACGCCAGGATTGCCGTCGCCGGATCTTGGTCGGTAAAGAAGACATAGGGGAACACAAGGGCGGCGGCCGTGCCGAAGATGAAGAAGTCGTACCACTCGATGGCCGTACCGACCGAGGCGGCGGCGGCCACCCGCGTCAGCGAGGTATTTTGTTTAACCTGAGACGCGTTGGGTGACTGCGGTGCAGTCTCCACACCCGGTAGTCGCGCATTGGAACGAGACATGCGTTCTCCGTTCAAAAGGGTTGTCAGGCGTTGTGGAAGTCATGTCAGTGCCGGAGCTCTGCGAGCTTCTGACATAACATTGCCGCTAGATGTCGTCGGAATGTATCGACGTAGTGGATTGCGCCCAGCATAAAGCACCATTGTGATATCGATCACCGGAAGGGCGCACTGCCTATCATAGAGTGAAGAGTTTCGATTAGTCCATAACCCTGGAAAACAAAGGGGCAGTACGTACCACCCTCAATCCGTTTGGATGTGCCACGTCCTGCTGGGACAATCTCGCCGAATGCGGGTTTCAGGCTGTTGGATCTATCGAGTTTCGCCCGTATCCGTAACCCGCAAAGAATCATTCAAGCGGACCGAGATTCACCGGTCCTGGCGCGGACGATCAGACGGTGACGATCGGCTCGCCGTTGAGGAAGGCCTTTCCATGGACGTCGACAGGGCGCCGAATAGTGTCCATTGTCGGACAGTTTGCCTCGACGGTGTGGACGAGCGCTTCGATCGCCTTGGCATCCGCCTGGCTCTCGATACGGGTTTCGAAGGTGATCTGCTGATAGCCGGGCGGAATCCCTTCTTCTCCCATGAACCCGCGGACGTCCAGATTCCCCTTGAGATACACGGTGACGGAATCCAGCTCGATCCCCATCATGCTCGCCGTGATTTGGTACAGGATCTCCTGGCAGGCGCCCAACGACACCAGCAGGTACTCCACGGGGCTCGGGCCGGCGTCGTTGCCACCAAGGCTCGCCGGCTCATCGACGATGATCGCGGGATGCTTGCGCACGAACGCAGAGCATTGCACCCCCTTGTCCTGCAGAACTTTTGCCTTGAAGGTCGCCATTGCGGCAGAAGGATTCTGCTTGACGTGGTCGACGGCCGCCTGAATTGTCGTGGCAAGTGCAGCATTTGCGGTCATGTGCGTCCCGTTCGTGGATTGAATGAACCTCTCCACCTTCGCTGTGTCACAGCTTCTTCGAGTGCATCAAGCACGAGAGGGAGGTGGAGGCCAGTTCCGGCAATTTGATGAGGCCCCCGAAGCGTAGGCAGACTGGTCTGCCTGTGTCAACCATCACTTCTGTCATGACGCATGATCACAGTCACAATGCGCATCGAGTGTCGAATAAATCCGCTGCGCTTCCGTATCGCGCGATGCACGACGAGCATCCGTATGGTTCGCGTCCCGAAGCCCCCCAATTCGGCCGTCCGCTCACAAACCAGTCAGCCGAGAAGGAAATCGATGCGTAGCCCATTTGTCCGCTAACTTGTTGATGCACGGTCGTTCTCGTATCCACGGCGTGTGCCTTCCGCGAGCGACTCGGTCGCGTCACGCCAGCGTTCTAGCTGTGCCACCAACCGCTGCTACTCAGCGCTCGGCCGGACCCAAGCCCATTTGCGGGTTAGCTAGCCTCACACAAAATTCAAGGCCGGCAATGGACAGGCGGTTGCTATGCAACGTGACGTCAACCCTGTGCTACCCACAGTTGATGCAGCGGCTTTACAGTCAAGTTCTCAGGGAGTTGAGACGTGCACGCTCAACTCAGTATCGTCAATATCGCCACACCCGCGGGCATCGAGAAGGGACCGGATACGCGGGGAGACCGACGAGCGATTCACGGTGCATTCCAAGGGTTCTCGCCAATCCCTTTGATCAAAGGTCCGCCCGGCTCGAAGGGGTACACCGGAGCATAGCGGGTTCTATGCGCGGTCGGACATGGAAGCGACTGGTGCATTGATTCTCTCAGTAGTTTCCTCGCGGGAGAGTCGTTTAGAAGTTCGCTGATGCGACGAAGTCACCAATTCCATTGGGCACAAAAGGCCTCTTCGGCGAAATCGCCAGCTTTGTCGAGTCCGGCATTCGCCTTCCCCAACAGCCCCCACCCCTTTCA
Source organism: Rhodococcus jostii RHA1 (assembly GCF_000014565.1). Lineage (NCBI taxonomy): Bacteria > Bacillati > Actinomycetota > Actinomycetes > Mycobacteriales > Nocardiaceae > Rhodococcus > Rhodococcus jostii. The sequence continues at coordinate 906,800 of NC_008269.1, read as the reverse complement.
AACACAATCTAGTCGCAAAGGCTCCGCGATCGCGGCGTCTGAATCGTGAGTGCTGCGGACTGGATCAACGATCAGTCACACGGGTCATCCTGCCGGGTGCCGCCGAGTCCTCGTCTTCGCCAGTTACCAGACACGCAGCGCAGCCGCTACGCTGACGACTCGCAAGATGACTGCAAGGCAACCATATTGCCCATCACACGTGCGTGGTGCGGTCACACCATCACACACGCCGCGGACTGCCCATTGGAATCCGCATCGCGTCGAAGCGTTCAGATGTATCAATCTTGGAGTTAGTCAAGGAACAGATACGTCGGAAACGTGCGCCATGCCAGGACGCCAGCTCATTGCCGCTGTGTGCCGGACGTCGTCATCGCCTTTCCAACCATCAACCACCTTCGTCAGCGGAATATCGAGATCGACCTCATCATCATCGAAGGCACCCGCCGCGTACGCACGGAAGGCAAGCGACCGCAATTCGGCCCGAGTGATGGCAACTCGGATGAGCAACGACCGTGCGCACGTGCACGGCCTGGCCAACATACTTAACCACGCGATCACCACATCCGAACCTCGACTCATATTTGCCGTCCCTTTCCACCCGAACAACTTCCGGTCGTCGACCTTCGTTCGATCGCCGCAACGATTAGGGCGCGCCGCAACACTCGTGCTAGCTGAGCGGGCCGCCGCCCATCGTCACCGGAGGGGTCGACAGGGGTTCATATGGCCTCGTATACGCGGTTGGGCGCCACGGATCTGAGTAACCGTCCTGTCTCTTCCGGCCGCATCGCAGCGATGCGATCGCTCGCCTCCTCACACCCTCCGATCCTCATGACCACAGACCGGACGGTGGCACTCGACCTCGCCGTATTGCCCCTTGTGATCATCCATGGTGAAGGATAATGTACGGACACTACATTCCGCAATGACCGGACATTTAACGGTCGATGGAAAGGACTGGGCAGCTTCGTATGGCCTCGAATACCGCACATCATGGAATCGTCATCCTGGGCGGCGGAAGCGCCGGAATCAGTGTCGCGTCCCGGCTACGCCGGAAGGGCGTAAAGGATGTATGCGTCGTCGACCCTGCAGTCACGCACTACTACCAACCGCTGTGGACCCTCGTCGGCGGCGGCCGCGCCAGCATGGACGAGAGTGGCCGGCCGCAGGCGTCGGTAATGCCCAGAGGGGTGACTTGGCTCCGGAGCGCGGCTGAAGAAATCGACCCTGTGCAGAGACAGATCACCGTCGATGACGGCACAACCATCGGCTACGATCGACTCGTGGTCTGTCCAGGCATCCAGACCGACTGGGATGCAATTCCGGGCGTTGCCGATGCGGTTTCAACACCGTTCGCCTCGAGTAACTACGCCCGCGAACTCGCTCCGAAGTCCTGGGAGCTCATTCGGAACCTTCGTTCGGGCACGGCAGTATTTACTATGCCGGCCGGGCCGATGAAATGCGCCGGCGCACCGCAGAAGATCGCGTACCTTGCAGCCGACTACTGGCGTAAGCAGGGACTTCTCGACGACATCCGCATCGTACTCGTCCTTCCGACTCCGGCGATGTTCGGAATCAAAGCATTCTCTGAGGAACTCGACCGCGTCGCCAAGGACTACGGGATTGAAGTTCACCTGAGCAGCGAGCTAGCCGAAGTGGACCCTGACGGACGCGAAGTGTCCATCATCGACACCACCACCAAGACCACCGACACGATCAAGTACGACCTACTCCATGTCGTCGCACCCCAATCGGCACCCGATTTCATCAAGAAGTCTCCACTCGCTCTCCCCGACAACCCTGCCGGATGGGTGGACGTCGACAAGCACACCCTTCAGCACAATCGTTTCCCCGACATCTTCGCTCTCGGCGACGCAGGGTCCACGCCGAACTCCAAAACCGGTGCCGCCGTTCGCAAGCAAGCACCCGTGGTCGTCGATAATCTTCTCGCGACAGTCAGCGGCCGGCCTCTCACCGCGGCATACAACGGATACGGGTCATGCCCATTGACCACATCTCGAAACACGATGCTACTGGCCGAGTTTGACTACTCTGCCCAGCACACACCCTCTATCCCTCTCATCGACACCACAAAGTCTCGCCGGGACATGTGGTACTTGAAACGATACGGGCTTCCCTTCCTGTACTGGAACCTCATGCTAAAAGGACGTGCCTGAACGTCGGCATGAGGGGCTTCTTCGAGCAGACCTCGACCTCTGCCGCGCGCCAGCACACCCCTGACAGAAGCCCCTCATGCCGACAGTTGGTACAGGGATCGACGTACCAACGTTCCAGCCGCGGCGCAGATTGCGAGGAGTGCCGCTACTCCAGTGACACGACTGCAGCATCCGACACGACTCGTCACTGGAGCATCTCCATAAATCCCAGGGTACCGCGGCTGATAGCCAGCCCTGCGTAGCCCGGACCACGCTCCCCACAAAAGCGAGCCACGATCTCCGGAACAGAAGTGAAACACGCACCAACCACGGTGCGTTGCTAGGACTTCGACGTCAGGATGGCGTAGCTGTCTATCGCTGTGCGCAACTCCCGCACCGGCCAGACACAACAGAGGTACCGAGGAAATGGAACTCTCGCGGGCATCGGCGCAATCGATAAAGAATTGCGAAATACCCTCTTATTTGCGGGAGTTGGTATTCAAATCCCGCAAAACATGAAAGAATTCCCGCGGTTGGTAAGCATCCCGGTTTGGTCGCATCGACAGTGCATCGACCTGCCGATCGAAGCTCCGGGTGTCTCTGACCGGCACCAGAGAGAGCCCCGGCAGCCGCCCAGCCGGACAAGGTTCCTCCGCCGATCCGCCGCCCCTAAACCTCAGAGGCGCGGCGCCTCCCCCACACAGTGTAGTCAGCTCAAACATGCTGCTGGCGAATAGGAAAAGGAGATTGATCACATGACCAACAAGCTGAAGTTCTTCTCGCGGGAGTGGTGCGATGCAGCAATCGAGGCGGTCAACGCAAACGAAGCCTTCCGTGCGGGATTGAAGGATCCGTTGACGTTCACCAACAAGATGGAGTTTGGTGTGCTCGGCCGTGACGGCGTGGCAAGCCACCTCGAGTCGAAGGAAGGCAAGATCGTCTCGTGGACGCCGCGCACATTCGACGAGAGTGAACTGTGGATGGTCGTCAACGGCAGCCTCGAGACCTGGCAGACTGCCGCCGCCGGTGACGTTGCAGGGGAAAAGCTGCTGATGACGGGCCAGATCAAGCTCGCCAAGGGTCCGGTGTCCGGGGCAATCGAGAACGCCGCAGCACTCAACGTCTTTCTGCGCACCTGGGGTGAGATCCCCACCGACTGGGACGTGTAGTACCTATCTCGCGTGCGGGACTCGCCTTCCTCCCCCAACCGGCGAGTCCCGCCTGGGATCGATCCGCACACCGAAACCCCCTTCTTGAAAGGTCAATACCATGACAACCGTTGAGCGCGGCAGTTATGCCGTCAGTATGTATGACGGACAAGACGCCAACGGCGTCGCCGGTATCCTTGGGATGCTTCTCGGGCAGAATCTTGAGAAATACCCATCCCGAGTGAAATTTGCACGGAAAATCTCACGGCCTGTAACGGTCTACAGCACGGACACCGAGAGTGCGTGCACGATCATCTTCGGATCCGATGAAGCCATCGTCTACAACGACATCGTCGGAAGGCCGAGTGTCACTGTAATCGCCACCGTCGACCAGATCATCGATGTCTCGCAGTTGCCGATGAAAGCCGGCGGACTGCTTCCGGTGGGCTTCTTCACCAAGCGGGGAATGTCTGTTGTCGGCGCGATTTTCAAGCGCAAACTTGTAGTCAAAGGCTTACTGACCCATACCGTGACAGTCCTGCGGACGATCGCGCTGGTTTCGGTTGTCGGATCATGACTGCGGTCTCGGGCCGCGACCGCCCAGCCAATCACTCCCTCGACGATCGCACTGCCCCCTTCAATCTGCCAGATCTTTACGACGGGAGTGAGGCAGGGGTGGAACCATCACGGACGGCGATGAGTACCAACATTGCTCGCGGCTTGGTGGTACTTGCACTGATTCCCATCAGCGCGTTCTACCTGTACCCCCGCATTTACGATCTGACTGCAACGCCGTACCGGCTGGACCAAACGGTGGTGTCCGCGGACAACTACAATCCCGCACTCGCCCAGATCGTCGAGCACGAGAAGGTCACACTAGCTGCCTTCGACTCACTGGACACGATGAACGCATCACTCGATAGTGTTTTGACCACCGATGCCACCGTAACCGCTGAACTCAACACACTGGTCGCTCAGATCAGCGATGACATGCAGACAACCCTTGATCTCGCCGGCGCAAACGTGAGCGATCTCGTCACGTCGCTCAACACTCTGACCGTGCATATCAACTCACTTCAGGCACCCGTTGACGGTGCCACTGAAGCCATTGCGGGTAACAGCGCCACCCTGGACTCGGTCCTTGCCGATGCACGCTCCACCGCAGAGAAGGTCCACAGCGCCCGTCTGTCGGCGGAAGAGTCCGCTAATGATCTATCTGGAAAGTAGGAGAAGCCAGTGATTTTCTTCGGACGCCGCGGTGGGCCCGCACGGATGGTTCTGTCGATCGTCGCGGTGGGCGTCCTCAGCCTGCTCGCTTTCGTCGTGTTCAACATGAACGTTCGACTCGACAACCAGCGACGTGTCAATGAAACGAGCATCGAAGTCTCTCAAGGGATCGTCGATGTCAATGACCGACTCACCAGCCGATTGCAGCAGTTGACCGAGCTCACCCATACCGCTCAGACCGCGCTCGACGCCACCACGGCGCTTGGGCCGATTCTGACCAAGTTGGACGAGGCCCTGACGCCAGCCGCTCAGATGCTGGCCAGCACCACCGACGGTGCCGAGCTGACCAACGACCAGCTGGTCAACATTCAGGGCATCCTTGGTGAAGTGCAGAACACCGTTCTGCCCCTCGTGGTCTCGGCCGAAGCATTCGGCGATCAAGGCCGGCAACTGCTTGTCATCGTTCAAGGACTGGTCAGCGACCTGCGAGGTTCGGTAGCGGCTGCACAAACCATCAACCAGATGCTTCCGCTCCCCGGCTGATCGATCCCCACTTCCGACCGACTTGTATCCCCCCTCCAGACTGGATTTGACATGCAGCAGGGCAACGAACTATCGCCAGGTGCGAGCCCCCACCGTGGCCTGGCCGGACTTCAGCGATTCGATGTTCCCACATCGGCGCTGCCATACCGAAAAGGCATATTGCCTCAACGACCGGATGTACCGGATACCGTGGCACCTGGCTCCCCTGGGTTCGCTATCGTGACCGAATGGATGGGTCGCCTTGCCGCGGTGGTGGCCGTAGTCCTATTCGCTTTCGTGCTGATGGCCATCCACAAAGGCAAGCTCGTGCAGGACAGCGCGCGCACCGTCGTAGACAACTTCCGGATCACCAATGAATACTTCGCCGAACGAACCGACCTGACAGCTCCGGCGAAGGCACGACAGCAGCTCGATGAATTGGCGGTTGTGCTGGCGCAGCTCAATTCGGCTACCGCAACCGACGTCGACCATTTGGCGGCCCTGCTGCCGGATGCCCGTGCGTTGCTTGCTGCCGGCCAGGGCGATACTGCGATCGCGGGGCAGCTCGAGACTGTCGCCAACACCATGCAGGACTCCGCTACCTCGCTGCACCGTATCTCCGCGGACGCAGATGCCACCGTTTCCGAGGTGAACAACGAGCTCACGGCGGCAATCGATCTCGTCAACCAACTCAACGCGCAACTGACACGAACGACGAACAAACTGACGCTGGTCCCCGAGCAGGGGGCCTTCATTCCTGCACCTGGAGAAAACTGATGGTCACCAAAAAGGCCTGGTTCGGAGTAGTACTGGCACTGGGAGTGGCCCCAGCAGCGCTCCTCTGCGCAGTCAACGGATTCGTTCCCGGAGTCGACGACGTAATCGATCCGCTCGGCCGACCGTCTCAGCTCAGCCTCGAGGTCATCGACTCCGCTGGCCAGTTCGATACTCTGACCTCCATTTTGGTGCCCAAGCATGCACAGTTGGCCTCGGACATCCAGGCCTTGAATCCTCTGGCAACCGACCTGGAGAGCCTCACAGAGAAGGCGGGTGAGCTGTCGGGGCAAACGAAGACACTCAATTCCTCCACCGGTGGTGTCAGCACGATCGCGGCGCCGCTCCCCGACCTCGTTGCGAATGTAACGGGGCGTGCCAACCAAGCGAGTCCTACGGTCGCGGGACTGTCGTCGGCAGTCGGCTCGGTCACTACCCAATTGGAGGCGGTAAATCAGGGGCTGACCACGATCGAAGGCTCCCTCGGTGTCCTCGGGCCGAAAGCATCCGCGATTGCCGCGACTTTGTCGAATATCGAGGAAGAGGCTCGGCACGTTCAAGAGTTCGGGCCACTTCTGGCCGTTATCGGTCCGCCGGTCAACTCGTTGAACCTTCCCCCAATCGGCATCCCGCCCACCTCGAACCCGTAACGCTCGGAAGTGGTCAGACCCTGATCACAAAACGAGTGAAAGGCAGAACACAAAAATGTTTCGGCTCTCCTGGGCGATCGCCCTCGCCTTCACCATTGCACTCATGTGTGGCATTTTGATCGTCACACGAGACCTGAGCGGAACCAATGACATCTTCAAAGATGGTGTCGTGCAGGCCCAAACGGTGGATCGAACCACCGACGACGCACTCGCCGGGGCGAAGGAGCTGCCGCCGGCGAATGACGCCATCAACACGGGGTTCCCGCAGGTAGTGGGCGTCCTCGACTCGCTGACGCAAGCCGACCACACCCTCGGCGATCTCGGCACACAACTGCAAGAACTCAGCGAGGCACTGAAATCGGCAGACGCCCCGCTCGTCGGAATCATCGATGCTGGCGCGTCTGCAGCCGAACAGGCAAATGCCGCAGCGGTTCCAGCAGAGCATGTCGTGTATACCCTCGCGGACGCCAATGCGAAAGTCCAGGCACTCGCTCCGCTGCTGGACCAGTCCCTCTCGCTCGGGCAGTTGATCGACTCGAAAATGCGGATCTCACTGTTGTTGCCGGTGATCGGCAACTGACAATGACAACGCCGACCCTGATCGCAGTCGATCGGTGGATCTGCGAGGAGTCTTGGTAGTCTCGGAGAACACTGGTCCCTGAGCTACTTGCCAGGCGGGATCCATTGGGTCGCCGCCGGGCACCCCGGGGGCTCGACCTACCGCATTCGCACTCGCGGAGGAGATTTCGATGATCTTCATCGGAGACACCTGCGCCGAGGACCCATCCCGATGTGCACCTGATATATGGCGACAGTCTTCCGGTTGGCGGGCGGGTTACCACCCGAAGGTCGGCCGGTATCCGGGGACAGCCCGAGATGTTGGCCACTCGTCCCTCGGCCCGCTACCTGACCAGAATCGCCCGTTCGCTGCCGACTCCGAACAAGTCAAAGCGATCAAAGTTCCCGATACCGCCCACCAGAACCGGATCTGGTGGGCGTAGCCCTCATACCAACGCCGCTCCTCGCTGTGCGAGTACGACCCCACAATATTGGACGCGTTCGACACCCTTCATTACCAACCAATCAGGGCCGTGGGTAACCGCAGGGCACTGGGTAACCGCCTCGTCGGAATCCTCCACGGATATTCACTACACCGCACCCCTTACAACGAATACACAGCCTGGGCAAACCCCTCATGAACTCGAGCCCACACTGCCCGGCTGCCGGGTAGAACCCGCTTACAAAATGCACGAAGTAGCGACGGAGACGCATATGGATACCTTCGACCAGGCTCTGCTGGACCACGTCATACGGTGGTGCACTTACGGCGGTGGGGACGAGCACATCTTGCCGGAGTTCGGATTGACACCAGAAGCCTTCTATCGTCGAGTTCTTACGATCGTTGAGAGTCGCGCTCAACTCGACTTTGCGGCCAAACGCTACCTGCTGGCGTACTGCTCGGAGAAGTTGGCTGCGTGCGCTGAAAGAAAGCCCCGTTCACTCGCGTTCCAATACGGGTCACCCGCGACTACCGAGACCGCAGCCCACCCATGAAATCTGGCACAGGATTGTTTGATCGCGGGAAGCAGCGAGTTTCGCTGATGGGCTCCGTTCCGCGTGACCAAGTTGCACTCGCCGGGTCTACCACCACGGCGAGAACCCGGCTGTGGGAGTTACACACCGGCGCAACAGCGCCTGGTCGCCCGAGGCACTTCTGAGGTCGAGGCGCCACTGGAGATCTGAAGACAGCTGGCATCGGTCGTTAGCAGGCGAACCTGTAGTTCGCCTCTATGAGTCCGCGACGCCGGCCGCAATGATCTCGAAGCCATCGAACGGCCGGGCCAGAATCGGATCGCCAACTTCGCCTGCCCTTCATACCCGCGGCACTTGAGCGAGGCCATTCCGGTGAATTCGCTGAACAACTAGTCGATTTCGTGACGAGTCGCGTTCGGCTCCGTGTAGTTGGTGGGCTGTCTGCCTCAGTAGCTCCGCCTTGGGGCCTTTGATCGTGGTGCCGTTTCCGGATTACTGCTGACGATTACCAGAGCCGACCCCACCCCGCTAGAAGTCGTCGATGGTGACATTGACAACCATTGCACTATGCGGCTCTCGCCCCCGAGCAGTACCGGTCCTGTTGTCCGTGGCGATGCGCAAGTGGATCTGGCGCAATTTCCGTAATGCCGCTTGGCGTGTCACAGACTTGTATCGACAAGGTCGGGTGAGGACTCTCCGGGTGCGCTGAAGACGGTGTGCGGGTCCTACTCCCCCATCTTGCAAGTATCGATGTTGTCGGTGGTTGGCGAGTCGGATCGACGATCCGAATCCAGGCCTGTTCCCGAGGTGACCGAGCGTAACTCAACGGATTCGGCTACAGCTCGGACTTCTTTGCAACCCTCAGTTCGCAAGCCACACACGGCTACACCCCCAGATCACCCAACGACTAACGGTCTGTGACGCCTTCTGCGCGAGCAGCGGCGGCGACTGCCTCCGCGACAGCGGGAGCGACGCGAGGATCGAGCGGGCTGGGAACGATCTTGTCCACAGCCAGCTCGTCACCGACGACCGAGAGGATTGCCTCGGCGGCGGCGAGCTTCATACCTTCGGTGATCCGGCGGGCACCGGCATCGAGCGCACCCCGGAACACCCCGGGGAAGGCGAGCACGTTGTTGATCTGGTTCGGGAAATCCGAGCGTCCGGTGGCGACGATCGCCGCGTGCTTACGGGCGATGTCGGGGTGGATCTCCGGGTCCGGGTTCGACAACGCGAACACGATCGAACCCTCCGCCATCGTCGCGATCAGCTCCTCCGGCACGGTGCCCGCGGACACCCCGAGGAACACATCCGCCCCGTCAAGGGCTTCGACGATGCCGCCGCGGCGGCCGGCCGGGTTGGTGCGCGCGGCCAGATCCACCTTGACCTCGTTCAGGTCCTGGCGATCCTTGGAGACGATGCCCTTCGAATCGAGCACCGTCACATCGGCGATCCCCGCGGCGAGCAGAATGTTCGCGCAGGCCACACCGGCGGCGCCGGCACCGGAGATGACCACCCGCAACTGATGGATGTCGCGGTCCTGGACGGTGACCGCACCCTTGAGCGCGGCCAGGACGACGATGGCGGTGCCGTGCTGGTCGTCGTGCATGACCGGGCAGTCCAGGGCCTCGATGACCCGCTTTTCGATCTCGAAGCAGCGCGGCGCGGAGATGTCCTCCAAGTTGACCGCACCGAAGCTCGGGCGCAGCCGGATCAGGGTTTCGACGATCTCGTCGGGGTCCTTGGTGTCGAGGACCAGCGGGATCGAGTTCAGGCCCGCGAAGTTCTTGAACAGGGCGGACTTGCCCTCCATCACGGGAAGCGAGGCACGCGGGCCGATGTCCCCGAGGCCGAGTACCGCGGAGCCGTCGGAGACGACGACCACCAGGCGGCTGGTCCAGGTGTAACGATCGGCAAGGGTCTCGTCTACATGGATCGCGCGGGAGACCTGCGCGACGCCGGGCGTGTAGGCAATGGACAGATCCCGCTGGGTATCGAGCCGGGCGGTCAGTTCGACGGACAACTTGCCCCCGAGATGTCCGGCGAAGATCTCCTCGTCGGTCAGCTCGACCTTCTGCGGTGTGGTGAATTCGGAGACGATGGACACGATGGACACTCCTACGCTATTGAGCGGTTTGAGGCCGCAACTCGTCGGCTTATGGGTTGCTCCACACCGTCACACCAAGTCAGAGGACCGTGCATAGCAAGTAGCGCAGTGGAGGACAGCCCGGTTGCCCTTCCATATCTTGAGAGGGGTTGCGACCCGGATCGGATTCTTGCGGTGCATCTGCGTTCGCTTGCTCACCGTTGTCAGGCGATATCGGGGATAGTAATGTACGGACATGTTTTCGCACAATGACCAGACATTTAATTTGCGGCGAAGGCCGCCCACGTCTCCGGTACTTCGCGGCGAAACACGTGAGGCATGCCCGAGTCTGATTCCAAAGGGTCCGGCGCCTGCCGAGACCCGCAAAAATCCGGGGGCGCCCACGCCGCCGCACTCAGCCAACAGAAGGAGGAACCGATGACCTTTCAAGACGGACAAGGTTTCGAGTTGCGCCCGTTGACTTCGGTGTGGGACTGGCAGCTTCAGGCACAATGCCGCTCGATGGACGCTCGACTCTTCTTTCCTGACGACGGAGTGAGCCGAACTACTCGCAAATCGCTCGAACGACTGGCGAAGGCGGTATGCCGACGCTGCCCCGTTCAGCGCGACTGCAGAAATCACGCTTTAGAAGCAAATGAGACCTACGGAGTTTGGGGTGGTACGTCTGAGTCGGAACGCCGCTACTTCGAGCCTGTGCCAAGGCGGTTACAGCGAAGTAGCCCAGTAGCGCGACTACGAATCTTGCCTCGGCATAAACCGCCAGGGTGGCGTAGCGCCAGTTCCACGACGACCCCGCACGTCGATCAAATTCGGACTGCCACCACGCAAGGACGCTCGGCACCACATCTCGCCCCTGGAACGGGCGGACGGGCCGAAACCGACGATGTTCGAATCGAGTCGGCACCAGCATAGGTTCCACGAGTCTCTGCGCGTAATAGTCGAATTCACCACCTCACGATGAAAGCCGAACTGAGCAGTCAAATGAACAGCGTAATCCTAACGTTGCTCTGCGTCCGGGCGAGGACACCACTGCGCTCGCACGGGCCCTGTCCACGGCACACCGCATCCTGGTAGAGAGACGCGCAGATCTCCACGTCGAACAATCTTCGATCGCAGGCAGTGTGCGCCCAGGTCGTTCTCGATTCGTGACGGCGAGTCGTCGCAACGGTGTCGGTCCAGGCGAGCCCGCACGCACTGTCGATATGCCCCTCTCCGAGTTTCCGCCTACCGGTCGATGCACCCGATGGCTCTCGTGCGGCCGGTGGTCCACAAACGACTGGTCGACGATGCTGCCGACACTGGAGTTCTTGTCGCGATATCCGACGAAAAAGGCCAACTTCAATGGGTGGAAGGAGACCCTGCGGCGAAGGCCCGGGCTTTCCAGATGAACTTCGCGGAGGGCACGAACTGGAGTGAAGACAACGCGGGCACCAATGCGCCCGGAACGTCACTTGCGCTCGATCACTATGTGCAAATCTTCGGCGCCGAGCATTACAGCCGCGCCGCGCATGATTGGAGTTGCGCGGCCGCCCCTGTTCATGACCCTTCAACAGGGATGACCATCGGATCCATTGACATCTCGGGAGGACCACGAGTCGCCGAACCAGAGGTGCTGTCGCTTGTTCGCGAAACCGTCGCTGCCGCCGAATCCGAACTGCGACTGCGACTGCGACTGCGACTGACGCACCCTCCCCCGATTTGACAGCCACTAGGGCCCCAACGCATACAACTGTCCCGCAGACACGCGGCGATACTGCTGTTGCTCTCGGAGCACCCTGAAGGATTGACAGGCGATCAACTCATGGCCTTGCTCGACGAACGGAGCCTCGATGCCATTACAGTCTTCTTCTTGATTGGCGGCTCGTCGAAGCATTCATTGGCAGTCTTTGTCACCTACCGAGACCATGGACTGCTCGTCGCGACGAACCGCAGGTGAGTCGAGGAGGGGATCATCGCCCAGGGTCGGCAAGGAATTCACCCAGCCGGCCTGGACCCTGCGGGCGTACCAGCCGCCGATACAGCGGACTCGGTCGCCGCTCTGGCGTCAAATGCCACTGCGGGCCAGTGCATGGACCCGATTCCATGGGTTCATGCACTGGTTGTCTGCGATGCGTCGACGAAGCTATTGGCGGGCACGCGACCGATCGGGAGGTCATATGGTTGACGACGATCACGATTGCCATCGCGTCGGACCGAACTCGCTGGCAAGTACGTTGTTCGCAGCCCACAGCACCTGGTTGCACCGGCACAGCTCGCAGCTCCACGTTTCTCATCAGTGATCGACTCGGCCTGTCGGATCCAGTTCCGCAGCACCGGTTGAACATTCACTGTCATGTCAGTCGGCGAAGTCCGTTCGGATCCGACGCCCGTTATTACCGGATTGCACGCTCACACAGCCCCGCGCAAACGTCCTCGCCTGCACGAGGCCCTTCATCCGTCTCCCCGCCCCCAAACCTGGTTCGGAGGCATACGGAGTAGTGGAGGAGACCCAGACGAGAAGGGCCCGTGCCGGTTCTTCGAGGTCCATCGAATGGTTCCCGTCCAACTCGATTCAACGGACGCCCTCACAATGAACTGCTGGCGCGGCGCCCTTCCCCGCTTCGCCCTGTCAGCCAGCCTGGCTAACCGACAGACATTGCCTCGACATCGGCCGTGGTGATGGCCTTACCATCGATGCCCCAGTCACCACTCTTGACTTCCTCGATGATGACCCAGGTCACCGGGCGCATGCCCTCACCTTCGATGCTGACCATTACGTCAGTAGAGAGTCCGCACGATGTTGGCGTTCTGCTCCGAATCAAAGACGCCCTCAATCACATTGACCTTGACAAACGGCATCTTTTCTCTCTCTCTGTTCAGTGCTCGGTCGGTAGCACTCTTCTTCGAGCGAGGAAGGGTGGCATCTTCTCCGCGCGAAGAAGGTGAAAGTAGGGTATGTAGACCAGTCTGTCTATGTCAAACACCACTCCGCGATTCGCCCCCCCCCGATCGCGGGTTCTGCACCCGGACCACGCACCGGCCGACAGGGTGACCTCGATCAAAGATGCTTCGAACCGGACCATCTATCACGCACCTATCGCTGTGATCCGAGCTGAACCTTCGCTGGCCACAACCGGCAAGGACGCCATGGAGGGACGCGGCCTGCCTGTTTTGCGGCGACAGCGGCCCTCCAGAAGGCCTTGTCAAGATTTACCCGACTGGAGTAATGTACGGACATCTCGATCACCATTGACCGGACATTCAAAGAAGGGTCGGCAGCTATGGATCGCTTCGGCGCACGCTACAGAGAAACCATGGGATCATAGTGCGAGAGAAGGCGAAACTGGCGCTCGAGTAGCCTCGCAACGCTGACGTGTCCAGGCCCTAAGAAGCATGATTCCATGCGAGGTCCGCCACTTGTCATCGCCCAGAGATCCGACGTGTGCAGTTGCCATATCCCGAGCGGGCGATTAGAGGTATGCATTCGCGGTTGGTAGATCCGGAAGGCGACGGATCGCCCGAGGTAAACAGCGACTCTCGGACTGCACCCTCACGGGATTGCAAACTGTCCGCAAATCACTTGGCGCACAATGCAATCAAATTGACCCCACGGCTCCGCGTCAACCGACGCCGGCCAAGCGTTTCCCGACTGGGAACTTTTGAACTTTGTGCTTCTTGTCCGACTGTCCATTAATCTGCATGAAGCCTCTACCTCAATATGCATCGGCAACCCTCGTCAAAAGCTAAATCTGATGTAGGCCCGCCCCCGCTTGGTCAGCGCACTAGCCGGGGTGTCCGGCCCGTACCGCGGTCCGCCCCGATGACCCCCAAATCCCGACTCATCACGAGTAGGCGAACCCGAAAGGATACACATCGATGAGCTCCACAGAGCAGGCGTCCCACACGACGTACCTAGACGCCTATCGCGAAAGCATCGTCGACCCGGAGAAGTTCTGGCTCGATGCTGCGCGAGCCGTGGACTGGGATTCTGCGCCCACCAAAGCTCTCGACGATTCGGCCGCACCGATCTATCGCTGGTTTCCGGATGCTTCGCTGAACACCAGCTTTAATGCCCTCGATCGGCATGTGCGCGACGGCCGCGGCGATCAAATCGCCCTGATCTTCGACTCCGCGATGGTCCCCACCAAAACGATGTACACGTACTCGGAACTGCTCGAGCAGGTCTCGCTGTTCGCTGGCGTTTTGAAAGGTCAGGGTGTGGTGGCGGGTGATCGCGTCATCATCTATATGCCGATGATCCCCGAGGCCGCGATCGCGATGCTCGCGTGTGCGCGTATCGGCGCTGTGCATTCGGTAGTGTTCGGCGGCTTCGCCGCCAAGGAACTTGCCACGCGCATCGACGACGCCCGCCCGGTAGTGCTGGTGACGGCGTCCGGCGGCCTCGAGCCCGCACGAACCATCGAGTACCTGCCGATGGTCGAGAAGGCCCTGCAACTGTCCGCAACTCCCGCCCACACGGTAATCGTGAAGAACCGTGAGCAGATTCCCGGCACAGCCGCTGATTACAAGTCGAGTGCCGCAGCCTGGTTCGACTGGGACGACCTGATCGCAGACGCTACGCCCGCGGATCCCGTGTCGGTGGCAGCGACGGACCCGCTCTACATCCTCTACACCTCCGGCACGACCGGTAAGCCCAAGGGTGTCGTCCGGGACAACGGTGGCCATGCCGTCGCCCTGACGTGGACGATGAAGAACCTCTACGACATCAGCCCCGGCCAGGTGTGGTGGACTGCGTCCGACGTCGGTTGGGTAGTCGGCCATTCCTACATCGTCTACGGCCCCTTGCTCGCCGGAGCTACCACGGTCATGTACGAGGGCAAGCCTGTCGGTACTCCCGATGCCGGTGCATTCTGGCGGATCATTTCCGACTACAAGGTGTCGGCACTCTTTACCGCTCCTACCGCAATCCGTGCCGTCCGCAAGGCCGACCCGAATGCGGAAGAGCTTTCCAAGTACGATATTTCCTCGCTCGACACGCTCTTCGCCGCTGGCGAGCGCTTGGATCCGGACACGTACGAGTGGGCAACCCGGGCACTCGATCGCCCGGTGATCGATCACTGGTGGCAGACCGAAACCGGTTGGGCCATCTGCGCAAACCTGCGCGGTCTCGAACCCATGGAAATCAAGGCGGGTTCACCCTCGGTCGCATGTCCTGGATATCGCGTCGAAATCGTCGATGGCGAGGGCAAACTCGTCGGACCGGGCACCGAGGGCAACATCGTGATCGGCCTTCCGCTTCCTCCCGGCACACTCGCCGGACTGTGGCGCGACGAGGACAGGTACATTAAATCCTACCTATCGACATTCGAGGGTTACTACCTCACCGGCGACTCCGGATTCATCGACGAGGACAACTACGTCTTCGTTCTCGGGCGCAGCGACGACGTGATCAATGTGGCCGGACACCGTCTTTCGACGGGAAGCATGGAGGCGGTGGTCGCGGGGCACCCGGCCGTCGCCGAATGCGCCGTCATAGGCATTCACGACGAACTCAAAGGCCAACGGCCCAGCGGATACGTCGTGCTCAAATCCGGCGTGAGCATAGATCCGGAAACACTGCGAGAGGAACTAGTGGCCCGCGTTCGCGATCAGATCGGCGCAGTCGCAACCTTCCGTGACGTGACCATTGTGTCGGCACTTCCGAAGACTCGTTCAGGCAAAATCTTACGAAAAACCATGCGCCAGATCGCCGACAACGAAAAGTACACAGTGCCGTCAACCATCGAAGACGCCACCGTGCTGGACGACCTGTCAAAACTCCTCCGCGGATAACGCTTGCACGTGCCCTTCCCGGGGCGCGCGACGGTCGTGGAGGAGCGTGTGCCTCCCGTACGCTGCGCGCCGGATCATCGACTCCGGGGGGGTTAGTCCCGCCGGAGTCGATCCCCCATCCCGCCCTGGTTCTGTCCCTCACTGATCGAGAACCTGAGCGTGCGCTGGGCAGCGGAAGGGCAATCTCGTGCCCACGAAACGCTGTGTACCCGAGCAGAGGGGAAAAGGCCTGCGCCGTTGTGCTGTCGAGGCAGCAACACATTGAAGCGGGGCAGCGGGTACGGCTGGATTGATTGGGCTTTCAGGTATGTAAAGAGGGTGAACACGACGAATCTGCGCCCAACACACCTCGACTCGCCCGCCCGCTTAAGAAGCGGTTTAGGTCGTCGTCCCTAGGGCATCGAGGTCAAATCCTGGAAAGAGGGTGATCATCGAGCGCCCTGTCGACCTCCTCGACAACACTTCTCTGCTGTGTCAGTACCTTTAAGAGAGTCGACGAGTTTCGGCAGACTGATCTCGGCGGCGATGCAGCCGGGCACCCATGCAGGTGCGATATCGCCTCGCCGCAGATCACCACAACCTCCGGTCAGGACGGCTGCGCTCATCCTCATCGAGGTCGGCGACGGTTTTGGACGGAAACGATGTCTCCAAATCTGCCGCATCTCTTTGATTCTTCGCCGCCTTCAGTCCGGGTTCGAGCACCGCTCGCCAAGACCCGGCCTTGCAAGGAAGGCCGACACCCACCGGTGCCAAATACCAGACAGAATCCGTCGACGGCAGGCGGGCGGTTGCCTCATCGGCCCTCGCAGCGATTCCCGCTCGATCACCCTCCAGGTCGGTGACCTGGTCCGCGATCTCGCAAAAGTCGCGTCCAGACCTATCGAGGACGGGGTCGTCCACACTGCCACCGCGGCCAAATTATCTGATAGCCAAGAGTTCTCCATTGCAATCCGATATCCGTCAAAAACGATCGCTGCAACGACAGCACTCGGTTTGGTAATCCCGCGAATCGACGGAATGCCGGGTGAACGGGTAATCAGGAAGGCAAGACCGCGGGTCTGCGGCATCGACGATGTCGCTCAACATCGCTGGCCGGATCTGAAATCTGCTAGCCATGGCTCTCACGCGGTGCCCGATGCGTCAACGAGCGCTGGCACTTATGGGACGTGTCCGATAGGTGCCGTTGCAGTACGTAGACGCGGTCCTCTTTATATGAGGACCGTGCCTAGAGTTGGTGATGGCTATTTCAGTTCGGCGAGGACGGTGCCCTGGGTGATGGCGGCGCCGGGTTCGACGGCGAGGCCGGTGACGACGCCGGCCTTGTGGGCGTTGACGGGGTTTTCCATTTTCATGGCCTCGAGGACGGCGATGAGGTCGCCCTCGGCGACTTGTTGGCCTTCTTCGACGGCGACCTTGACGACGGTGCCCTGCA
This sequence comes from Rhodococcus jostii RHA1, assembly GCF_000014565.1. Taxonomy (NCBI): domain Bacteria; kingdom Bacillati; phylum Actinomycetota; class Actinomycetes; order Mycobacteriales; family Nocardiaceae; genus Rhodococcus; species Rhodococcus jostii. The sequence continues at coordinate 889,485 of NC_008269.1, read as the reverse complement.
TGGGGGCGGTGACGGCGTCACCGGAGGCGGCGCCGCCGTGGGCGCCGCCGCGGGTGCGGGCCTTGGGCTTCTTGCGGACCGCCCCGGGTGCGGCACCGCCGCCGGTGCCGAGGGTGAACTGGCCGGGCAGGGACACCTCGACGCGGCGGCCGCCGACCTCGACGACGACGTTCTGCCGGGGCAGGGACTCGTCCTCGTCGATCGGCTGGGTGCCGGTGAACGGTTCGATCTGGTTGTTCCAGTCGGTTTCGATCCACTTGGTGTAGACGTCGAATGAGGTGCCGTCGCCGATGAAGGCGGGGTCGGAGACGATGGCCCGGTGGAACGGGATGACCGTGGCGAGTCCTTCGACCTGGAATTCGGCGAGGGCGCGGCGGGCGCGGGCCAGGGCCTCGTCGCGGGTGGCGCCGGTGACGATGAGTTTGGCGAGCATGGAGTCGAACTGGCCGCCGATCACCGAGCCGGTTTCGACGCCGGAGTCCATCCGGACGCCGGGGCCGGTGGGGGGCACGAACTTGGTGACCGGGCCGGGGGCGGGCAGGAAGCCGCGGCCGGCGTCCTCGCCGTTGATGCGGAATTCGAAGGCGTGGCCGCGGGGGGTGGGGTCCTCGGTGAGGTCGAGGTGTTCGCCGTTGGCGATCTTGAACTGTTGCAGGACCAGGTCGATGCCGGCGGTTTCCTCGGTGACGGGGTGTTCGACCTGCAGGCGGGTGTTGACCTCGAGGAAGGAGACGGTGTCGCCCTGGACGAGGTATTCGACGGTGCCGGCGCCGTAGTAGCCGGCCTCTTTGCAGATGGCCTTGGCGGAGGTGTGGATGCGGTGGCGTTGGTCGTCGGTGAGGAACGGGGCGGGGGCCTCCTCGACGAGTTTCTGGAAGCGGCGTTGCAGGGAGCAGTCGCGGGTGCCGGCGACGATGACGTTGCCGTGCTGGTCGGCGATGACCTGGGCTTCGACGTGGCGGGCCTTGTCCAGATACTGTTCGACGAAGCATTCGCCGCGGCCGAACGCGGCGACGGCCTCGCGGGTGGCGGAGTCGAACAGTTCGGGGATTTCCTCGATGGTGTGGGCGACCTTCATGCCGCGGCCGCCGCCGCCGAACGCGGCCTTGATGGCGACGGGGACCCCGTATTCCTGGGCGAAGGCGATGACCTCGTCGGCGTTGCGGACGGGGTCCTTGGTGCCGGCGGCCATCGGGGCCTTGGCTTTTTCGGCGATGTGCCGGGCGGTGACCTTGTCGCCGAGGTCGCGGATCGATTGCGGGGAGGGGCCGATCCAGATCAGGCCGGCGTCGAGCACGGCCTGGGCGAAGTCGGCGTTCTCGGAGAGGAAGCCGTAGCCGGGGTGGATGGCGTCGGCGCCGGACTTGGTGGCGGCGTCCAAGATTTTGTCGAACACCAGGTAGGACTCGGCGGAGGTCTGCCCGCCGAGGGCGAATGCTTCGTCGGCCAGGCGCACGAACGGGGCGTCGGCGTCGGGTTCGGCGTAGACGGCGACGCTGGCCAGGCCGGCATCGGCGGCGGCCCGGATCACCCGCACTGCAATCTCACCGCGGTTCGCGACGAGCACCTTGGAAATACGTGCACTACTCATCGAAATGTCTTCCCTTTTCTACAGTTTCAGTAGCCTGCGTTGACCAGGACGGCAGCGGCGGCTACTTGCCGACGCAGAATGAGGGCGGGAGTGCCCCACGAATCGTTATCGGACGCGGGCGCTTCCGCCGCGGAACCGGACGAGGCGATCGCAGCGAACACTGCGAGCACCGCGGCGATGTCGGTGTCGCTCGGGTTGCCCGTGAACGTCACGGCCGGCGCCGCCGGCGGCTCTTCGGCGATGTCGGCGTCCAGCGCGATCTCGTCGAGCACCTCGTCAACCGCCAATTCTGCGGTCAAGGTGCCAAACGATTCGCCGCCGCTCATAGGGGGATGTTCCCATGCTTCTTGGGCGGGAGGGTGACCATTTTGCGTTCGAGGAGGCGCAGGGCGGCCACGATCTGTCCGCGGGTGTGGGACGGGGGGATGACGGCGTCGACGTAGCCGCGTTCGGCGGCGACGTACGGGTTGACGAGGGTGTCTTCGTATTCCTGTTGCAGTTGCAGGCGCAGGGCGTCGACGTCGTCGCCGTTGCGGGCGGCTTCGAGGAGGCGTTTGCGGTAGACGAAGCCGACGGCGCCGGAGGCGCCCATGACGGCGATCTGGGCGGTGGGCCAGGCGAGGTTGACGTCGGCGCCCATGTGCTTGGAGCCCATCACGTCGTAGGCGCCGCCGTAGGCCTTGCGGGTGATGACGGTGATCTTGCCGACGGTGGCCTCGCCGTAGGCGTAGAGCAGTTTCGCGCCGCGGCGGATGATGCCGTTGTATTCCTGGTCGGTGCCGGGCAGGAAGCCGGGGACGTCGACGAGGGTGATGATGGGGACGTTGAACGCGTCGCAGGTGCGCACGAAGCGGGCGGCTTTTTCGGAGGCGTCGATGTCGAGGCAGCCGGCGAAGACGGTGGGCTGGTTGGCGACGATCCCGACGCTGCGGCCGTCGACGCGGCCGAAGCCGACGACGATGTTGCCGGCGCGTTCGGCCTGGACCTCGAGGAATTCGTCGTCGTCGAGGATGCGGCGGATGACCTCGTGCATGTCGTAGGGCTGGTTCGCCGAGTCCGGGATGAGGGTGTCGAGTTCGAGGTCCTCGGCGGTCAGCGAGTCGTCGATGGAGCCGGTGATCGGGTCGGTGGGCAGCATCCGGGGGGCCGCGGCCTGGTTGTTCGACGGCAGGTAGGACAGCAGGTCCTTGACGTAGTCGAGGGCGTCTTGTTCGCCGGAGGCGACGTAGTGGGCGACGCCGGACTTGACCATGTGGGTGTGCGCGCCGCCGAGGTCTTCCATGGTGACGTCTTCGCCGGTGACGGTTTTGATGACGTCGGGGCCGGTGACGAACATCTGGGAGGTCTGGTCGACCATGACGACGAAGTCGGTCAGGGCGGGGGAGTAGACGTGGCCGCCGGCGGCGGGGCCCATGATCAGGGAGATCTGCGGGATCACCCCGGAGGCCTGGACGTTGCGGTGGAAGATTTCGCCGTACAGGCCGAGGGAGACGACGCCTTCCTGGATGCGGGCGCCGGCGCCTTCGTTGATGCCGATCAGGGGGCGCCCGGTCTTGAGGGCGAGGTCCATGACCTTGACGATTTTTTCGCCGTAGATTTCGCCGAGGGAGCCGCCGAAGACGGTGGCGTCCTGGGAGAACACGCAGACGTCGCGGCCGTCGACGGTGCCGTAGCCGGTGACGACGCCGTCGCCCACGGGGCGGTTGTCGGCGAGGCCGAAGTTCACCGAGCGGTGCCGGGCGAGGGCGTCGAGTTCGACGAAGCTGCCCTCGTCGAGCAGGGCGGTGATGCGTTCGCGGGCGGTGAGCTTGCCCTTGGCGTGGACCTTTTCGACCGCGGCTTCACCGCTCGGGTGCTGCGCCTCGGCCTGACGATTACGCAGGTCGGCGAGCTTTCCCGCCGTCGTGTGAATATCGGGCGTGACCGCTGTGCCCGCCGTGATCGGTTCCTGCACCTTTGTCATTGCGTAGCCTCTGCTGTTCGCGTAACTAACGACGGTCGTCACCGCTGACGCCGTGCCGTCCGTTGCGTGCTTCTGCCGCTGCTGCGGCCGTCGATGTGCTGAATTCCGGGGCTAGTCACGTGCCGTCAATTTGCCGCCGACTGGGGGTGGGCGTCCCCGCAACGAACCGCGCAGCTCGGGATGCCGGGGGTCCGCCCGCCAGCTCTCGCGCCGTGCGGCGTTGGGTCAGGACCGCAGCACGCATATGGGGACACCCCCACGATCGCGCGCTGACGTAATGCTAGTTGCCTGGGTGGGTACCGGGCACGGGGCACGCGTCGACCGCCTCGGTAACCACTTGCGGTTCGGGGGACGGCGCGGGCCTCCAGCCCTGCTCCCACCGCTGACCCACGATGACCTCCTCCGCGGCGAGGCTGGCGTTCTCCTCCGGGGTGAACGCACGCGCACGACTGAGAAAACGCATGCCTTCGGGACTTTCCAGGCTGAATCCCGATCCGCGGCCGGGCACGACGTCGAGCACCAGCTGGGTGTGCTTCCACGCCTCGAACTGCGAACCGGAGATCCACACGGGCACCGCATCGCCGCCTTCGGGCCGGGTGGACGGGGTCTCCCCGACCCCGAGTCGCAGGTCGAGGACGCCGAGCAGCACGTCGCGGTCGCCGACGATGAATTCACCGTCGGGGTAACACATCGGCGCGGAGCCGTCGCAGCACCCGCCGGACTGATGCATCATCAGCGCCCCGTGGGTACCGCCGAGGCGGCGGAGAAGCTCCACCGCCCCGGCGGTTGCCTTCAGGCGCTGAGGCGCCCGGGCTGCGTCCATCAGAAGAAGCCCTGAGCCTTCTGGGCGTAGCTGACCAGCAGGTTCTTCGTCTGCTGGTAGTGCTCGAGCATCATCAGGTGGTTCTCGCGGCCGATGCCGGACTGCTTGTAGCCACCGAACGCCGCGTGCGCGGGGTACTGGTGGTACGTGTTGGTCCACACGCGCCCGGCCTGGATGTCGCGACCGGCGCGGTAGGCGACGCCACCGTCCCGCGACCACACGCCGGCGCCGAGGCCGTACAGCGTGTCGTTGGCGATCTCGATGGCCTGGTCGTAGTCCTTGAACGACGTGACGGAGACGACGGGACCGAAGATCTCCTCCTGGAAGATCCGCATCTTGTTCTGACCGGTGAAGATCGTCGGCTGCACGTAGTAGCCGCCGGACAGGTCGCCGCCGAGTTCGGCGCGCTCACCGCCGGTGACGACCTTGGCGCCTTCGCCCTTGCCGATCTCGATGTACGACAGGATCTTCTCGAGCTGATCGTTCGAGGCCTGCGCGCCGATCATCGTGTCGGTGTCGAGCGGGTCGCCCTGACGGACGGCCTTGGTGCGGATGGCCGCCATCGCGAGGAACTCGTCGAAGATGTCCTCCTGGATCAGCGAACGCGACGGGCAGGTGCACACCTCGCCCTGGTTGAGGGCGAACATCGTGAAGCCCTCGAGCGCCTTGTCCTGGTAGTCGTCGTTGGAGGACAGCACGTCGGAGAAGAAGATGTTGGGGCTCTTGCCACCGAGTTCGAGGGTGACCGGGATCAGGTTCTGCGACGCGTACTGCATGATGAGCCGGCCCGTGGTGGTCTCACCGGTGAACGCGATCTTCCGGATCCGCGGGCTCGAGGCGAGCGGCTTGCCCGCCTCCACACCGAAGCCGTTGACGATGTTCAGCACACCGGCGGGCAGCAGGTCGCCGATGACGGAGATCAGGTGCAGGATCGACGCCGGGGTCTGCTCGGCGGGCTTGAGAACGACCGCATTACCCGCGGCGAGTGCGGGAGCGAGCTTCCACACGGCCATGAGGATCGGGAAGTTCCAGGGGATGATCTGGCCGACCACGCCGAGCGGCTCGTGGAAGTGGTAGGCGACGGTGTCGGAGTCGATCTCCGACAGTGCGCCTTCCTGCGCCCGGATAGCGCCGGCGAAGTAACGGAAGTGATCCACGGCCAACGGAATATCGGCGTACAGGGTCTCGCGGATCGGCTTGCCGTTGTCCCAGGACTCGGCGAGCGCGATGGACTCGAGGTTCTCCTCGATGCGGTCCGCGATCTTGTTCAGGATGATGGCGCGCTCCGCCACCGACGTCTTGCCCCAGGCCGGAGCCGCAGCGTGTGCGGCGTCGAGCGCAAGTTCGATGTCCTCGGACGTCGAACGCGCGACCTCACAAAACGGCTGTCCGGTGACGGGTGTCGGATTCTCGAAGTACTGGCCCTTGACGGGCGCAACCCACTGGCCGCCGATCCAGTTGTCGTAACGCGATTGGAAGGACATGACGGCGTCCGGCGAACCCGGGCGGGCATACACGGTCATCGATAACTCCCTGGTGTCATAAAACTCGAAATGAATGTCGACAAAACGATGGGGCATAGAACTCGGAAAGGCGAACTCCCGGTTATGACTCCCAGAACACTACTGAGCGCGCGTTGCAACCACGTTGCATACCGGCCGGTCCGACAACTCGGTACGAATTGGACCTCGTACAACAGCGGACACTGACAGATGCCAACCACAGCAAAGACCTCGCGGCCGATTCGACGTACCCTCCAGGGATTCGACCAGGAGTCGGCACCCGCAGCACTAACCGCATAAGCACCCCGAAACTCAGGCGACTATCCTCGTACACCACGCCCGGACGGGCGAATACCGCCGTCGGCAATGCTACGACCCACACCGCATCCTGGATCTGCTCTAGATGGCATCCACTACAGCGTCAATGCCTACACCAAGACCGTGTGACCACAGTAAGAAGTTGCACCGCACCCAGTGCATTTACCTGTAGCCAGTTTCTCCCCTGTGTTCACACAGCTAGGGGATTAGCAGTTCAACTGTCAGGCGTAGGTGTATCCGGGATCCGGGAGGTAACACCTCAGCTTGTTTCCCAGAACAACTTCAACCAGACACTTGTTGCAATTAGAACACTTCCCCGGGTCCTCTCTTCCCGCGACGACTTCATTGGGGAAGTTCGGTTCCGCAGCAAGAACCCTCGCCAGGGACAGCATATCGGCGGTCCCTTCTTTGATGATCTGATTCATCGTCGCGGGATATTTGTGACCGCCCGTGAGGATCAGAGGGGTATCGCCACAGAGAGGCTTCAGGGCGAGCGCATGATCATACCAATAGGTCTCCTCGAACTTGACCGAGTCCCTTATTCCATACAGGCCCTCAACGAGTTCGGCAGAGATCCCCTCGACGGGTCCGCCGATACCCTTCCTCAGGGTCCCGATCGGAATTTCTCCCCGTGTCATCATGAAGACGTTGTCAACGATCGTGCCGCCACTGATCTCAATGGCGTCGACAAGTTTGGCCACCTCCGGGATGAAGATTCTGGCTTCGTCAAGATTGATTCCGTCTTCCCAGGGTTCGTCAACGGAAATCTTGGTCCAGACAAGCATCTCTGGCCCGACCGCTTCCCTTACCGCTCGGAATGTCTCTTCGAAGAACTTGAACCTCTTCTCGGGGGTACCTCCCCACGCGTCGGTTCGCTTATTGGTATGCGGCGACAGGAACTGCGCCAGCATGTAGCCGTGGGCGGCGTTGGGCAGCACGATATCGAATCCGGCCTCTTTAGCCCTCGCGGCAGCAGCGGCCTGGTCTTCGACGGCCTGCCAGATCTCGGCCTCGGTCATCTCCCGACACGCAGCCTGGTAGAGCGGACTCGGCCCCATCGCAGACGGGCCCATTACTGCCTCTGCGTCTGAGAAGAACAGGTTGGGATTGGCCTGCCGCCCGGCGGCCGCCAGTTGCAGACCCGCTACCGCACCATACGAGTGGATTATCTCCGCCAACTTTGTCAGGCCGGGAATGTGGCTGTCACTGTATGACCCCGTCTGGTAAGGCATACAACGGGGCAGACAAACGTTGGTGTAGCCGGGGAAAATACAAGCAGCACCGCCGGCAGCCTGTCGGGCGATCCAGGTTTCCAGCTCGGGCGTCACCTCTCCCCGCTCCGTTGCCATACCTTCATACATGCCCGAGCGCATCATCCGATTCTTGAACTTCACTCCCCTCATTTCGATGGGTGAGGAAAGTTCTTCCCACTTCGCTTGTCTCGACATCGTGACTCCTTGTTTCTTGGTGATCGTGAAGCGCGGACACAGTGGTCAGAAATCCTTGCTGTCCTGCGCGAATAGATGTGTCCGTCGGTTTCCATCGTCGCGACGGCGACGGTCGGTGCTTCATTGGGGCAATACTCGTTCCGGGCTGCACCCGGCAGCCGTACGTCGGGTGCTCCGGAGTATCACTGGCCACCACGGACCGACGAAAGCGGGATTCATGCCCCTCCACGCCAGGCCTTCTGTAGTCATCCTCGCGCGCGGGGATCCTGGCGTGCACAACTCCTTTTGGCAACATCGCACACTAGACCAGATCGCCGTCTTCTCAAGAGTTCTCAGCCTCTTGCTCGGGTGTCTACACGACGCTGTGCGCCTATTCATTCGGCTAGGGCCATGGAGGGGCACCTCTCCACCTTGAGAATCAAAGGGGTGTCGCAACAAACAGATTTAGGCCCACTGGATGGTCATAGCAGTACGTCTCTTCGAACTTGACGGACTCCCCTGGCCCACACATGCCGTCGAAGTTCATCCGAGATCCCATCAATAGGACCGCCGATACCCCGACTTTCGCGGACAAGTGCGATCGCTTGCAGAAGGCAGGAAGGAGCAGCGTGGTCGCGGTATTGGCGCATGGGTGCGACTGAAGCGTGCCCTTGGTCCTCCTGCCTGCCATGCCGTTACCCGCTAAAAGCGAAATCAGCCCACGATCCACAACGATCCTTGTAGTCGAAATTCTTCCCGTGGTCGTTGTATGTCCAGTGGGTCGTGTGGCAGTGCTTCAGGTTTTTCAGGAACGGAAGAGTGGAATTCTCAATGCGAACTGGGTGGCCATCGTGCCCCTTTGAGAGATTCTGGCTCATTTCCCCGTACGGTGTCTTGAAGCTAACCGAGTCGTCAGTTTCCGATACATCAATGGGTACGTACTTGACTCCGAAACTCTTCCCCACGAGAAGACCGCCGATACTTTTCTCAACCAGGGTGTCGAGCACCTTCCGCTGGGCCTCTGTAGCATTGTCGCTCACATAGATCCCGGCTTCTGAGCCGTTCTCCATAAATTCGGCAAAACTGGAGTACGGGATATCACCGTTGTAGACCACGGTAATTCCGGACATGTCAACGCCATTGACGGTGCCTTCTTCAAGACGGAAGACCATATAATACCTGCATCCGCCCTCGACGCCTCTGCCGAAGTAAAGTGGGCAATGCCCTTCAGCGGCGCATGCCTCGTTGTACGTCCCCGTTACGGTCCATCCTGCATTTAGTTCCTGCATGGCGATTCCTTCCTTATTATAGTCGCGGAGCGATCCGCGACCGTCTTCAGTGCTCGGTGGTAGCGCGGCTGTTGCAGCGGTACCGGTGGTATGGCCGTGCGATCATGATTGTGGCTGAACTGGCGCGGATTCGCGTAGTAGTTCATGACGAGCTAATCGAATCTGTCGATCTGAACTCCCACTTGAATTTGCATTGATCGCACGTCTTTTTCAAGTATCTGCGTCCCGCGAGTACTCTCTAATCCGGGTTCATATTCAACGCCCCCGATCGTCAAACAGTGACGATCGGTTCGCCGTTGAGGAAGGCCTTTCCATGGACGTCGACAGGGCGCCGAATAGTGTCCATTGTCGGACAGTTTGCCTCGACGGTGTGGACGAGCGCTTCGATCGCCTTAGCATCCGCCTGGCTCTCGATACGGGTTTCGAAGGTGATCTGCTGATAGCCGGGCGGAATCCCTTCTTCTCCCATGAATCCGCGCACATCCAGATTCCCCTTGAGATACACGGTGACGGAATCCAGCTCGATCCCCATCATGCTCGCCGTGATTTGGTACAAGATCTCCTGGCAGGCGCCCAACGACACCAGCAGGTACTCCACGGGGCTCGGGCCGGCGTCGTTGCCACCAAGGCTCGCCGGCTCATCGACGATGATCGCGGGATGCTTGCGCACGAACGCAGAGCATTGCACCCCCTTGTCCTGCAGAACTTTTGCCTTGAAGGTCGCCATTGCGGCAGAAGGATTCTGCTTGACGTGATCGACGGCCGCCTGAATTGTCGTGGCAAGTGCAGCATTTGCGGTCATGTGCGTCCTGTTCGTGGATTGAATGAACCTCTCCACCTTCGCTGTGTCACAGCTTCTTCGAGTGCATCAAGCACGAGAGGGAGGTGGAGGCCAGTTCCGGCAATTTGATGAAGCCCCTCAATAGTAGGCAGACCGGTCTGCCTGTGTCAATCATCACCTTCATTGGCCATTCGTGGGCTCAGTCACCATGTGCACCGAGTGCCAATTATTCGGCCCCTGTCCCCCACCTCGACGGAGGACAGCATCTGCATGGTTCATAACCCCGAAGTTTCCATTGGCCACCCGCTCACCAGTCAGCCGAGATGAAGTCGCAGCGTGACCTTATCGCCGCTAATACATTGAAGGATAACGCTTTTCAGAATTATGAAGCCACAATCGATCGAATAGCAACGGCACCAGACCCTACCGTGCCGTCGGCCCAACCGGCAGAAACTAAGCGCCACTGCGAATCTGCTCGACGGAAGGGCTGTACTCCACGGCTCGAAGCCGGGGCTCGTTCGTCAGCGATCGGTTGAAAGCTGCATTATCGGTCCTCCCGAATGCACAGGCCCGGCGCGCGGACCTGCGACACCGTCCGCCTTCTCCGGCAGCATTTTCCGCCTCCATCGGACGACGGACGTCGACGCCGCGGCCGTTGAGTCACGCAGCCATCGCGTCGTGGTCATTGAATCCGGCTTGCCATTCTGCGATGACAACCCTGCAGAACCTCCCGTTCGCCCTTCATCGCAGCGGTGCGATCGCTCGCCTCCTCACACCCTCCGATCCTCATAACCACAGACCGGCCGGCGGCACTCGACCGCGCCGTATTGCCCCTTGTGATCATCCATGGTGAAGGATAATGTACGGACACTACAATCCGCAATGACCGGACATTTAACGGTCGATGGAAAGGACTGGGCAGCTTCGTATGGCCTCGAATACCGCACATCATGGAATCGTCATCCTGGGCGGCGGAAGCGCCGGAATCAGTGTCGCGTCCCGGCTACGCCGGAAGGGCGTAAAGGATGTATGCGTCGTCGACCCTGCAGTCACGCACTACTACCAACCGCTGTGGACCCTCGTCGGCGGCGGCCGCGCCAGCATGGACGAGAGTGGCCGGCCGCAGGCGTCGGTAATGCCCAGAGGGGTGACTTGGCTCCGGAGCGCGGCTGAAGAAATCGACCCTGTGCAGAGACAGATCACCGTCGATGACGGCACAACCATCGGCTACGATCGACTCGTGGTCTGTCCAGGCATCCAGACCGACTGGGATGCAATTCCGGGCGTTGCCGATGCGGTTTCAACACCGTTCGCCTCGAGTAACTACGCCCGCGAACTCGCCCCGAAGACCTGGGAACTCATTCGGAACCTTCGTTCGGGCACGGCAGTATTTACTATGCCGGCCGGGCCGATGAAATGCGCCGGCGCACCGCAGAAGATCGCATACCTTGCAGCCGACTACTGGCGCAAGCAGGGACTTCTCGACGACATCCGCATCGTACTCGTCCTTCCGACTCCGGCCATGTTCGGAATCAAAGCATTCTCTGAGGAACTCGACCGCGTCGCCAAGGACTACGGGATTGAAGTTCACCTGAGCAGCGAGCTAGCCGAAGTGGACCCTGACGGACGCGAAGTGTCCATCATCGACACCACCACCAAGACCACCGACACGATCAAGTACGACCTACTCCATGTCGTCGCACCCCAATCGGCACCCGATTTCATCAAGAAGTCTCCACTCGCACTCCCCGACAACCCTGCCGGATGGGTGGACGTCGACAAGCACACCCTTCAGCACAATCGTTTCCCCGACATCTTCGCTCTCGGCGACGCAGGGTCCACGCCGAACTCCAAAACCGGTGCCGCCGTTCGCAAGCAAGCACCCGTGGTCGTCGATAATCTTCTCGCGACAGTCAGCGGCCGGCCTCTCACCGCGGCATACAACGGATACGGGTCATGCCCATTGACCACATCTCGAAACACGATGCTACTGGCCGAGTTTGACTACTCTGCCCAGCACACACCCTCTATCCCTCTCATCGACACCACAAAGTCTCGCCGGGACATGTGGTACTTGAAACGATACGGGCTTCCCTTCCTGTACTGGAACCTCATGCTAAAAGGACGTGCCTGAACGTCGGCCAGAGGGGCTTCTTCGAGCAGACCTCGACCTCTGCCGTGCGCCAGCACACCACTGAGAGAAGCCCCTCCCCCGGCAGTTGGTACAGGGATCGACGTACCAACGTTCCAGCCGCGGCGCAGATTGCGAGGAATGCCGCTACTCCAGTGACACGACTGCAGAATCCGACACGACTCGCGGCAGGAGCACCTCCACAAATCCCAGGGACCGAGGCTGATAGCCAGCCCTTCGTAGCCCACACCACGCTCCCCACAAAAGCGAGCCACCATCTCCGGAACAGTAGTGATACATTCTTCAAACACGCTGTGCGGACTAGACTTTGACCATTTCTCGGCGGCCTACTTGCCTTCACCGATACAACCCCTGCATCGGGCTAGGTGCGACATGCGGTACCGGGAAACGAACCCTTCGGCATCGGTGGAATCGATAACAATCTGCGAAACACGCTGCTATTCTCGGGATCTGATAGTCAGATACAGAAACCATGGGAGAGTTCCCGCAGTTTGCAGGACCCGGCCATCGCCCACCCTAACCCTCGCCGACCCAGTCTTGCTCACCCTCATTAACGACCGATTCCCCCTGCCGGTCGAGGAGATCACGAAGCTATTCGACATCAGTCGATCTTGTTCAAGAGTTGGCGGTGTCGCGCACCATCACCCTTAACTCCGCTTCTTCGAAGCTCGACTAGCGGCATTGAGCAAAGCCAGAGCCATGGAGCGCCCGCGATCGAAGGCTTCAGACTCTGGTCGAATGGAGGCGGCGACGAGGATGCCGTCAAAGATCACACATAGTTGCTCGGCGAGCTCGTCCGAATCTGCGTACCCAGCGCGCTCGAGCATGGGCCCTAGGATGCTGAGCACGTCCAACTTGTGAATTCGTGCCCAACGCCGCGCCGGAAGCTCCGATTTGGGCAATTCGATCTGAGCCACCACGAACAAACATCCACGGTAAGAGGCCTGCACCCAGAAGGTACAGAGCAGATCGAAAATGCGGGAGAGCTTCTCCTCGGGGGAATCGTCTGCATCTGCAATTACGTGCAGCCGACTGACGATATCATCGTGCTGGCGCTCGAGGTATGCGTCGATCAGATCATTCTTACTCTTGAACGCCGAATAGAAGGACGCCTTCGCGATACCGGCTCGATCGATCAGTGATGTGATACCAGTGTTGTGAATACCGTCGGTAAGAAATAGCTCATCAGCCGCAGCAAGGATGCGCTCTCTCGCGCTTCCACGATGAGGCAAAGTCGATGTCGATCGCTCCGATGCGTGCACTTGATCCCCTATCCTAAGCCAGCCAGAACGGTCTGTCCAGCCACAATTGGAGTCTACCCCTGAACCTGGACAACTGGTACGTCCTGCCGCAGCTTGACGAGACGCGGAGAGGAGTTTCGCCGGGACACCCGACCTTCAGCATTGGAGTTAAAAGCCACGCGAGTCGATTCGCCCGAACCGCGCAGCCTCGAGCAACGTAGGACACAGGAATCCACCCGATCGGGCTTCCGGGCGTGGCACTGGCGGCTCGCCCGCGGGTCACTGTCGGATCCGATCGAGATTTCGTACTACACCTGCTCCCGTGTCCGGCGTACCACGCTGACCGAAGTCGCTGCCGTCGCCGGGCCGCGGAGACGGGTCAAGCAGCGCTTTCAGCAGGCCAAGAACAAAGCCGGCCTGGTTCTGCGCTTCTTCGGCACCTTATCTGAACAGAACCCCTATATCGCATGAGATTTCGTCAGCGACAGCCTTGATGTACGTCCCGATTTGCTGTAGCCGTTCTTCGGTGTTGCGGTAGATGGATCCGGCAATACCTATGGCGGCAACGGCGTGTCCAGTTCGATCGAGGATCGGGGCCGCAGCGTCGCAAATATCAGGCTGCCACCCGGGGATGGTGAGGGCGTACCCGCGCTCGCGAGTCCGCTCTACGCGAGTGATAAGTTTCTCGACCGTTCGAGGGGTGGACTCAGTGAAAATTTCGAGTGGATCCGAGAAGGCTGCTCTAATCATCTCAGCTGGATGGGTACTCAGTACTGCCATACCGGTTGCTGTGGCATACGCCGGGACACGCTGACCTAGATGAGTCTGCACTGCCACTGCTCGCGCACTTGCTACGCGGACGATGTATAGCACGTCCTGGCCGTCGAGGATTGCGACATGGCAAGTCTCGTCCCAGTCCGCCGCCGCCTGTTCTGCGTAGTGTTCGACCATCCGCAGCGGTAGCCGTCCATTTACCGACACGACACCGAGCTCCCACAGTCGGATACCGAGACTGTAATTGCCCTGACCGTCGGTGCCAATCAAATTGTACCTTGCGAGCGTGTTGGCGAGCCGACGCACAGTGCTCTTGGGCAGCCCTGTGCGCACCGCAAGCTCGGTCAGTGGCAACGCAGTCTCTCCGTACCCGAAGGCCAAAAGCAAGTGCACGGCGCGGTCGAGCACGCCGACGTGCCCGTTCGAACCTTCTGTCACCATCGTGTCCTCTGTAGTGGATTCACCTGCAGCTCATATTGGAGACGGCGTGAACCGCAAGATCGAACCAGCGCGATTCCGGATCCGTCGTCGCATTGCCTGGAGGACGTGGCGAACGCCGCCGCCGGTCCATTCTCCCTCAGTCACTAGTGAGATGCTATTACGTTCAAACGGATCTTGAAGGTTCTTAGCGCTGGGGCATATCGCGGCCTCGGCCACCGGAGCCGGTCTCTCCCACGTGCCGGGGATGAATAAGTTAACGTCACCGCGCACCCGCACGGTGCCGCGTTTACGAGAGCGTCGGTCACCGCGAGGTCGTCCCCGGCCACGATCACTCGTCACGAGGAGCGACCGCGCTGCGGGGACCAGTCACTGAATTCCGCGGCGTGGGGACAGCGGTCACTTCGGTGTCTGTGTCGACGACGGGAGGGTTCTGGCCCCACTGTCTGTGACGGCCTGTCAGTGGTCGAGGAAGATTCGTTTTGCGGACGAGGTCGCCTGAGCATCACAAAACTACGTGGAATCTGGCCCGCAACGATGATCATGTCTCCTCGGGGTTGACCAGGGACTTAGTCGGCGACGCACGCCCTGGGAGTAGCTGGTGATGGTGAGCTTCGTGCTCGCACATTTGCGGGCGACGTTGGCGATCACCTCGGTGGCTTGGTGAGGGCGTCGGACTTGCTGTCGGCGTAGTTTTGTCCGTGGTCATCGCCCGCGTCATGTACAGCAGCACATCTCCCACCCGTTCGGGGCTCGCCCGTTCGACTATCGACCGTTGTACGGGGATCGGCGCCCTACTCCCTGGACGACCACGACGCTCCCCCACCGCTACACCGTCCGGAGCCGTGTGCGGCCCGAAGGCGAGAGTAGTGATTGCGCCCCAGCCCTTCCCACAGATCCGGCAGCGACAGCGGCTCGGGCGAGTTGAGCAACTGGGTGGCGATGGCCGAGCGGGCGCGGCGGTTGGTGTTGCACGTACGTGCTGATCAACATTACGGGGCCGGGCGACACCTGCGGCCTACCCAAGTGGCGTCCTTCGAATTGGTGGCGTATGAAGGTTGAGCGATAGGGCGTCGAGTCCCTCGCTGCCGCCGATTGCGATGGCGCGCTGTCCCCGGTCTCCGGATTCTCGACTAGGTAGGTCTGGATCCAGATGCCAGGATAATCGGTACCGAAGGACACCATTTCGAACATAACCGACAAGGGTGAAAGCTCTGCGGCGCGTGGTATTTCACTCCGTACCACACCTGACCCCGATCCGCACCATCGGAAGGCTATCGGTAAGAGTCGATGACGGCCAGAGCCATGGCGCGCCCCCGTTCTATTGCACCAGATTCGGGTCGGATGGCTGCAGTGACTAGCGTCCCGTCGTAGATGATGGCCAGTTGTTCGGCAACCTCAGCGGCGTGCGGATGATCAGCGTCTTCAAAAATGTTACGGAACGTGGACAGCACAGCCATTTTGTGTACACGAGCCCATCGCTTAGCCGGAAGATCTGATTGAGGCTGTTCTATTGCAGCAACGACGAATAAGCAGCCCCGATACGAGTTTTGCGCAGTTGCCGTAGCGAGAAGATCGAAAATTCGAACGATCTTAACCGGCAGTGAGTCATCGCTCCGCTCTATGATATGGAGTCGCTCGATAATAGTCGTATGTTGCCGCTCTAGATAAGCGTCCACTAAGTCATTCTTACTTTTGAACGCGGAATAGAAAGTTGCTTTGGCAATGTCGGCGCGCTCAATAAGGAGTGTTATGCCCGTGTTGTGGATTCCCTCGGCGAAGAATAACTCTTCAGCGACAGCTAGCAGGCGCTCGCGGGCGCTCCCACGCGCTCGTGTCCCCTGGTGGACTTGGGCTCGCATGGTCCTACCTCATACCTAATTTGGCCGACATTCTAGCTAGAACAGTCTGTCTGTGAGGCTACGCGCGAGTAGATACCCGAGCAAGCCGCACTCACTCGCCCAGCACGGTCGATTCTGGATGACTGCGCTGGGCCGCTTATTAGATGTCACGGCGCTCGCAGTAGCGAGGGTGCGCGGTCGATTCAACTGCCTCAGCTTCCTCGGTCAGCCCGACCCCGCGCGAATCGGAGACTGGCGGCATCATGTCAACGGACACTGTCGCCTGGCGCTCGTCGGGTATGCGCCTCCTACCGGACTGTCCAACGCGGGACAGTTTCTGGACCTACATCGACGCACACACGGCCAACACGCGGCCGAGCAAATCCACCGTGTATGCCGGGAACCACGGCGCTCACGGTGCCCGACGGTCTATGCGGCGCTGAACCGGCAACGAACTCTGGTGCACTTCGAGCGCTGATGCGTGCCGAGGGGTTGCGAGGACCCGTTCCGCGGATCCGCGGACGACGGTCACTGCAGCCGAGGGCGAAAGACTACAGACCTGGCCAACCGCGGGTTTGCGGCGTTGGCGCCGGACCAGCTGGGGGCGCCACATCACTTACGTCCGAACCTTCCCCGGGTGGTGGTCGGGTTGCCGCTGTCGACGAGCCTACTCACCGCTCTCGCGCTCGACGCCCCAGGAAACGGGCATCTCACCCCGTTAACATGAGGTCAGGATCTGTCCGGGTCTGTTTTATCACTCTGACCGTGGCGTTCAATACCGAGCCTTCCGCTATCCCAGCGCCTCGCCGAAGCCGGCGGGGCTGCTTCGGTGGGCAGCCTCGGCGACTGCCTCTTGACCGGCTAATCCAAGGGGATCCTGACCCAGTCGACACGCAGTCCGCGGAGATGGAGGGACGCGGTCCGAGCGATCGAGGGATCACTCGTGCCTGGGCCGCTACTGACGACCCGCTGAGCGAGGACGGCGTGGACGTATTGACGTCCCCGCGCTTGCACGACCGGTCTCCGGCATGGTCGTTCGAGCAACGACGCCGACGCCGTGTTCGTCTGGGTCGCCGCATTGACCCCGACCGGACTGACCCCCGCCCGGATGGATGCTACGGTCGCCGAGCCGCGTGCAACCGTCGTGCCCGCGACGACCTAGTCACGTAATCGAACGATCCCGAATCAGAGGAAGTGTGGCGGCGGGCATGGGCGTCCTGTTCGAGGACTGAAGGCGAATCCCTCCCTCTCGCTGGGTTACAGCTTCTTCGAAGAAGATCAGCGTGAGGGGGTGGAGGCCAGTTCAGGCAATTCACTAAAGCCTCAGCAGAAATGGGCAGACTGGTCTGCCCATGTCAACCTTCACTCCTGTCAGAGTTAATGATCGAGACCTCTATCTACGCCGAGTGCCGATTACGCGCCCTACGAATGCGTGATTGGTGTCGTAACGTTGGCCAACGTGCGTGCTGTCACTAGTTTCCCGAAGGCCGGCGGCCCGTGGTCTGGTCCGTGCCCGTGAAGACTCTCGTGGAGATCTGATGTAGGCCAGCATCGGGTGTCGAAACTACCTCTGCGGCAGGGGATTATCTACTACGGCGGCCACGCGTGAACGAAGGTGCACGGCACCTGGCTGCGCATCCAGCACTTCGACGCGCATGGTCTGCAGCTGGCGAACGAGACCGCTTGCGACACCAGGCTCGCGGCGGTAGACCGGCGGGATCGGCTGGATGTAGCGATCGCGGCGATGGCCACCGACAGCGATTTCATCCCGGTGGTGACTCGGCTCGGCTGCCTTCGCAGGGTCTCGACACTGACCGCGTTCGGGCTGGCCGTAGAGATTGGCGGCTGGCAGCGCCGGACCGGACGATCGATCGGCGCCTACCTCGGGCTGGTGCCCACCGAACACTCCTCGGTCACGTCGCGCTCGCAGGGATCGATCACCAAGACCAGCAACGGCCACGCCCGGCGGCTGCTCATCGAGGCCGCCTGGCACCACCGACCCCGGTACAGTCCCGGAGCAGATCTGCGGCACCGCGGGGACCATGCCAGTCCTGCGGCCCGGGCCCAGGGACAGCAAACAACCAGCGCCTGCACGCCCGCTGGGCAGGGTTCGACGCCCGAAAAAAACGCCCCGCGCTGGCGAACACCGCGATCGCCCGTGAACTCGCCGGCTGGTTGGTCGGCCGTGCTGAATACCTGAAACCCGCCGCATCCGGTTTCGAGTGTGGTCGTCGACTCGTTCGGTTGGAGAGGTCGGGTCTCCTCGCTGCGCTGCGGGGACTTCACCTTGCCCCCTCTTTGTCGCCGACGACTGGTGAGGCAAGGACCGGGGAACGGGAACCCCCACAACGTCCGGACGGATCATGCAGTGGTGGCGGCAGCGCCTGGGAGTGATCCGCGAGCACCCTATGGAGCAATCCTCAACTGTACGTTGGGATCAAGCTGGACGTTAGACGAGAAAACTACGAGCACGGTGTGGCGGTGCAGGAGCGTTATATGGCAGCGTAACTCGCCAAGGATGTCTCTTCCGGCCGGGCCTTGGGGCATGTGCAAGCTCGCCATGTGCGTGCAGATCAGGTTGTTGATGCGACTGAAGCAGCGTCAGCGGCGGTCTGGCTGCCGACGGTGTGACGGGCCAGTTCGCGTCGGAGGTCGAGGTTTTCTCCGTGGGCTTGCTCGAGCGCGTCGCGCAATGCTTTGAGTTGGTGGTGATGTTGCTTCTTCAGGTCGGCGATTTGCCGGGTGAGTGTGATGACGAGTGTCCTGTCGCTGCCGGGAACAGCGTAGGCGGTCGGGGCCGATCGTGGGCGGCCGCGAAGATGTTCGATGCGCTGGCGGAGTTCGGGATGGTTGTAGAGGAAGGCGTGGGAGACGTCGGCTTCGCGTTGGACGGCTTGGAAAGTGATTTGTTCACCGCGTTCGACGAGCCGTCGGATTGCTTGCTCGGCCGCGTGGGTCTTCCTGTGCGATTTGGCTTTCGCGGCGGCACTGAGGGTGGCGACGCGGCGGGCTCGGGAGTCGGTCATGGGTGCTCCTGCGGTATCGGGTCAACTCGAGGGTTAGTGGGGATGGGCCCGCCGCTCGGGCAGCGGCTGTGCGGCGTGGCGCCATGGGCGGCGACGCGGTCCACCGCAGCGTGCCAGATTCGAGCATGGTGCCGGGTACCACGCAGCCAGGCCTGGCGATCCGCCGGCGCGCAACCATAGTTGCCAGCGACTCCGGTCGGCCGAGCAGCGTTGTATCAGCGTCGTCTACAGGGATGTCGAATCAGGAATGGATGGCCCACAGGCACGCGTCCCTTCGGAGTATCGACGGCGTTGATTCGTCGGCGACCGTGTGCGACCCTTCTAACACACATCCAAGGTCATGTCCGGTCATTGCTTGATTAGATGTCCGTACATTATCCTCCTAAGTAGAGCATCACAATGGCGATCGGGAGCGAGCACGGGTGTCTGGTACGGAGACGGAAACGGCCGGGGCGAGAAAGTTGCAGCGCGGATCGGGGGAAACCCTGTGGCAGCAACTACAGGCGGACCTCCAACGCCGACTGCGAGAGGGAGAGTTCACGGATGCCTTCCCTGGCGAGTTGGAACTCCGTGATCAGTACGGTGTTAGCCGTCACACGGTGCGCGCTGCGGTGCGCGCCCTACGTGAGGAAGGTATCGTCGTCGCAAGTCGTGGCCGCTCAACTCGACTCAACGCTGACGCCGAGATCACGCAACCCCTAGGTGCCCTGTACAGCTTGTTCGCGTCGGTCGAAGCCTCGAATCTGCGCCAGCACAGCATCGTCCGTCGTCTCGACATACGGGCTGATGCGCACGTTGCGATCCGTCTCGGCCTCGAGGAGTCCGCTCCCCTGCTCTATCTCGAGCGACTGCGATTGGCAGGCGAGCTGCCACTCGCACATGACTGCGCATGGTTGCCGGCCTCGATTGCCAGCCCGTTACTCGATGTCGACTTTTCCCACACAGGACTGTACGACGAACTCGCATCACGTTGCGGGGTCCGCCTCACCGGCGGGAGTGAGCAAATACGAGCAGTCGTACCGAGTACTGCACAGCACAAACTTCTCGGAACGACACCGGATGTTGCAGCAATGAAAGTTGAGCGGATAGGAACCTCCAATGGAACACCAGTGGAATGGCGCACCTCGCTCATTCGCGGAGATCGGTTCAGCGTCCTCGCTGATTTCTCGGCACGAACTGGGTATTCCCTAAATCTTTCGGCCGCGAACGTGCCGTAGCGGCCGCACTTTCCGGTCTCGCCGTTCGATATTGGCGGCGTCACTCACTCGAATCTGGCCTTCAAGATGAGTTCGCAATGTCCCGGTGGACACTTAGGAGAGTTGCGACCTATACCGAACAACAGATCCCGACGTAGAGCGGTTCATCGCTCTCACAGTGCGCGCCGTACCGACTGTTGCCACGAGCAGCGCACCACCGGTCTCCTGCCCACGGTCGACGTCGCTCGGGCAACTGCGGGCGGCGGGTGTTGCAAGGGGCCCGGTATCGACGGCGACTCGCGCCGATTTGCCGTCCCGCGAATCGGTGATCGGCTCACTCGTCCTTCCGACTGTGGGTCAGCAGCGAGGCAAGCAGCCCACCAGCGAGAGACGCGATTTCTGATAGGCGCCTGCCGTTCATTGCCCGGACGCATCGCGAACAGCTGTCCCGAAACGCAGGCGGCGGATCAGTCCCATGCTTGGAAGCGAGTATGCGGGCATAGTTGCTTGGCACGAGCGGTGTCACTATCGCGTCAGCGCCGGCCCTCGCGTCCCTGTCGTTCTCTATTGCGGGGCAGAGCGCGAGCCGCGTAGCCGATCACTGCGCCGACATCGTCGTCGATAGCGATCTGCCTCTGGTCCGGATCGAGCTGCTCAGCCTGCCGTCGAGCCGCGATCGACGGTGTGCGGTGCAAAAGGCCATGTTGACGCTGCCTGAGCGGGCGTTCGGACTACAGTAAATGTCCGGTCATTGATTTTCTAGATGTCCGTACATTACTCTGGGTCGTCAGACACCAAGAACAGCAAACAGGAGAAGTCGATGCCTACTACCGCATCCGGAGCGAACGGACCCTGAACGTGCAGCGCAGCATCGGTACAGCTCCCCCGCAATCACCGCAACTCTTTCCATAGGCGGATTAGCGAGTCTCAAAGTCGTGCGCAGAGGTTTGGCGGAGGGCCGGGCCAGCGGACTGCCGTGCAGCCGGACACCTGCGGCAGTGGCCGACTCACCCGACAGCCCTCGCTCGGATCAATATGGCCCGCCAGTCCCGATATGGCTCGTCCTCACACTTCACCCAGACCTGACCAGGAGGCCCGATGGAATACCTAACGCACAACCCTGGTGGCGCTGAGGTGCACTGCCAGATCGAACCAGCAACATCAACCGCCACCAGATCTGAGTGCTTGGCCGTGACGAAATGCTGATCTCGGCAATCGTGCTCGGCATCTGCATCGGAATCAGCCTCGGTGCCCTCGGCGGTGGCGGCTCCATTCTCACTGTGCCCGCACTTGTCTATGTCCTGAGTCAACCACTACAGATCGCTGTTACCGAAAGCCTCGTCATCGTCGGGATTACCTCCATCGTGGCCGCTATTTCCCATGCGCGGGCAGGCCGAGTGAAGTGGCGTGCAGGCATCTCCCTCGGTGCCGTGGGCGGCGTAGCTGCCTGGGCCGGAACAGCCCTCGGTCGACTGGCAGACCCAAATGTCGCGCTTGGGGCTTTCGCAATCTTGCTGTCAGCAGTATCGATTTCGCTTGTTTGGAGAACGAGGCCGTCCAAGCTGGCGAGGAAGCGGACACGGAATCCAGCCGTGGGCGTCGCCAACAGGCTTCCCGCGCTGGCCGTAGTCCCTGCGTCGACGCCGGCCGAAACCACCGCGACCCAGCTCGAGGCAAGTCCCGGCCCCCGTACCGAACGCTACCTGACTGCCGGCAAGGTACTAACCGCGGGGATTGCAATCGGAGTCCTCACCGGATTCTTCGGCGTAGGAGGGGGATTCGTCATCGTTCCGGTACTCGTGATTGCTCTGGGCTACCCCATGCCGATCGCTGTGGGAACCTCCCTGCTAGTCATCACGCTGAACTCGGCAGTGGCACTAGCAGCTCGATCAAGCCACGATGCGCTAGATTGGTCCGTAGTCCTGCCAGTAACAGCCTCAGCTATCGTCGGCGCCCTTGTAGGTAAATGGCTGGCTCTCAGAACCTCCGAGAAAACACTCACGCGGGCATTTGCCGTACTACTTGTCGCGGTCTCGGTATACGTGGGCCTACGCAGCTCCGGTCTGCTGCCCGGGTAGTGAAATACCTTCACGACCGGCCAGCATCGACTACGCACCCCATCCCGACGTTCCTCAGAAATGGAGAAGCCCAATGATTCTCGAGCAGTACTACCTCGAATGCCTTTCTCACGCCTCGTACCTCATAGGTGATGAACAGACGAAACGCGCGATCGTCGTCGATCCTCGGCGTGATGTTACGGACTACATCGACGAAGCCGAACGCCGCGGCCTGCGCATCGAAGGAGTAATCAACACGCACTTTCACGCGGACTTCGTCTCAGGCCACCTCGAACTCGTGGCCGCAACCGGGGCATGGATCGGTTTCGGTGAGGCGGCAGACACCGACTATCCCATCCGCCGATTGCAGCACGGCGAACACATCTCGCTGGGAAACGTCGATATCGAGATCTTGACGACACCGGGACACACCTGGGAATCGATCAGCCTCCTCCTCCGAGACGGTGCTGACACCGAACCGACAGCGGTCCTGACCGGTGACTCACTCTTCATAGGCGACGTGGGCCGACCTGACCTCGCAAACCTCGGGACCGGCACGAACACAGACCTCGCACGCGCGATGTACAAGACAATTCATCACACCCTGCTGGCGCTCCCGGACCATGTGCAAGTAATGCCTGCACACGGAGCAGGCTCTTCCTGTGGAAAGAACATGTCTACCGACCTGGTCTCGACAATCGGCCAGCAGCGGCTCACGAACCCGTCAGTGCAGCCGATGGCAGAAGCGGATTTTGTCGACCTTGTCACCACCGGCCAGCCCGCGATTCCACAGTACTTCTCCACTGACGCCGATCTCAACCGACGCAACCGTGCCGTCTACGACCGCTCCCGTCAACTACGGGAACTCTCGGCCGAACAGATGGTCAGGGGTGTACAGGATGGGACGAGGGTGATCGATACGCGTAGCCCCGAAGAATTCGCAGCCGCGCATTTACAGGGCGCCGTCAATGTGGGCCTCGAAGGACGTTTCGCGGAGACCTGCGGAATGGTCACCCATGTTGACGAACCGATTATTTTGGTCACACGACCCGGCGACGAGGCCGAAGCCGCGATGCGACTCGCACGAATTGGGTATGACAACGTGCAGGGATACTTCAATACCCTCACGACCGACCGCGTCACTCCCTTTCCCTCACCACTCATCGGATTGCTCGAACAGACCGAGCGGCTCACTGTTGCAGAACTTGCCACAGCACTGCAAGATGGCAGAATCACCCTCCTGGACGTAAGAAACCAAGGAGAACGCGACTCCGGCTATATCGCAGGGTCGCTTCATATTCCGCTGCCCGAGCTTGCGAAGCGCCACAACACGCTTCCCCAGGGTCGACCCTTGGTCGTGCATTGCCGAAGCGGTTGGCGCTCGAGCGTGGCCGCAAGCCTTCTCCGTGCGAATGGGTACGAGGGGACAACTGACCTCCTCGGCGGTTACAACGCCTGGCAGGAAACCGAAACGCCCGTCTGTGACGGCGCTCGCTGAAATTCCCCCGTACCGCACGCTGAGATCTGCGGCCTAATCACCTACGCGCGTGAGAACGCAGGTCTTCCTTCGATGCCTGATGATCCCTCATCAACATCAGCAAATTCGAAGATGACCCGCGTTCTCATGCTGACGTGGAGACGAAATAGAAGTACCTACCAATACAAACCAAGTTGGTCGATCTCGGCGCCCGCCCGTACGCCAGTCGAGGCGGCGGGATCCGCGGGGTATTGCCTAGCCAATCCCCATGGGGACTCCTGATCATCAAAGCGTCGAACTAGCGCGAGATCGAGACCGCCCACCTGGGCGACGACCACCTGACGTCGTGAGTCTGATGCGGCACCTCGGTTCCACCGCGGACGCCGAGTCCACTCCTCTATCCCCGCGGTCGCTATTCGGGAGTGGACCCGCACTCGCGCAGAGTAACGCGTTCCACGCGTAGCCAACCCGAAATGAGATCGATGATGAATGCATGCGACGAACGAGTGATCACCCTCTACATGGGCGTGGATGCCTGGGGTCTCCGCCGAAGCGGACCGTCCGAACGTGAGTTGGTCACCCTTTCCGCTGCGGATCTGCGTCAGGCGCAGACGATGTCGCGCGAAATCGACAACGCGTACGCCACGATTCCGCACAGCACGCTGCTCCACATCGATACACGGGCATCGCTCGAGGCAAGTGAGAACTGTCTTCGTATACCCACCGGAGTCCGGTCGCTCGCAAGTTTGTTGTACGACATCGCGGCGGTCGGTATCGCGGACGGTGCGGTCGTGTCGGTCGACGCGACAACCGATGTGTCCGAGCTATGGAACGCGGTCGCCGACGACTTGCGGAGCCACGGTTACTGCGTGGTCGATCATGTGCCCGGTTGGGCGCCCGACGGGTGGGAATCCGCATGTGTGCGGCTTGCATCCGACGAACCGGAAGTCACGGTGGCACACTAGCGGTCCGTGCCACCGATCAATCCAGTCGTCCAGTATCTGCCACACCTCTAGCCGTGGACTCGACCATCGCTCGCGCCCATCAGCACGCAACGAACATCACCCGCCACACAGGGACTGGATTGAATTGCACGAATCCACACCTTGAGCCGCCTGACCACACCGTAGGCCGCTCCCGCGGTGGCCTGTCGACGAAGATCCATCAGCTCGTCGACGGTCACGGGTTACCGCTGGTGGCGCCGGGGCAGTCGGGCGATTCACCCGCTTTTCCGTACCTCCTCGCACACCTGCAGGTACCGACTGCCGGTGGTGGGCGCCCCACACCCGCCCGGATCGAGTCCGGGGCGAGAAAGGCGTACTCCTCACGAGTCCACCGCGACCTACTGCGCCGCCGCGGAATCGGGGCGGTGAACGCGAAACCGGACGATCCGGCCGGCCATCGGCGCCGGCGGGGTTCACGCGGCGGCCGCCCGCCAGCATTCGATCGTGATGACTACCGGGGTCGCAACGTCGTCGAACGCCGGTTCTGCTATCTGAAGCAATCGCGAGGACTGGCCACGCGCTACGACGAACTCGCCATCGTCTACCGAGCCGCAGTGGTCCTCAACGCCGTCATCGCCTGGACCCAAAATTTGTCGGACATGCCCTCGAGAATTTCTCTCGTTATGGAGGACTCGCAGCCGGTGCAGATTCTAACCTTTTGAGGTCCCACCCGAGGCGGGATAATCCGAGCCTTTGGTCAGATCATCCCGCGTGGATTCAACGGCGGTGAATGCTCAAGTTTCTATTCGCAGTCACCAAATTATCTGCCGGTGTCCGCATGACCGTGGCCATTCCGGAGCACATAGCTACAAAAATCACCTGACGACGTCGCGTGCGACGCCGGGCACAGACTTGGGGCAATCAGCCCCTCCACGAACGTAAATCATTAGGAGTTAATGACTTACCCACGATGAAGTACCATAATCAAAATCATCGGGCGCGGGCAATGGTCAGATCGTCTGCTTCTCCAAGTCGGCGAGATACTGGTTCAAGACGATGGACGCGGCGGCGTCGGCGCGCTCATGGAGATGTGTGCGGAGATGTCGTGCCAACCTGTTCACCGCGGGTCCGGCATCGAGCACCGGTCGTATCAGCCCGAGTCGAGCGCATTGCTCGGCGAGTGGCAGCAGCTCCGTCAATGCGGCGTCTTGCTGTCCCATGGTGGCCGACACTTCCACCTGCAGCAGGGCGGCGTTGAGGAACGCCCGGGGGCGGACCCGTCGCTCGATCGACTCGACGAGGGCGTGTGCCCGTTCGTAGACGGGCTCGAGGTCCTGATCGCGGGCGGTCAGTGCTGCGCGGATCGCCGAGTCCTCTTCCAATTCGAATGTGACGACGGCGATTCCGTTGTTCCGGGCGGGTAGTTGTCGGCTCTCGCGGTCGATAACCGGGGCTCCGGGCGCGGCGTGTCCGATTCCGGTTCGGACTCGTTCGTTGGTGACTCGCGCTGCCAATCGGGGCAAGCGCAGTTGCTGCGCCAGCCGGGCTCCCTCGTCGAGACGCGCCTTCGCCGCATCGTTCTGTCCGAGGAGGCGCTTCAGTCGGGCACCCGTTCCGTAGGTGGCGAGCAGGAAGTCGACGGTGCCGCCCTCGGCGCCCAAGGTGTGGCTGCGGTCGAGGAGGTGGTCGGCGTCGGCGAGGTGCCCCTGTTCGTACAACAGGTCGCCGAGCAGGGCAGCGGTGAGCCGGGCGCCGTAGCCGAGACCATCGTCGGCCTCGGCCAGTGCCATGGCGTGCCGGAAACTGGCCTCAGCCGCCGGCAGGTCGAGTTGTTCGCGTGCGGCGATCCCGGCCATGCAATATCCGTACAACACGCTGAAGGGCCCGGTGGAACGTTGGTGGAAGGGCAGCGCCCATGTTTGCCATCGGCGGGCTTCGTCGAAATCGAAGCGGTAGATAGCGCGGAAGGACGCGACGTCGGCGGCCCCGCACATGACCCATGGTCGCAGTGTGTCCGCCCGGGCCATGCATCCCTCGACGGCCTCATCGAGTCCATCGATCTTGTCGTCGAAGACGTTGATCGGGGCCAGAATAAAAGTGGCCTCGGCGCGCATGTCCGCTGCCGCGCGATCGTCGACTGCGTTGTCGAGTGCTGTTTCCGCGGCGGAAAGATTTTGTTCGGCGTCGCGCGGGTGATGCAGTATTGCGTGCGCCCACGCGAGTGCGATGTGCAAGCGGGGCCGGTCGGTAGTCCCTTTCGCCGGCAGTTTCGCGGCGAGGCCGAGAAGCGTTCCCATCTGCGACTGCTCGAGTAACTCCATCGCGGCGTCCTCGACGAGCGTCACGGCGTCGTCTTGCTCACCGGCGAGGATGTAGTGGTCGACCGCCTGGCTGAGGAGGTGCCGGTCCGCGAACCACCGACCTGCTCGCCGATGAAGCTCGACAATCCGGTCGGGATCGTCACGCTCGAGGCGGTGCTGGAGGAACTCGGCGAACAGATGGTGGTAGCGGAACCATCTCCCCTCCTCGTCGAGCCGTCGCAGGAACAGATCGCGGGACTCGATGTCCTCGAGCGTCGCTTGGCCTTCCCGGTTGTCGGTGAGCGCGCGTGCCAAGCTGCCGCAGATCTTCTCGGTGATCGAGGTGGCGAGGAGGAAATCGAGGGTGCTTCGATCGAGGTTGCCGAGGACGTTCTCGGCCAGATACTCGCCGATGGCCCGATTCCCTCCGGACAGATGCTCGATCAGCTCGCGGGGGTGCGGGTGATCACGCAACGCCAGTGAGACCAGTTGCAGTGCCGCCGCCCATCCGTCCGTCGACTGTTCCAGCTCGACGATGTCGGGTGCGTCCAGGTGGAGGCCGGAGCGGTCGATCAACAACTGGGTCGACTCCCGGACGTCGAAACGCAATGCGGAGGAATCTATTTCGATGAGTTCGTTGCGCACGCTCATTCTGCTGAGCGGCAGACCGAGGCGGGTGCGGCTGGTGACGATCAGATGCAGATGGTGGCAGCCGTGCTCGAGCAGGAACGCCAGCGCCGACCGCGTGTCCTCGTTGCTCACGCGGTGCCAGTCGTCGATGACCAGGGCGACGTGGTGGTCGGAGGAATGAAGCTGGTCGATCAACGAGGTGAGCACATACCGTTCGCGGTCCGCGCCGTGGACTTCGAGTTCACGAACCAGCTCTCGGCCGAAAGCTGGTTGTGCCACCGCAATGGACTCGATCAGGTGGGTGAGAAACCAGATGAGGGTGTTGTCGTCGTTGTCTATCGTCAGCCACGCGGTCGCCACACCTTCTCCCCGCAGGGCCGCGAGGCGTTGGGCGGCCAGCGTGCTTTTCCCGAATCCCGCGGGTGCATGAATGAGCACCAGACGCGGGCGACCGCTGCGGCGCAGGCGCTCGAGCAGCTGCGTACGCGCCACCGTCACTCCAGGTGTGACCGGTGGACGATACTTGGTGGACGCACTCGGTGGCGGAGGGCGATCAAGCCGGGTCCCGCTGCCCCGTCGATATCGCAGGTATTCGGACACGCCGACCTCGACCTCATCCGAGGGCCGGAAGGGGCGGTCTTCCTCATCGACGATCGGAAGCGGGATGTCCCCCAGTGCCAGACCGATGTGTTCGCCCGCCCGTCGCAGCGCGCCGCCCAGGTCCGCAGCAGTGGCGGGGCGCTCCGCTGGGTCCCGGGCCATGGCCGACTCGATCACCGTGCACACCGCCTCGGGCACTCCTATGTCCCGCAGATCGGGCAGCGGCTCCGTTCCGATGCGCAGCAACTGGGCGAAGACCTGCTCCCCCCGGCGCCGGGCAAACGCGGGCCGGCCCGCCAGCGCGGTAAACAGTGTCGCGCCGAGCCCGTAGACATCCGTGACCACCGAGGCGTCGGAGCCGCTGAGCAGTTCCGGGGCGGTGTAGGCGGGTGACCCGGCCACCAGTCCCCGGGTGGTCTCCTCGCCTCCGGTGATGCGGGCGATGCCGAAGTCGGTCAGCTGCGGCTCGCCGTACTCGGTCAACAGGATGTTGCCCGGTTTGATGTCGCGGTGCAGCACTCCCGCGCGGTGCGCGGTTTCCAGAGCACCGGCGAGTTTGACACCGACGGCCAGTGCCTCGGCCGCCCTCAACGCGCCGTGCTTGGTGATCCAGGAGTCGAGGGAATCACGGCGATGAAACGGCATCACAATGTAGGGGCGACCGGTGTAAGTGATACCGGCTTGCAGCACATGGACGATGTTCGGGTGTCCGGACAGTCGCCCCATCGCCTGTTGCTCGCGCAGGAAACGTGCCCGATCCATGTGGTCCGGGTCCGGGCTCAGGACTTTGACGGCAACCACCCGGTCGAGGGCGGGTTGCCGGCACCGGTACACGATGCCGAAACCGCCGCGGCCGGCGATGCACGCGTCCTCGAAACCTTCAGCCGCCAACTCCGCGACGACGTCTGCGTCGACCTGTCGTTGCGTGCTCTCGGTGTCGTCGTCCGGCATGGCAAGCCTCAGCGCACGTCGCCTGGTTCGTCGATGCGGCGTGCCCGCGCCCACCAACACCTGCCCATGAGGGCCTCCTCGCAGTGCGCCTACCCCATTCTAGGGACCGCCGACCACGCCGGCGCCCAAAAGCGCCTGGCGATACCGAGAACAATCTGTGGCGTGGCCTGGCGCCCGCGATGACCCAGCAGTACCTGGTCGACGGCCTCGACCGGGTCAGCCGCCGGCTAGGCGGACTCACCAGGACGTGGGGTTCGATCGGATGGCGACCGTCTGCCACCCCGACTCCGGCCGGATCACGGCCAGCTTCGCTGGCGTCGCCAAACACTATGGCGTCCGGTCGCGCTCTGGCCGACCCGGTCCGGGAACCGAAACAGGTTGACGGAGAGAGACGATCACATTGTCGCCGAGCGACGGTGGCGCACGCTCCCCGACCATGAGACCGTCGAACAAGCCCGTGGCTGCGAGCTAGCAGTTGACGGCCCCGCCGACGACGCCGTATCCGGTGATTCTCAGCGAAACCCGCATCGCGTCCCGGCAGGCGCTGGTGTCCTATCGCGGCAACGGTACTCAGTGCCGCCGGAGCTGGCATCCGCGCAGGTCACCGTGACCCTGGTGCTGCTGCACCGGTCGGTGGTGCTCAACCCCGACGGCGACTCCTAGGCCCTCCGAGACCCACGCCCGATCCGAGAATCTCCGCAAAGCAAACCTCCAGCGATCCGACAGCCGCTGCAGTAATCAGCACTCACAGGTCGGGATTTCGCCGAGCACAAACGGGGAATTTCGCTGAGCCCCGTCAGGTGCAGCCCGCGCCGGTGGTCGGGCTCCCAGTCCCACGCCATCGACGTATAGGTACGTTGCGTTATCGCTACAGTTCTCCGTTGAAGGACGAAGCTCGCCCGCCCTACGATATTCCTCCTCTCGCTGTGCGATCCGCTCGGGTTGCGCGACAAAGAGTGTGCGCGATACACCTGCTGCACAG
The DNA here is from genome assembly GCF_000014565.1 of Rhodococcus jostii RHA1. Taxonomy (NCBI): domain Bacteria; kingdom Bacillati; phylum Actinomycetota; class Actinomycetes; order Mycobacteriales; family Nocardiaceae; genus Rhodococcus; species Rhodococcus jostii. Next base: position 859,182 of record NC_008269.1, on the reverse strand, counting down.
CGGTTTCGGGACGATGTACTTGAATACGCCCACCTTGAACGCTGCGTTCAGCATTCCGGCCTTCGGACCGGCGGTGTCAGCCTGCGGAGAGGTTGTCAGACATTCCCCCACGTAGGTACGTGTGTGAGACGGCAAGCGTCTGGAAATAGGGGCCCTGTCGTTCACGATCGAGGGAGTCGAAGCAACACCACCCGTCTCGTCTGGTCTGTAGGGCAATCCGTTAGCCGGGGTTAACCGCGTGCCGAGGTGACTGGCCAGTCAGTACAGATAGGGCATCGGTGTATGCGGAGGTCAGTGCATCGTTGATCGAATAGTTTGGCAACTCGGGATCCGATTTTCCCGTAGCCGATTACTCCGAAGGTTTGCTCGCTGGGTCGTCTTATTTCCCCATGAATCGGGGCGGAGTGCCATTGCCCCTGGCGGACGGATTTGTCGAACGAGGGCAGACGACGATGGGCGGCCAGTGCCAGCCCCATTGTGTGCGTAGCTACCTCTTCGGAGTTGGCGTCCGGCACGTTGGTCACGACCACACCGTGCCTGTTCGCCGCTGGAACGTCGATGCTGTCGACACCGGTTCCCAGTCGGCTGATCACCTTGAGATGTGGGAGCGCAGCGAGCACGTCGGCGGTGACAGGCTGCACCCACACAATGAGGGCGTCGGCATGCGGGCATCGGGCAATGAGGTGGGCGGCGGTCTCGCAGGGAATGACCTCGACGCTCACTCCGGACTGGGCTGCCAGGGCTCGGACGTGATCGTCACCGTCACCTGGTTGGTTACGTGGACGATCCGGGGCGGTTAAGACTGCATTTTCGGGGCACCTATTCGGCTCGGCGTGGACGATTGGGATGGTGTGCCTGTGCAGCTTGGCAACGGGCTTCCCCGCTTACCAGCCCCGCTTGAGGCAACTAGAACTTAAAACACTCGGGGAATCTTCTCAATTTTGTTAGATTTCCTTGGCGAGGTGCGGATCCGGTTACACAAGACGTTAAAGTAGTGACAGATTCGATGTGACGACCGCCTCGGATCCTGATGAAGGTATGGGAGGACCCCGATGCACCCGACGGCCACTGGCCTGATCAAGCTTGCACCCGCGGCACTGCATGGGATGGATGCCGAGTCGATCAATCAGGTTCTCGAACTGCTCGTTGCACCGTTGCAGGCCGCCGTTCCCCAACCCACCGAAGTGGTCCTCCACGACCTGCAGCGCATTCCCAACACCGTGCGGGCGATCGCCGGTGTGGTTACCGGTCGGCAGATCGGAGATCCGCCGACGGACAAACTGTTGGAGCGAATCGCTGCAGGTGAGTTTCATCATGAGATCGGGTATCGGTCGGAGCTGCCCGATGGGCGAATCCTGCAGAGCACCACCATCATCTACACAGATAAGAATGTTCGACCGGCCGCAGCGCTGTGTTTGAACTCCGATGTGTCCGCTTGGGTCTCCCTCCGCACCGCGATGGATCGCTTCGTACTCGGTCACGATGGGTTGATGATGTCGCCCGGCCCGTCCGCGGCGTCGTCGCTTCCACCGGGCCGTGGGTCAGCCGACACTGGGAGTCGGTCCAGTGAGTACTTCCCACACAGTGTGGAGGAACTCAGCACCCGGATGCTCGACGCAGCGATCGGCGCGGTGGGGGTCCCTGTGGCGAAGATGAAGAAAGAGCACAAGGTGCAGGTGGTTGCAGAGTTGGATCGTCGTGGGTTTTTCCTGGTCAAACAGGCGCCCGAGTCTGCAGCCGCGGCCCTGGGTGTCACCCGGTTCACCATCTACAACTACCTCAACGAACTCGAGGACGCCGAAGAGAAGTTGGCGTAGTGCGCCGCAGGCCCGAGTACGTCGTCTGAAATTTCCTCGGAGTGCGGTCACCCGGGGGGGCTGAGGCCGTCCGTTCGGTGGTGCAGGCTTCGCGGGTTGGTCCCGCGCACCTCGGGCGAGAGTGTCTATGCGGGAGAGGTGCGTTCACACTCCCGTCGGTGGACGCACATGTCGCGCCCACCGACACCTCCGCAGCCCGGTAATCAGTCGAATCGGCCGGCAGGGCCTATCACGCGCCGTCCATCCGGTCACGATGCACACTGCTCAGCAATAGACTGCCATTTCGATCTCGACACATGCGCCGAGCGGCAGTGAGGCAACCCCCAACGCCAAACGTGCATGGCGTCCCCTGCCACCAAGATGGTCCAGCACGACCTGCGAAGCCGCGTCCACCACCGCGGGTGCATCGCAGAACCCTTCTCCGGACGATACATAGCCGCCGAGTCGGGCCACGGCACGGATGGATTCCAACGATCCCAGCTCCTCACGGGCGATATCGAGGCATCGCCGGGCGGCGAGAGCAGCAGCCTCGCGCGCCTGCTCCACGCTGACCTCCTGACCGACGTGGCCTGCGTACAGCAAGCCGTCCGCCGTGAGTGGCAACTGGCCTGAGATGTAGAGGAGATCGCCTACGCGAATGGCGCGAGAGTAGAGCGGAGGGGTGGAAACCGACTGAGTCATGCGAGACCTTCCGTGGGAAGCGGGATACATCGCGATCCGAGAAATGGGCAGATGCCACAGATATGGGGACCGTGCCGTCACGAATTTCAATGTCTTGTTGAGGACTGGGGTGACAGTGCCACATTATGGCACATCCAGTTTAAATTCAACATGCTGTCGAAACAGTGAAATCAGGGTGTATCACCAGATCAAGCCCGAACGTCGTGCCATGCTGCACCGACAGCGGGGGGCAACTGGCTGTTGATCATCTGTGTGATCAGTGACATACTCTCAACGCATCGTTGAAATCCTGCGGGGGTGCTCCCACCACACGCGGTCTTCTTCGTCTCTCGCTCCCACCCCCACCACGGCCGATGTCGGCGTGACAGGCCCAGTTCCCAAGGATGACCATGACCGAATCCGTCTCCCAAGGCGCGAGTAGTCGCGCAAAAACCAATCGAAGCCTCCAAGGCGCTTCCGGTGACGATGTTGGGTACCGCAAATCCCTAAAGCCTCGCCATATTCAGATGATCGCGGTCGGCGGGGCAATCGGTACCGGCCTGTTCATGGGTGCCGGCGGACGCCTCTCCGCCTCCGGCCCGTCGTTGGTGCTGGTGTATGCGCTCTGCGGCTTCGTCGCGTTCCTTGTGCTTCGCGCACTTGGCGAGCTGGTGCTCTATCGTCCGTCGTCCGGATCGTTCATCTCCTATGCGCGCGAGTTCTACGGCGAGAAGATGGCTTTCGTTGTCGGCTGGTTGTACTTCCTTATGTGGGCGATGGCCTCGATCGTGGACGTCACCGCAATCGCTCTGTATCTGAAGTTCTGGGCTCCAGCCGTGCCTTTGATCGATGCGGCACCACAGTGGACCCTCGCCCTCGTAGCACTGTTCGTGGTGACCCTTCTCAATTTGGTCTCGGTCAAGCTCTTCGGGGAGATGGAGTTCTGGTTCGCGATCATCAAAGTCACCGCCCTGGTGGCCTTTCTCGTCTTCGGCACGCTGTTCCTGGTACTCAATGGCGAGACCGACCTGGGAGCGACGGGCTTCAGCATCGTCCTCGACCACGGCGGTGTGTTTCCCACCGGCGCCATCACGCCGATCCTTGCGGCTGGTGGCGTCATCTTCGCGTATGCGTCGGTCGAACTCGTCGGAATCGCTGCCGGCGAAACCGAGAATCCGTCCCGGATCATCCCGAAGGCCATCAACACGGTGATCATCCGCATTCTCCTCTTCTACGTGGGTTCGGTGCTGCTGCTGTCCCTGCTGTTGCCCTTCGGCGCCTACACAGCGCAGACCTCACCTTTCGTCACTTTCTTCTCCCATATCGGCTCGCCCGAGACCGCTGCGGTGGCTTCGTCCGTGATGAACTTCGTCGTCCTGACGGCGGCTCTGTCGAGCCTCAATGCTGGGCTGTACGCGACGGGTCGTGTTCTTCGCTCGATGGCGCTCAATGGTTCCGCCCCCAGCTTCACATCGAAGCTGAGCGGTAACGGAGTTCCCTTCGGGGGAATCTTGCTCACCGTCGGGTGTGCCCTCCTCGGCGTGGGACTCAACGCAATCGTTCCCACGAAGGCATTTGAGATCGTGCTCGAGATTTCCGCACTGGGCATCATCGCGGCGTGGGGCACGATCATGTTGTGCCAACTCAAGCTGCGCAAGTGGGCGAACGAGGGCAGGGTCGAGCGACCGTCGTTCCGTCTCTTCGGAGCACCGTTTACCTCCTACTTCGTTCTGGCGTTCCTCGCCTTCGTCCTCGTGACCATGGGATTTTCCGAGACCGGGCAGTGGGTTCTCGGCTCGTTGGTGGTTATCGTTCCGCTGCTCATTGTGGGTTGGCGCCGGTCCAGAGCGCGGCTTTCGACGACAACCGATCACCGGGACTTCGTCCCGGTCGAGATTCCCCCGAGAACCTCGCACTAACGGCGCAGCGCCGGCGATGAGCGGTGCCCGTGACCGCCGGTGAACGGCCTCCGCCCAGACACCGGTCACGGGCACTGTCCCCGCTCGACCGCCGAGAACACACTTATGCCGGTAGGGGTCGTGGTTCGACGACTTGTTCCATCACGATCGTGGAGTTCAGTCGTTGCACGCCTGGGAGTTCGGCCAAATGCTCCATGTAGAGCCGCTGGTACGAAGCAAGATCCGCGGTAACGACGCGAAGTAGGTAGTCCGGGTCGCCGAACAGGCGTTGAGCGTGGACCACGTTGGGGATTGCCGCGACAGCCGCGTCGAACTTGGTGAGTGTCTTGCGGTCTTCCTGGCTCATCGTGACGAAGACCAGCACCTCGAATCCCAGGCCGACGGATGAGGCGTCGATGATCGCCCTGTAGCCCTTGATCACGCCGGCGTTTTCGAGTTCCCGTAGCCGCCGGTGACAACGCGACACGCTCAACTGCACCCGTGGAGCCAGCTCGGTGATCTTCTGGCGGCCGTCCTCCTGCAATAGGGCAAGAATTTTGCGGTCTATCCCGTCCATACGCACATTATTCCTCTCACAGCTCTGTCAGTGGCGAAAGTAGCGAACATCTTGCGGACTTTTTTCTCTACCGTTGATTCCACGGATGATGCCGCTCACGGATTGCCGAGCACCAAGCTCTGCCGGGTAAGGGCCCCGGCGGGCAAACCTTCTCGGTCCGCCGCGCCCGCAAATTGCCTAAATCATCTGTACTACAACTTCATTGAATCCAGATCGGCATCGGTTCGAACACCGGGAACGGTCGCTTCCATACCGTACGACGACACACAGACGAGGACCTTCGCATGAGTACACGCAACCAGCTACCGAATCCCCTCGAAGAACTGACCCTGCCGCAGCTGCGGGAGAGGACGAGCATGAAGTGGCGCACGCATCCGTCGGATGTGCTGCCACTGTGGGTGGCCGAAATGGATACGCGGATGGCCGATCCGATCCGCCGGACGCTCGAGGCTGCCCTTGCCGCGGGAGACACCGGGTACGCGGCTGGCACCTCCTATGCCGAGGCCGTGCAGAGCTTTGCGCACCGACGTTGGGGCTGGGACGGAATTGCAGTGGAACGGACCGCCATAGTTCCCGACGTCATGATGGGCGTCGTCGAGATGCTGCGGCTGGTCAGCTCCGATGGGGACGCGGTGGTCGTCAACTCCCCTGTTTATCCGCCGTTCTACTCGTTCGTCGAGCACATGAATCGGCGGATTGTCGACGCCCCGCTCGACGGGGACGGGCGGATCGACTTCGACACCCTCGAGGCGACGTTCGCGCGAGTCACCGCCGGCAACTCCCGTGCGGTCTATCTGCTGAGCAGCCCCCACAACCCGACCGGCACCGTACACACCGCCGAAGAATTGTCGCGTGTCGCCGCACTGGCCGATCGGTTTGGTGTCCGGGTCGTCGTCGACGAGATTCACGCGCCGGTGGTACTTCCCGGCGCAACGTTTGTCCCGTACCTCACCGTGCCGGGCAGCGACAACGCGTTGTGCGTGATGTCGGCGTCGAAGGGCTGGAACCTCGCGGGCCTCAAGGCCGCATTGGCCATCGCGGGCCCCGCCGCTGCGGGTGATCTTGCCCGCCTTCCCGAAGAGGTCAGTCACGGTCCGAGCCACCTCGGCGTCATCGCGCACGCTGCCGCCTTCCGAGAAGGCAGTGATTGGCTCGACGCACTGATCACTGGCCTGGACGACAATCGACGGATACTCGGCAAGCTACTTGCCGAACACCTCCCGCCGGTCCGCTTCACCCCTCCGCAGGGCACCTATCTGGCATGGCTCGACTGCCGAGGTCTCGGACTCGACGACGAATCCGAGGCTCCCGTGCAACGCGGACTTGTCACGCTCAGCGCCGGGCCTGCGGCGGTTTTCCTGACCCAGGCTCGGGTGGCACTGTCGGCTGGGCCGGCGTTTGGCGCCGGTGGTGACGGTCACGTGCGGTTGAACTTCGCCACCAGCGAGAAGGTCCTCACCGAAGCCGTCGAACGTATGGGTGCGGCCTGGCGTGAACATCACTGACTCGGGCCGGGGCGCGCTCGCGAGACGGGAGCTATATTGTGACGCCGATAGTGTGTATCGCAAAACCCGTGCGCGAGCGCAAAGGGGTGAGACGACTGGGTACTCGTGAAGCGCGTGTTGCCCGGGTCTGCACCCGGTTCGGGCCGTCAGTGAAATCGGCGCACTATGGCAGTTTCCCGAACCACGCATTCTGCACGACGACCGTGATCGGACAACCATGCCTGCCCCCCGAATCTCTGTTCATCTCAAACCGTTACTGCCCGCGTGGGAGTGGCAACTTCACGCCCGCTGCCGAAACATGGACACCGATGTCTTCTTTCCCCAAGACGAAGAGGACAGAGGTACTCGGATCCGCCGCGAGCGAGTGGCGAAACAGATTTGTTCCGAGTGTCCGGTCCGGCAGGCGTGTCAGAACCACGCGATCACCGTCGGGGAGAGCTACGGCATCTGGGGTGGGACTTCCGAGCGTGATCGGCGGTACCACGACCATCTGATCAGCGCGTCCCCGCGCGATCGATTCCCCAGCACATTACGCATCGCCCCCGATCGTGTACCGCCCGGTCACCACCGGGTCTGACGCTTTGCGGCCGACCATCACAGGTAGACCGCTGCCGTGGGCGTGGTCGTCGACCGGGCCGCCCGGCGCGTTAGGGTGCTGCGCGCAGCGCCAGCGCCAGGAGGATGAGGTTGTTAGACACGAAGGGATCCTGGCCGGTGAGCTCGTGAATCCTTTTGAGCCGGTAGCGGACCGTGTTCGGTTGCACGATAAGCGATTTCGCTGTCCCGGCGAGGTTGAATCCCGACGCACAGTACGCCCGCAAGGTCGCGACCAGCTCGGCCCGGTGGTCCCTGTCGTACTGTTCGAGTGGTTCGATGACCTCCTCGTACAAGACGCTCTTGAATGGGCTGGATGCGACGATGTGATCGAGCATGGCGTCCGCGTAGAACTGCGCCCGCGTTTCGTCGGTGACCTGGGTTGACGCGATGGCGTCCTGCGCCTCGCGGTAGGCACTGGAGACGGTCCCGAGGCCGGTGTGCGCGCGGCTGACACCGACGACGAACCGGGGAAGCATCGCAGCGAGCGCGTCCGCCTGCTCCCGGAGCATCTCCTGCTGACTGGCCGCCTGGTGAAGGGGATAGATCGCAACGACCTCTTCGTCACGAACGCCCGTGAGGAATCCAGTCTCGGTGGGATGCAGATGGTGACGCACGGTCTCGAGGGTCTTGCGGAGCGATTCCGGGGAGAATCGAGACAGTTTCCGGCTGCGCACGAGAAATACGGTGTATCGAGCGGTCGTGGGCAGTCCGAAGTACTGGGAAAGCCGGTCGATACGTTCCGGGGACGCGTTGCCGGAGATGAGGGCCTCGAGCAGATCACGTCGGACGACCTCGCGGTCCCGCATGACCCCGGAGGCCTCCTCGAGGTACGCCTGGGCGACCGCGGTGGACACCAGGTCCACGTGGCGCATGATCTTGCCCGCCACCACCAGACCCAACTCTGGGTTGTTTCGGATTTGCGGGGCTTGACGGACCTGCTCCCACACTGTGTGACCCCACAGCCGGTAGGCGTGTAGTAGAGCCTGGACGGGAACACCCTGGTGGAACCGGCGCACCGCACTGTCGCGAAACGGCGAGTACCGCGCGGTGTTCCCATCGTCTCGTTCGGAGACCGCGCTATCGTCGTCGGTGAGGCTGGCGAGCATCGCCTCGAGGTTCGCCCGCGCCGTGGGTGCGACATCTTGTTCGATGAAACCGTCAGGAAGAGAACGATATTCGACGATGTTTTCGCGGTAACGCTGCGCGATCAGCTCGCCGATCTCGTACGCCCGGCGATGAAGGTGCTCGATGAGTTCGACGATCAACTGCCGCAAGGCAGTCTCGTCAAGTTCGCTGCGTGCATTATCGCCGGACTGCTCCGCCATATCAGGCTCCTCGCATGATCGACATCACGGGTAACCGGTCGCGGAAGAGGCGGACGAATGCCCTCCTGGGGTCGTCACCGACCCTGCCGCGACGCTCCGGGGCGTCACACCGACTGCTCATGAACACACGCGACTCCTCGCCAGCAGGCTGTACTGCATGACGGAATCGTATTCCATTTTTTGGCAAGTTTGAAGGCTTGAACAGGGGTTTACAATCTCGATTTTTCCGACAGTTCCGTACCGCGGAACAACTGATTGACATCGAGAGATCCGGGACGTTCACTGGCAGCACACACGCCGGTGCGGCGCCGATTCCGCACAGTGTGTCAATCCCCTACAGAAGTGAGGAACTCGATGGAAACGAAGCAGACGGTCAACGGCGTCGATCTGGAGGCGTTGAACCAGACGATTGACGCGGTCCGCGGTGACCGCGCGCTCGGCAATGTGTCCTTCGCCGTAAATGGCGAGTGGCAGGGTGGCTTTCGGGTGAACTCCGAGACCGGTGGCCTCACCCAGGCTGGTCAGCTCGACAATTCCCGGCTGGGCAAGTTCACCATGTCCAGCGACGAGCCGGCTTCACTGCTCGGTACCGACACCGCTGTGTCCCCGGCCGAGTACGTGCTGCAAGCCCTGGCTGGGTGCTACACGGTGACGCTCGCGGCCAACGCCGCATCGCGGGGTATCGAGCTCGAGAGCTACAAGCTCGAGTTGGAGGCCGATTTCGACCTGGCCTCGTTCCTCGGCGTTGCCCCGGAAGAAGCTCCCGGCGCCCGGGAAATCCGGGTCAAGGTCGATCTCACCGCACCCGGCGCTACTCGGGAAGAGCTGCAGGACCTTGTCGACACCGTGCAGAAGCGCTCCCCCATCCGGGACACGCTGGTCCGCCCCGTCGACGTGGTGACAACACTGGCATGAAGTGATCGAGTGGTGCCGCTCTACGCTGAGAGCGGCACCACAGGGTCCACGCCTCCGCCTGCGAGTAGTCCTGCCACGGACATGCCGAACACTCCCCCGCGGCGGACAGTGAGATTTCGTGGCTGTTCGTGGTGGATCGAGTAGGCAAGTAATGCTGGGAACGGAGAGCAACATGGCGGAGGAATCATCCGGAGCGATCCGCAGTGTGGAACGAGCTGCGGCCCTGATTCAGGCGATCGCTGACGCGGGGAAATCGGGCAGCCGGTTAACCGACCTCGCCCTCGCCACCGGGTTGTCGAAGACCACGGTTCACCGATTGCTCGGAACGTTGACCAAGCTGGGATGGGTCGAACTGGACGAATCCCGGTCCGCGTACGTCCTGGGCCTGCCGCTGGTCGGTATCGGGATGGCCGCGTCGGACCGGCATGGTTTCACCAGTCTGGCTGCGCCCCATCTGAACCGGCTCGCGGAGCTGACCAGTGACACCGTGTATCTGACGGTGAAGACCGGCTCCCAGGCGGTTTGCGTCGATCGTGTGGTCGGAACGTATCCGATCAGGGCGATCACCACGCAGATCGGTGAGCGGCGGATGCTCGGCTCGTGTGCGGGCAGCCTTGCTTTGCTCGCCTGGGCCGAGCCCGACGAGGTCGACCGCCTGCTCACCTCGATTCCCACCACCCAACTATCCGGTAGCGCGCTGCCGGATCCGGCCGCATTGCCCGCGCTGATCCAGCGAGCTCGGACGGCCGGCTTCACGCAAGCCCCTACCACGCTGGTGCCCGGAGCCGAGGGAATCGGAGTTCCGATCATCGGCGGCTCGGGGACAGCGATCGCCGCGTTCAGCGTCGAAGCGGTCTCCCCGAGGTTGTCCGAGCCCCGCAGGACCCATGTGGTCGAGTGGATGAAGCGCGAGGCCACCGTCTTCGCGCAACGGCTGCAGCAACTCGATGGCGCCTCGAACGAGGGCACCGTCCGCAAACTTTTGCAACCCGGCACCGCGTGATCGCTTTCGACCCTTCTACCAAGGAGATCTTCTCGAATGCCTACACCGCACAACCATCGTCACTCCCCACTCGGCGCCGACCTGGCACCGGAGATGGGGTCCGCACTGGCCGCCTACAATGCGGCCGTCTTCACCGGACCCGGTGAAATCCCGCGGAAGTACAAAGAACTCATCGGTATCGCGGTTGCGTTGACGACGCAATGCGAAGCCTGCATTCGGTTCCACACCGAGGATGCGGTCGCGCTCGGCGCATCCGAGCAGGAACTCGCCGAGGTCACCTATATCGCGGCAGCGATGCGCGCCGGCGGTGCCGTCGTCCATGGCATGAAGGCGTTATCCGTCGCCGCACGTGCCGCGAAGCCGCTGGCCTCGACCGAGGCCTAGTGCGGCGTGGGATAAGCAATTGACGGTCAGAGCAAGACCATTGGTACTCCCCACATACCCATCGTTGTGCGAAGCACCCATGTTGTTCGAAGGCTTCCGTGGTCCCAATTAGGTACGAAATCCCATGAACTCTCGCAACTATCGCCAATGGCGCCACCGGCGTCGAGACGCCTGGATCAAAGGCCACCACAAACCCAACCACCCTGACACCGAGGCGGCGCGCCTCATCGAGTTCGCCAGCACGTGGGCACCATACGGGGGCGCCACCGAAGAGGACATCCTCGTGCACTTCGGAATGACCACACGCCGGTTCATCGAACGATTGTGGCAAGTTATCCCCGAATCGACCTGCGCCCAAGATGAGAAACGCAGTTTAGCGAGCGCATACCCGCCCCACCCACGAACGAGCGATTCCACATCAATTCCGTAAGACCCTCGGCCGCCCGAAAAAAGAAACAAGGGCAAGCACACGCCGGCAGGACCACCATGTAACACCTCATAGCGGCCTGACAGTCTCGGCTTTGGGCTTCTGCGGCGGGCGCGTGGCGGGATCGCCCATTGGAAAGGGGTTGCAGCCGACTTCTCCACCGATCCCAAAAAAGTCTAGTCCTCGACGCTGAATCGCGCACGAGTTCAGTTGGCTCGACTTCGGCAAGGCGCCACCGCGCCAAACACATCCCGGACCCTGTCGTGGCTGGTTGACCACATGACCGTCGCAGCGCTTATCCCATGCGGCACTAGGACCGCGGCCCGGTCGTGCCCGGACACGGCCTGACATGATGACCGCCCCGCCCGGCGAGTGGAATCAACCCTCCGCCAGTAAGACGGCGGCCGCGGATGCCTTGTCCGTACGCAATCGCAAACCGTCACCCACCCATCAAATTGTAAAGGACCCTTCTTGTGGCCACCCAGAGTCTCACTCAGCGCACGTTCGACGATGTCGTCGCGAGCAACGATGTTGTCATCGTCGACTTCTGGGCGTCGTGGTGCGGCCCGTGCCGCGCCTTCGCCCCCACCTTCGAAGCCTCCTCGGACAAGCACCCGGACGTGGTGTTCGCCAAGGTCGATACCGAGGCCGAGCCAGGTCTTGCCGCGGCCGCGAACATCCGGTCCATCCCGACCGTGATGGCTTACCGGGAAGGAGTCCTGGTCTTCAATCAGGCCGGCATGCTTCCGCCCGAGGCGCTCGACGATCTGGTCGCCCAGGTCAAGGGCCTCGACATGGGCGAGGTTCGCCGGAAGGTCGTCGAGCAGGCAACCGCAACGAAGTAGCCCTGTGCTCCTGTTCGCCTCCCCCTGCCCGCCGGGGGAGGCGTTCGTCGTCTCACCGGTGACTCCCCCGAACTGATTCCCGCCGGTTTGCCGAATGCGCAAACCAGCACGGTGAAGTTCTCCTCTTTGCGTAGCGACGTATGACCGCCATCACTCCTAACGTCTTCCCCAACAAGTCATTCATGTGACTCAGCTCATAAACGTAGGAGATGCTGTGACCACTACTCCCTTGTCGGACATCGATCATCTGGTGTGGCGGCCTGGTCAACTCGAACTTGATCGCAGTCGAATCCTGGCCTTTGCCCAGCAGGTCGGGTGCGCGGATGTCGACGAGCTGGGTGCGGCGGCGAATGAGGACCCCGGGTGGTTCTGGAGCTACGTCGCAGACTGGCTCCAACTCGAATGGCAGCGCGAACCAACCAGCGTGTTCGACCAACTCGATGCCCCGCACAACACCAAGTGGTTTCCCGGTGGGGCGCTGAACATCACCGACAACGCGGTCGACCGCTGGATCCGAGCCGGACGAGGCAACGACACCGCCCTGTCCTGGGAGCTCGAGGACGGCAGCAGCGGACGGTGGACATTCTCCCAGCTTTCCCTCGAGATTGACCGGGTTGCAAGGGGATTGATCGACGCTGGCATCGGGTTCGGGGACACCGTCGGCATACAATTGCCGATGGTGCGCGAAGCCGCGGTCGCGCAACTGGCCTGCGCGAAGATCGGGGCGATCTCGGTCCCGATCTTCTCCGGTTTCGGCACGGCGGCGGTAATCGATCGATTGCGCATCGCCGGTGCGAAGGCCCACATCATGTCCAGTGGGTTCCACCGCCGCGGCCGTGAGGTCGCAATACCGGCTGATCTGCCCACCGCCCTCGCCGACCTCGGGACTCTGACCACCACAATCGTGGTCCCATTGCTGGCGCACACGCTGCCTGTTGATCTGCCCGGACCGGTGCACTGGGACGAGTTGGGCACCGGCACCACCGAGGAGCCCGTCGCCGCCGCCGAGTGCCCCACCGATCACCCGATGCTCATCGCATTCACCTCTGGCACCACCGGGGCACCGAAGGGTGTGGTGCTCGGTCACGCCGGGTTCGCCGTCAAGGCCGGTAGCGATGCCGCGTTCAGCTTCGATATCGGTCCGGGCGACGTGTCGACCTGGATCACCGATCCGGGCTGGATCATGAGCCCGATCATCGTGCTCGGTGGTCTGATCGCCGGTAGCGCCGTCGCTCTCTACGCCGGCACCCCGGACTGGCCGGACACCGACCGCATCTGGAACATGGTCCGCGAACTCGGCGTGACCATGATGGGAGTCTCCCCGACCCTCATCCGGTCGCTGATGGACAAGGACACCCACCCCGAGGTGCCGATCGACACCGGCCAGTTGCGGGTGCTGGCCTCGAGCGGTGAGGCCTGGACCCCGGATGCGTACGAGTGGCTCTACTCCCGAGTCGGCGGTGGGCACATCCCGATCATCAACTACAGCGGCGGAACCGAAGTGTCGGGGGCCATCCTGTCGAACACCACCGCACAACCCATCCACCCCTGCGGGTTCGCCGGACCCTTGCCCGGAATGGGTGCGGACATCGTCGACAGCGACGGCCGCAGTCTCGGTCGCGGGCTCGGTGAACTGGCCCTACGGCAGCCGTCCCCGGGGATGCCGCTGACCTTCTGGGCCAACCCCGACCGCTACTACAGCACCTACTGGAACCGGTGGGACGGCACCTGGTACCACGGCGACTGGGTCGAGGTCGATAACAACGACATTTGGTACGTGCGCGGCCGCAGCGACGACACCCTCAAGATCGCCGGCAAACGATTGGGCCCGGCGGAGGTCGAATCCGTCGTCAACGGCATCGACCAGGTCGTCGAGTCCGCCGCGATCGGCGTCCCCGACGACATCAAGGGCGAAGCACTGGTGGTGTTCGCCCGGGTCGCCGAAGCCAAGCAGGGTGAGCACGCCGAGCTGCCGGCCACCATCGCCGCCGAAGTCGGACGGCAACTCGGAAAACCTCTGACCCCCAAGCAGGTGCACATCGTCGACTCCCTTCCCCGCACCCGCAGCGGGAAAATCCTGCGCCGGGTGATCCGGGCGGTCTACCTCGGCAACCCCTCCGGTGACACGTCCTCCCTCGACGATCCCGCCGCCCTCGATCTGATCAGGAACCTGTCATGAGCGCACGCAAGCTCGGGGCGATCATCGGTGCTGCCGAGGTGCCGGCCCGGCGCACCACCCCCGGCGTCTCCACCCTCGAAATGATCGCGCAAGTGAGCCGGGCCGCGGTCGCCGACGCCGGCCTGACACCGTCCGCGATCGACGGCGTCATCTGCGGCCCCCAAGTCGGCGAGACCCCGCAACACGTGCCTGCCACCATCGCCGAATACCTCGGCTTGCAACCACGATTCGCCGACGTCGTCGACCTGGGCGGTGCCGCCGGCGCCGGGATGGTCTGGCGTGCGGCCGCCGCCATCAACGCCGGCATGTGCGAGACCGTGCTGTGCATGCTGGGCAACACCCGCGAGCCCGACCGGGTGCCCCGATCTCCGAACCGCAACCCGATCCGTGAGTTCGACGTCCCCTACGGTGCCAGCGGCGCGAACCAGGCCTACGCGATGATCGCGCAAAAACACATGGCAGAGTTCGGCACCACCCCCGAGCAACTCGCGAACGTGGCGGTCAAGGAACGCGCGAACGCCCAACTCAACCCGGATGCCGTTTTTTACGGCAAGCCGCTGACCGTAGACGACGTGTTGTCCTCGCCGATGGTGATGTCACCGCTGCGTCTGTTCGAGACGGTCATGCCGTGCGGCGGCGCCACCGCCCTGGTGGTCACCTCCGCCGAGCGGGCCGCCGACTACCCACACCCACCGGTGTATCTACTCGGCGCTGGCGAGCGCGTCACCCACCGCGCCCTGAGCCAGGCACCGAACCTGACCACCTCCCCGCTGGCACCGGCCATCGCCGACGCCTACCGGATGGCGCAGGTAGGCCCGTCCGATCTCGACTTCCTCTCGATCTACGACTGCTACTCCATCGTCGTCGCCATCACCGCCGAAGACGCCGGACTCTGCGCCAAAGGCGAAGGCGGGCAGTGGGTCGCCGAGCACGACTTCTCCGCGACCAGCTCACTTCCGGTGAACACAAATGGGGGCCAATTAGCCTGCGGTCAAGCAGATCTCGCAGGTGGCATGACCCACATCGTCGAAGCGGTGCGGCAGCTGCGGCACGCCGGGGGCCGGCGTCAGGTCGCCGCCGCCGACCTGGCCCTGGTGACCGGCAACGGCGCAACGATGAGCGAGGAAGTCGCACTAGTGCTAGGAGGAGCGAACACATGACCACGACAGTTGCCCGTACGGTGCCGCGGCCGGGTCCGGTGACCACGACCGTGACCGAGCCGTACTGGAAGTGCGCCGCCGACGGTGAACTGTGGATCCAACGGTGTGAGGACTGCGGGCGCTGCCAGCACTACCCCGCCGGGATGTGCCGGGGCTGCTGGTCGGAGAACCTCGACTGGATCCGAGCGGCCGGCACCGGCACCGTCTGGACCTTCACTGTGGTCAGCAAACCCGGCCACCCGGCATGGGAACAGGACACCCCCTACGTCCTGGCCCTGGTCGAACTCGACGAGGGCCCCCGCATGATGACCAATATTATCGACTGCGACCCGGCAACCGTGCACGTCGGCCAGCGGGTGCAGCTCGCACCGAACATCCCTGGATCCGAGCAGCCCCCGCTGCAATTCCACCCCCAAAACTCCCTACCGCGATCCTGACAACGGACGGACATCGCCATGACCACCTCCACCCCCGCAACCTCGAGCGCCGACATGCAACGGCGGGCGCGCCTGGGCAGCTTCATCGGCACCACGATCGAGTGGTACGACTTCTACCTCTACGGCACCGCGGCCGCATTGGTCTTCCCGCATCTGTTCTTCCCCTCCTACTCCCCACTGACCGGCACACTGCTGGCGCTGCTGACCTACTCGGCCGGATTCATCGCCCGCCCCCTCGGCGGGGTGATCATGGGGCACTTCGGTGACCGCATCGGCCGCAAGGCGATGCTGGTGTCCTCCCTGATGATCATGGGTGTCGCCACCACCCTCATCGGGGTGCTCCCGACCTTCGCGGTCGCCGGGATATGGGCGCCGATCCTGCTGCTCGTCCTCCGCATCGTGCAGGGCTTCGGTGTCGGCGGCGAATGGGGCGGCGCCGTCCTGGTCGCGGTCGAACACGCACCCCCGAGTCGGCGCGGTTTGTTCGGCGCATGGCCACAGGCCGGTGTCCCTGCCGGACTGCTGCTGGCCAACGGGGTCTTCATGACCCTGACGCTGACCCTGTCCGACGAAGCGTTCATGACCTGGGGTTGGCGCGTGGGGTTCCTCGCCTCCTCCGTGATGATCGCGATCGGCCTGCTGATCCGGTTGAAGATGGAAGAGACCCCCGACTTCCAGAAGGCCAAGGACGACGGGCACATCGCGAAATTCCCGATCGTCGAGGTGTTCCGCAAGCAGTGGAAGCAGGTGCTCCTCGCCGTCGGAATCAAGATGTCACAGAACGCGATCTTCTACATCATCACCGTCTTCGCCCTGACCTACGTCACCACCGTCCTAGAACTCCCCCGCTCGGTTGCCCTCATCGGTGTCCTCGCAGCCTCGGTGGTCAGCATGTTCACCATCCTGTTCTTCGGTCGCCTGTCCGACGAGTACGGTCGCCGCCGGGTGTATCTGATCGGCGCGGTCCTCTCGGCGCTGTTCGCGTTCCCGTTCTTCCTGCTCATGGACACCAAGAGCTCCCTGCTGATCTGGGCGTCGATCGTGATCGGGCTGGTCTTCCACGACCTCATGTACGGCCCGCAGGCGGCGTTCATGTCGGAGCTGTTCGAACCTGAACTCCGGTACACCGGAGCCTCGGTCGGCTACCAGGTGGCCTCCCTGCTCGCCGGTGGACTGTCCCCGGTTCTGGCGGTGCTGCTGCTCGGGCTCGCCGACAACCGTCCCTGGCCGGTTGCCCTGTACATGGTGGGGCTGAGCGTGATCACCATCATCGCCACGTTCTTCTCCCCGGAAACCCACCGCGGAAACCGTAGTCGCGGAAACCCAGGCTCCGCCGACTTCCCTTCCGCCGGCCAGTCGGATGTGCACGATGCCGGCAATGTCCTGACCAGCCGGTCCTGAAATAGAAAGTCATCACCTCCATGATCACCGCGCCGTCGACCAATCAGCAACGCGCCCTCATCGCCGCCGTGCAGGTGCTGGCATTGTGTGTCTGGTTCTCCGCCACCGCAGTGGTCCCCAGCCTGCGGTCGGAGTGGGGCATCGGGTCGACGGCCGCGGTCTGGCTGACCGCCTCGGTGCAGATCGGATTCGTCGCCGGGGCGGTCACCTCCACCCTGTTCAACCTTGCCGACCGGATCGCGCCCCAGTACCTGCTTGCCGCCAGCGCATTCGGTGCCGCAGTGTGCACTGCCCTGTTGGCCCTATTCGTAAATAACCTCTCGGCGGCAATCCCGCTGAGATTTCTCACCGGGCTCCTGCTCGCAGGTGTCTACCCGGTCGGCATGAAACTCATGGCCTCCTGGTCGGAATCGACCGACCGGGGCCGTGCGTTCGGGGTGCTGCTCGGAGCCCTCACCCTCGGTTCTGCTCTGCCCCACCTGATCAGCGGACTCGGCCCGCTGCCCTGGAGGACGGTGATGATGGCCGCGGCCGTCCTCACCGCAATCGGTGCCCTCATCGCCGTCCTCCTCATCACACCCGGCCCGCACCTCGACACCCGGGCAATCACCCCCAGCGCGCGGTACGCGATCACCATGTTCCGCGAACGCGGACCCCGGCTGGCGAATATCGGCTACTTCGGACACATGTGGGAGCTCTACGCCTTGTGGACCTGGATGTCGATGTTCGTCCTCGCCGGCCGCGAACAACGCGGCACCGGCCCGGTCACCACCACCAGCATCATCGCGTTCGCCGCGATCGGTCTCGCCGGCATCGCCGGTTGCCTGCTCGGCGGGTGGGCATCGGACCGGTTCGGCCGCTCCCCCGCCGCAGTGACGGCACTGGTGATCAGCGGCGCCTGCTGTGTCCTGTCCCCGTTGTTCTTCACTGCACCGACCGGTGTGCTCCTCGCGTTTCTGCTGGTGTGGGGTGCCGCCGTGATCGCCGACTCCGGGGTGTTCTCCACCTCGCTCAGCGAAACCGCCGACTCCCGATTCGTCGGCACCGCCCTCACCGCGCAGACAGCGATCGGGTTCCTGCTCACCGTCGTAACGATCCAACTCGTCCCCGTCGCCGCCGACCTCACCGGTTGGCGCTACGCCTTCCTGCTCCTCGCCCCCGGACCGCTGATCGGCGCCGTGGCGATGGCAGCTCTGCGTGCTCGCACCACCCCCGCTACCAACTCCCAACACAGTTCCAAGGAGGAACACCATGACCAACACCTCGACCCGCCGCACCCCGACAGTTGGCCAGACCGCGGAGCTCTCCCGCACCGTCGGTGACAACGACATCGCCCTGTTCACCGAGATCAGCGGCGACCGCAACCCCCTGCACTACGACCAGGCTGCCGCCGAGGCATCCCGGTTCGGGGAAATCGTCGTACAAGGCGGCATCACCAGCGCCATCCTCAACGCCGTTGTCGCCGAGGAACTCCCCGGCCCGGGCACGGTGTTCCTGAACGTGAACTGGGCGTTCAAGGCACCGGTACGACCCGGCGACACCATCACCGGCCGGGTCGAAGTCACCGCGGCACGTGAGGACAAGCCGATCACCGAACTCAAGACCACCGTCACCCGCGACGACGGCACCGTCGTCCTCGACGGCACCGCGGTCTGCTACACCATGGACCTCGCCAACGGAGCCGGCCAGTGACCCCCGACCGTTCCCCCGTCCTGGTCTCACTGGCCCGCACGCCCGTCGGCAAATTCGGCGGCGCACTCGCGCACCTGTCGGCGCTCGACCTCGGCGCCGCAGCCGTGCACGCAGCGCTCGAACCCCTCGACCGGCAGATCAGTATCGACCACACCTTCCTCGGCAACGTCGTCCAGGCCGGCAACGGGCAGAACCCCGCCCGGGTGGCCGCGATCCACGGCGGCGTTCCCACCACCGTTCCGGGTACCACGATCAACGACGTCTGCCTGGCCTCGGTGACCGCGACCGGAATGGCCGCTTCGATGATCCGGGGTGGCGAGATCGACACCGCCCTTGTCGGGGGCTTCGAATCGATGAGCCGCGCCCTGCACGGCGTGCAGGTGCGGGCCGCAGCGAAGGTGGGGCACGGCGGACTGGTTGATCTGCTGGTCAACGACGGATTGTGGTGCGCGGTCTCCGATTCCGGCATGGGCGAGATCTCCGACCAGGCGAACCGAGAGCACGGCATCACCCGTGCGGACCAGGACGAGTTCGCGTGCGCCAGCCACCGCCGGGCGACCGCGGCCACCGAGTCCGGGCGGTTCAAACAAGAGATCCGCGCGTTGACCGACATCCTCGACGCGGACGAGGGTATCCGTCCCGGCAGTACCGTCACCAAACTCGCGACCCTGCGCCCGGCGTTCACCGAGGGTGGCACCATCACCGCGGGAAATGCCTCGCAGATGTCCGACGCCGCGGCGGCCGGTGTGCTGATGTCCCTTGGTGTTGCCGACTCGCTCGGACTGGACCCGCTGGTCGAGGTCGTCGACCGGGTTGTCGTCGCCGGCCCCGACCCGTCGCTGCACCTCAAACCCGCGGTCGCCGCCCGCGTTCTACTCGACCGGAACGGTCTGAGCATCGGCGATATCGGGCTGTGGGAAATCAACGAGGCCTTCGCCGGAGTCGTACTCGCCTCCGCCCGCGATCTCGGCATCGACCTCGACCGAGTCAACGTCAACGGTGGCGCGATCGCCCTCGGCCACCCCCTGGCGGCCTCCGGGTTCCGGATTCTGATGACTCTCGCCACCGAAATGCGATTGCGGCAACGGGAATTCGGAGTTGCCACCATCTGCGGGGGTGGCGGCCAGGGGCAAGCCCTTCTACTGCGGCTCCCACAGCACTAACCCGTTCTGACATCGCATCCGCGGCATTAACACCAACGTCCGCGGGTGCAGGGGCGCGAACCCCCTGGGGGTGGCAACCCTACGACGGTCATCGCATAGTTGCCACCGCAAGAGAGGCGGTGCTGCTGCCAACTCTTCGAACGTGCCACCCGAACCAAGGAGAAACACATATGTCACAGGCTTCGGCTGCCACCGCTGTCCAGATGTCCGTCGAGGACACCATCGGGTACATCACCTTGACCGAACCGCAGCGCCGAAACCCGCTGTCGGTGAGAACGATGCGATCGTTCCTGCAGGCACTGACCGATCTGTCGGCGAATCCCGCCGTGCGGGTCATCATCGTTCGCGCCCTCGGGCCCGCGTTCTCCGCCGGCCACGACCTGACCGAGGTGCTCGGCCGATCCTTGGATCAAGAACGGGAGATCTTTGCCACGTGCACGAAGATGATGCAGACGATTCACCAGGTGCGCCAGCCGGTGATCGCCTCGGTTCAAGGCAGCGCCCTGGCGGCCGGATGCCAACTCGTCGCCTCGTGCGACCTCGCAATCGCCTCGACCGCAGCCCGCTTCGGAACCCCCGGAGTGAAGATCGGACTGTTCTGTTCGACACCGATGGTCGCCCTGACCCGGGCGATCGGCCGCAAACAGGCAATGCGGATGCTGCTGACCGGGGAAATGATCGACGCGACGACCGCCATGCAGTGGGGACTGGTCAACGAGGTCACCACCCCCGAAACGCTCGATACCGTCACGCGGACGATGGCGCAAACGATCGCGAACGCCAGTGCGATGACCCTGAGCACTGGAAAGGACGCGTTCTACCGTCAGATCGATCTGGCCGAGGACGACGCCTATCAGGCGATGCAGGAAGTCATGGCGGTCAATGCGGTCACCTGCGATGCCCAGGAGGGTATTTCCGCGTTTCTGGGCAAACGCGAACCCCAGTGGCAGGACCGCTGACCAGCCACACCGTCTCACCTCTGTCGATGACCTGGGACAGGGCTCCTCGTCAGGCGGTGCACCACTCACGACCCGTGCGGACACGGTTAGTCGGTGGCGGTACACCGCCCGTCGAGCCTGCACCCGCAACGATCGAGGACCGGTTGGGAGTCTCCTCGCTGCCCGCCCCGCACTGTCTCCAAGCCGTACCGAACGCGAGCGGCACGCATCATTCTCCGCGAGCATCAACTTCCAGAGGCGACAGTTCAAGTACAAGATCTTGTAGGCCCGCAGTACGGGTCTAACGCTGTGGGATCTCGACAGCACGAGTACGTCGACCCCCACATGGACTGTTCGATCCTATTCACATCCACGCCAGCATCGCCGCATACAGGACAGTTGGACGTGATCGCCGGATACGTGTCCTCGAGACGGAGGCCGCACTACGGATGTGCTCGGCGATTCCGTCGGCGACTACCTCCTGATCGACACGGACGACGAACAGACCTATCGACCTTTGATCGTCGAGGCATGGCTGTGGCGGCCTCGAGTCCACCGCCCGACATACGGGTTGCCGTCCAGTTCAATCGGGCCGGTGTGTACAACTGCTCGGGGAATGCCATCCGGCGGCGGTGCTGCCCGACTGTCGTACGGACATCGAATCTCGGCGCCGTCGCGGAATCAGCGAATCTCGGGCCGCTGGCGACGTTTACGCCGAGTGGGCTGCCGTTCCTCTGGGCCCGGCACATCAACGCCGATGTCGATCACATCGTTAGTGCCTTTGACGGTGCAGCCGTGGCACGTCTTGCACTCTCGGGCGCTGCACAACACTGCCGCTGACGCCGACGACATCGTGATCGGGCCGGGCGGGGTGGTCCTGGTGGACTCGAAGTACCGGTCCGGCCGTTTCGAATGCCACCCCTGGGTAGCCGAAGACGGCTCCCCGGCGCCGACTGGGCTTACAACGGAGCTCCGGTCACCACCGATCTGGTGGGATCCGCTCTGTTCGAGGCCGACAAGATCGCCCTGACGGCCGCGGGAATCGGGGTCGCAGCAGCATGTTTGGTCGGTCCAGGTGTCAGTGAGGCGTCTGCCGGAAGCTGCAGCCCCCAGATCAATCTGGACTACAAGAAGGACAGCGCGTACCTGAACCTCTCGCGTAGCAGCGCATGCAACAACTCCAAGGCCATCGTGACCGGTGAGGTGTTCTGTTACGACAAGAACGGCCCGAAGCGGCTCTTCCGGGTGACCATCAAGGGTCACGCGCAGGCGACGCAGACAGTGAAGCTGCCGTCCGGTTGTGGAGAGTTCTACGCGGAAGGAAGGCTGCCCATCGCCGAAGCCACGTTCGCCGACAAGTGGTACTGGGACAAAGGGGGGAGAACCCGCATGATCAAGAAAAGTGCAATGGTCGCAGCCGTGTTCGCGGCGGATTGCGTCTGCCGGCACGGTGAGCGCGGTCGAGGCATCAGCGGCACCGATCTGTGAGAACGTTCAGCCAACCGGGTCGCCGAAAGCGGCATGGAAGATCTGCGACTACAAGAAGCCCCTGCTGGTGGGCAGACGGTGCATCGGGTCACTGCAGAAGCCATCGGTCGTAACAGCTCGGCGTCAACGTCGCTGCGGCTCTCCGGCCGCCGAGACGGGCAGTCGTCGTCGGTGTCGGCGTCACCGAAGACGTACGACAAGAGATCGTTCACCGAAGTGACGTTCGTCGGCGACAAAGGCAACCCGCTCTCGTGGCAGCTGCAGCTTTCACCGCTGGGCAGCTCGCACGGATCGTTCAAGTAGCGTCGGATGCAGGGGCGGGTCGCGGCCGTGGCCGCGGCCCGCTTACGTGTGCCTGGGCCGATCCGAAGCGTTGGCCCAGGAGTCCATCTGACCCTCCTGGGGTTCGCTCGGATGGTCCTGTAGACGATCCGGTCGTGGATACGGCGGGGCGACACGCCTGGCTCAGAGAGTTCGGCTTCAATGGATGAGTGACAGCCATCGTTTTCGCCCGCGCAACAAACGGCTACGTACTTGCTGCTGACGGCCGCACATGCACACCGAACCTCCCGAAACACATCAAGACTGATACGGCTGAGAAGATTCGCATTCATCGAGTCGGGGATGGGGGATACGTCACCGCGTCGAGCGGTCGCGGCACCGTCGGAGATGTCTCCATTTCCGCGATCGAGAAGTTGCTGGTGAAGGAACGAGCCGCAGCCGGGCGTCCGATCTCTGGGCCGGGCGATTTTGCTCGATCGCTTGCGCTGGTCATCGAGAAGTACAACAGCGAGCAAGAGTGCGATTGCAGCGACAACTATGTCCGCAACGACGGATTCGGGTGTGTCTACCCGCGCGACGAATGCAGCCGATGTGCAGCAAATTTCACCTGCGACAAATGCGACGCGACACCGATCTACGAGTGGCTTCCGCCCGATGAATACGGATGCTTGTGCTCACCTGGTGAAGGGCTACCGTCCTCAACAGCGTCGAAGTTTCCCACGGGATGCCGATGCAAGTCCACCGCTGGTGGTGAACTGACCTGGCTTTGTGTGCCATACGGGCTGGACGCGGGTGAGGCCGTGACAGCGACATTCTCGGCGACCTATCACCCGACTCCGGATTGTCGCGTGATCGATCAGAACGTGCTGCTGCAGGGAGAACTTGCTGGCGTCCATGCGGCCCGGTCCGACACTGCGGCGCTTGCCGACGAAACAAGTGATCATGCTCTCACCGCCGCAGACGTCACGGCCGACGCGGTACTTCGCATTCTCCGGATCGCCTACCTCGAGGCGCCTCACAACACCGTACTGAGACTGCAGAGTGAAGTCAGCAATGTCACCACGTCCGAAGACGTCCCTTCGGTGATGGAGCTCGCGGCCGCGGTTCGCGAGCAAGTGAGAATTGATGGTCGGGAGGCCGATCAGCAGGTGGGGGCCGCAGGGATCGGCGGCACCGCGCGGATCGTGATCATCACGGACTCCGGAGATGTGCAAGTTCGCCAGACTACTGACAACTTCGGGCTTCCAGTCACTCTCTGCCCGATCGACCCAGACGGTCAGTGTCCGGACGACTCCGCCTGAGACCAACCCATCCACCTGCCCGTGAGGCGGTTATCGCTCAGTCGGGGCGATGGCACGAAGGAGGAATAATCGTCCCCATGAACTGGAACAGTCCGACAGAAACCGGGTGGTCCGTCACACGGTCCGAAGATGGTTCGGCAATAGCGATCTTCGACCCGTCCGGAATCTTGTGGGGCGAACTGTTTCCGACCCACGACGCTGGGAACAATGGTGATCCGAGAGGGCGAAGAGGGGATTCACCGGTGGCCGATCGCGAAGGTCGGGACACGCTCGTCTTCCGCAAGGGCTATCCCGCCACGCTTCGCCTCTCCGACGGGACGATCGGTACCGTGACCGACCAGAAGCCAAACGCGATGCGGCGAAAGAATAAACGATGTGACGTCATGGTCGCGGGCAGAGCGTACCTCTTCACCCATTCATCGAGCCGAAAAGCGACGGCCCTGCGTGACGGAGTCGCGTTGGCGCACATGGTGCGTGGCCGCTGGTCCCAGCGAAGCACAGTCACCCGAAAGAGCCTGGCGGCAACTGACGCCCTGGACGAGTGTGTACTGACTGTTTTCCACAAGGTCGTGACACCCGGACGCACCGGCGCATTCGACCAGGTCATTTCCGATCTCAGCAACATCTGAGCGGTAGATGCCTCTTTGTTCGGGTGTCGGGCACCGATGAACGACAGCTCCTGCGGAGCAAACCCCGATACGGGGAACGTATGCGCGTGTTTGGGGGAGGTGACATCCGGACGACATCGGACGTCAGAGGCGGACAGCCCACAGTTCCTTCCAAGCGACTGAAACACCGCGTGGTGGTGCCGGGAGGCTGATGGTTCGTCCACCGCGCGCAAGACCGCGACCGCCATATCCGCCGCATGGCATAGAACGTCGAACAATCCGTCAACCTTGGAGGTCCCACTGGGAACCGTGGCGACCCTCGTCCTCCATGCCCAACGTGCTGATCCGACCGGTCACTCGGCGTGCACCCTCGGCAACTCGACCGTACGGACCTGCTCGCCGCTCTGCGTGAAGTCTGGGCGCTCACGTGGCTCTCCCACCCGTATCGGGTGGAAATCGGTTCGCCACTTCACCGGTGGCTCGAGGACGGGGTCAGCGACGAGACTGTGCGAGCTATTCGGGCCGTGCTGGATGTAGCACGCCGCGGCCCGGAAAAGGAGGCCGGCGCACCGGTCGTACGACGTGATCTGAGTCCCCACGGGAACAGCTCATCTGGGCTGGCATCCGTTCGTACGCGATGTCGCGGGGTCCCGGCTACCTTTTCGGATGCAGCGCATCGGCGATCTGCGTCATGTAGTGGAGTAAACCTACCGATCAGTGTCTTCGTCCCTGTGTCTATGACCGGGCAATCGCACCTCGGCTGGGGGTGCCGACCAGCGCATGCCGAAAGGGAGCCAATGGCTGAGGTGTCTAAGGGGTCGAAAGTCGATCTCACCGATCAGAGCTACACCGTCCGGATCTCGACCACCCAGTCCGCTGGCGCTGTGGACATCGCCGCAGTACTGCTCACCAACTCCGGCGTGGTCCGCAACGACGACGACTTCATTTTCTTCAACAACCCGAAGGCGCAAGGCGTCACCCTCGTGTCGGACGAATCCATAGCGATCGACCTGGCAGGCATGCCTGCAGAGATCGACCGCGTCCTCGTCACCGCCAGCACCGAGGCGCAGGGCAAGCAGTTCGGGACTGCCCCGGCTCTGGTTGACACCTAATCTGTGAGGGATCCGCCCTCACAGTGGAAGGATGATCGACATGCCGAAGCCGTACCCGGAGGAGTTCCGTCGCGACGTCGTCGCCGTGGCCCGCAAACGCGAAGCCCCGCTGGAGCAGATCGCGAAGGATTTCGGGATCTCCGAAACCTGTCTGAAGAACTGGCTGCGCAAGGCCGACATCGAGGACGGCACCCGACCCGGCCTCACACGAGACGAATCCGACGAGCTCCGCGAGGCCCGCAAACGTATCCGGCTGCTCGAACAGGAAGCGGAGGAAGGGTAACGGGTTGACATCGCGCGATAGGTAGGCCGCCGCCCGGCGCATCACGGTGTCCACCCGTCCTCGCTGCGCGGCCGACAGGCCAGCAATGTCTGGTGATTGTGCGCGTCGAACGCACCGGTCTCCGGATCCCGGAACGGAACACTGTCAGGGGTGAAATCCACCGGCAACCGCGTGAGGATCGGCACCGCAGCGACGGCCTCGGTGAACCAGACCGTTTGCTCACGCTGCACCGCGAGGTGCCGGTCCTTCAACACCTGCTGGTACTTCTCCGGCGTGTACACCGGCCCATCCCACGTGAACAGCCTTCCCCGACTACGAGCTCGACGAACTGCGCCCCCTCGCCCACCCGCTCGGACCGGTAGCCGAGCATCTGACCGGACTCGATATCCACCCAGATCCGGAGCGGATGAGGCTTGTTCGGGGGGGGCGAGCTCGACTGTCCAGCAACGTCGGCCGGCGAAGTCCGTCTCTTCGACCGGCCGGTGGGCTTGGTGAAGTCATCGCCCGACCACTCGGCGGCGCTGCGTCGACGTAGTAGGAACTGGTTCCGGCCCAGATAAAGGACGCGGTGGGTGGACCGGTTCGGGGCCGCTCGGAGTCGGCGGTGAAATCCCACGCCCGGGTGCCATCGGTGGCGAAGATCGGACGCCCATCGCGTTCGACACGCAACCGATCACCGCTCCGCCACACCCGACATCCGTCACCGGTCAGAACCAGCATCGGAGTCGACGTCGTGAACGAGGCGAACCCCTCCTTCTTCGCGGACCCATCCGGGCGCACCTCCCGAATGGAGCCGCGTATAGGTACATCGGGGCCGGTGGTGAGTGCCGTGAGGACCTCGATCCATGCCGTCATCTCGCGAGACTAAATCATCGGCTCGCTCAAAGGATGCGCCGCCGACGACCCTCAGAGCGAGCTCAGGACGCGATCGCTGAGATTCACGCTCTCGGGACCCGGAATCATCACTGGGTGTTCGAGGCGGACGGCGTGTTTCGACGAGCTGGCCCATTCCGCGATCATGGAACGGGTCCGTACGCGGATCGTCGACAAGCGGGTTCTGACCCTGATCTGAGGCGGGGCCTCACCTTCTCACCCACGTGCGGAGAGCGACCTGGGCGACCGTTCAGCTAAGGTACCCGGCATGGGGAGAATGGGCTGGCTATGGAAGTCGGCTGTGGTCGGCTCTGCCGTTGCAATACCGATCGGGGGGCTGGTCGGCATTCAATGCGGCAAATTCATCCTCGCCCTCATCGCCACCCTCATAGTCGAGTACTCCATGATCGTCGGCGCAATCGCCATTCGCGGCGGGCCGCACCCCGAATACGACCAGGACCAGGTCGAGGACAGCGACAGCGACGCCTGAGGCCCGCCCTATTCTCACAAGCCCAGCAACTGGCATCCATATCACCATCTCGGATCTACTTGCCCTCTGCGAATCTGGTTGACTGCGCGGATGCAGAAGCGATTGAAGGCGGCAGTCAAGTGCCTGGCCAGCAGGGTTCCGACTCAGCTCAAGCGAGTAGCCCGCGCCAACCGACAAGCACCTGCGCAACCCGGGCCGATGGAGCTGGCTGCGGAGCAATCGACGGACGCAGAAAGCCAGATTCCCCTTGAAGGTGACTTCTGGGCAGCCGAAGCACCTGCTCGTCGGCGCCGCGGTGAACTCACTGTCCGAGCCCAGACAGATGCATTGCTAGACACCATCGACCTGGTCGACATGCGCGCAGTCACGATGACGATGTTCCCGAACGGTGAGACGCACTGGACGCAATCCGGGGACCCCGAGGATGTAGTAGCCGACTTCTCCCCCATCACAGTCCACGGAGTCCTCGACGCCGGCCGCGACGTCACGCTCGTCGACGCGATGGGAACAGCTGGTGTGGCCTCTCAAAGCTTCCGCGTGCGTTACGTCTTGGACGGCGCGCATGTCGACGGTCACGATGAACGCTTCAGCGCAGTGCGCTTCCAACTCGACGATCCTCGGTGGTGGACCCATCTCGAAGATGGGATGACCGCACAAGGAGGAACAGTGGGTTCCTTGAGCATTTCGCGCGACGGACAGTCTGTGTGGTTCGTCTTCGAGTTGACGGAACCGATGACCCTCCGCGAATGCGATTCCTTGGTGACTTCACCAGCACTCACCCTTGCGCGCCTGGCATCGGGGATGGACCTCGACATTGGTCCAACACAACTTCGGGTAGGCCCAGCGACATCCCCATGGATTTCGGTGCTGACAAAGCGCCGCAGCTCGGAGCCCATCCGTCGCAGAAAGCAGCCAACCGAGGTGCTGTTGCCCTCATCTGTTCTCGGCATCGACAACTTCGCCAGCTGGATCGATCTCTCGGTTGCTTTCGACGGACTTCCCGCCGTCGTCGCGAACCCACCGAAGGGTGTCGCCATTCAGGCGGAGGCGTTGACGATGGCTTCCGTCGCGGAAGGACTCCACAGGCGACTGTTCTCCGGGACGGGAAATATGACGTACCGGGCCCGGCTCGAGCAGCTCGAGCAAGCGGCAGTCGAGGTCGTACCTCAAGTGACAGCCGGATTTACGAACCTTCCCTGGGCGCCGTCGGTTGTGAAGACCCGTAACCTGCTCGCTCATCAATTGGATGACGACAAGAGAGAAATGCTCGAGAAGATCGACGCGATGACGCTTGTCGCCTGGTCTGTGCCCTGGGTCTTGCGCATCGTCCTACTTCGCCGTGCCGGATTGGACACCGAGACGATCAGTGCGCGTCTCGCCGACTTCAACGCTTTCCAGTACTACCGAGCGAACGTCGCTTCGATTCAGTCGAAGTATCAGCACTAGTCGCCCTCCGGGAATCGGCGCAATCATCCGACGCGGCCACTCCCCCGCTGGACAGCGCGGTGGCGGCGAATGAGCCGTTTCGCTGCTGCGCGAGAATGCGCGATGTGAGCACACATACTTCAGACGAGCCAGTGCGAGAAGAACCGAAACTCGGTGGCCGGCCCGAAGCCGCAGAACCTCGTCCGCTGCGGCTTGGATGGCTCGTCACGATCGGCATCGTCGTCACCCTGCTCCTCGGCGTCCTGTTCTTCTGCCTGTTCGTATGGACTCAAACCGAGCTCGGCGGCGACCGCTTCTTCACCGCGGCCGCCGACGTCAACGGTGACGTGCTCTTCAACGCCGCCAGAACGGCGTTGACGATGGTCACAGTGATCGGTTTGGGTGGTGCGGCACTGCTCGCGTACCGCCGTCAACGCAGCACCGAAGACTCGCAGGCCACCGCATCGAAAGCGCTCGAGGTGTCCGCCAAGTCGCAAATGACAGCCGCACTCGCTCAGCAGACAGCCGCCGGCGCGCTCGTCCTCAGCCAGGAACAATTCCGGCACACCACCGAACGAGCACTCCGCGAGAGGTACACCGAGGCCGCCGAACTTCTCGGGTCACCTCAGTTCCCCGTGAGAATGGCCGGCGTGTACGCGCTGGCAGCACTCGCCGATGACTGGCACGGGTTCGGTGACGACACCGAGCGGCAAGTCTGTATCGACCTGTTGTGCGCGTACCTTCGCACAGACACTGCGGCGCGCTATGGCGGTGAGGACACCACCGACGCTGAGAAGCGTGCAATGCGCGAGGAGGAAAACACCGTCAGGGCTGCGATCATCGCTACCGTTCGAGCGCACCGGCTCAAGTCGCGGGCCAAAGAGGATCCCCGGAACTGGCGCACCTGTGCTCTCGATCTCACTGGCGCCAAGCTTATGCGGGCTGATTTTTCGGACGCGGATTTGCGCGGCACCGACCTCATTGGGGCCGACCTGACTGATGCCAATCTCTACAGGACAAACCTTGCATGGGTGTTCCTGTCTGACATCAAGCTGGCAAAGACGCTGTTGCACGGGACCGATCTCACACATGGGCACCTCAATGGAGCTGACTTCACCGATGCGTCAATCCGCGAAACCAAGTTCACTGACGCCCAACTTGTCGAGGCGAAATTCATCGGTGCGGAGATCAGGGACACCGACTTCACCGACACCAATCTCACCATCGCGGACTTCACCGCGGCTGAGGTCGGCATTGCGAATTTCACCCGCGCGGACCTGACCAACGCTGTCCTGGCGGACGTCGACCTCACGAAATCCACGCTCGACCAGTCCATCACCCACGGAACGAAGTACTCGGCGCAAACACGGTGGCCCGGTGGCACACCGCCCGACGGCGCGATCTTGATGTGAGGCGCCGGCGGCATGTGGATTCGTCCTTCGCGGCCGTGCGCGCTGAGGAGAGCACCGCCACGCATAGAGCCGGCAGATCTTCGGCGTTGCGCACACGCACCAGTTCGCGCGCGCCCACCGCACCCTATGGTTCTGCCATGCTGGACAGCATGTCCACTGAGGGACTTCGCCCTGACTCCGAAAACGCACCGACCACGAGCGGACCCACGAGCGCGAAGACAGGCAAGGAACAGTGAGATATACGTACAAGGGTCTCGCCGAGGCATTACGCAGCGAACGACCCGTCGACCTTCCGATTTCGCTCGACCTCAACCGGACTGACGACGCGGTCGTGTGGTTGTCTGCGGTGAGGGTGTACTCGTTCGGGATGATGTTCACCATCGATGCCCGCTGCAAGCATCCGGATCTGTCGCTGCACCTCGGTTCGTTCGATGGGCGCCCCCAGTTCACCCACTTCAGTGCACCCCTACTTCTTGGTCTCGGCTTCGCGGACGGAACGTCCGTCACCACCGCGCGGAAGGCACGAAACAAACTGCTGGACTTGCGTTCGGCGGACGGACGACGTGGGTCGGTCCGCGGCGAGTACCTGCTGGTACCCGTACCTCCCGCCGGACCGATCGAGGTCGCGACCACGTGGCCGCAGCTTGGAATGTCCGAGCAGATTGTCACCCTCGACGGAAAGTTGATCTCCTCCACTGCGGCCACCGTGACGCAACTGTGGGAACCAGAACCACAAGCGGGCCCTGAGCCCACCGTCGATGCCGAAGGGACGACACACCGACCGCAGTATCGACAAGGGGACTGGTTCTCGCTGCGACTCGACTAGAAGTCGATCCTTAGGTCGGGATCGTTCCTGGGTGTGTGAGCGCGACTTGAACTCGACTAGCGGAGCGTTGATAAGTACTCACGGGTGACCGCTCGGCGGGTGCTCTGCACTCACTTGCTGATTGATCGAGGTGTTGCGACGACCGGTTTCAATCCGCCGACTCCACGGCGATCTGTGTGGTGAGGTGGCCCTAGGTGTTGGCGGGGATCGCCGCCGGTGAAAGGCGATTCCCGTCGAGTCCCACCCGGGGCGGGATGATCCGCGCCGTCTGGTCGGATCATCCCGCGTATTTGCGTGCGTGTTTGCGTCTACCGGTCGACTCGGGCGACCGTCTCGAGTTCCGGCTCCTCACGCGAGGGGCGCGCGTTGTCCTGGCGCTTCCGGGAACGGTCGAGGGCAATGACGGCCACGGCCGCGATGAACATTGTGGCGGCGACGAGGACGAACGCCACGGTGAAGGTGCCGGTCGTGGCTTTGAGGGCTCCCGTCGCGTAAGGCCAGACGAAACCGCTGAGGTTGCCGACCGAGTTGATCAGTGCGATTCCCGCGGCGGCGGACGCCGCCGTCAGGAATCGTGGTGGCAACTGCCAGAACAGCGGAAGGGCGATGTAGACACAGGACGCGGTCACCGAGAGCAGCACTATTGCCAGCACCGGGTTGCCGACAAAGGGGCTCAGCGCCAGAGCGACCGCCCCTATCACCGTACCGCCGCTGACGTACACCACGCGCTTCTGGGTGCGGTCGGAGCGACGTGCCGCGAAGTACATGACCAGTGCGGCGCACAGGAAAGGGATGGCGGAGATCAGTCCGATCTGTGTCACCGACAGTGAGATTCCGTAGGTCGTCTTGAAGGATGCGACCACCTGCGGCAGGAAGAAGTTCAGCAGGTAGCTGCCGGAGGCGATTCCGAAGAAGACGAAGGCGAGGGCGAGAACTTTTGGCGACTTGAGCGCGGAGAAGGTCGAGTGTCCGGCGTCCTTATCGGTGTCGGCTTGTTCGAGCGCGAGTTGGTGGTGCAGGAATGCCTTCTCGTCCGCGGTCAGCCACTTGGCATCGGCCGGCTTGGACGGCAACAGCCAGAACACCGCGACACCAACCAGCGCGGTCGGAAGCCCGAAGGCAAGGAACAGCACCTGCCAGCCCTTCAAGCCCAGGAAGCCGTCCAGATGCGCGAGGATCAGCGAGGCGATGGGTGCACCGATCGCGGTCGCGAGCGGTGCCGCCATCAAGAACAAGGCCGTGATTCTGCCACGGAGCGCACGCGGGACCCAGAACGTCAGGTACAGCAGGACGCCGGGGAAGAACCCAGCTTCGGTGATACCGAGGAGGATACGTACGGCGTAGAAACTGACTTCGCCGACGACGAATGCGGTGGCAGCTGACACGAGTCCCCAGGTGATCATGATTCGGGCCAGCCACATACGAGCGCCGACCTTCTCCATGA
Source organism: Rhodococcus jostii RHA1 (assembly GCF_000014565.1). Lineage (NCBI taxonomy): Bacteria > Bacillati > Actinomycetota > Actinomycetes > Mycobacteriales > Nocardiaceae > Rhodococcus > Rhodococcus jostii. Next base: position 826,715 of record NC_008269.1, on the reverse strand, counting down.
TGACGTTGCTGGGGACCTCGAAGATGAAGTACCCGACGAAGAACAACGCCGCGCCCAGACCGAATGCGGTATCGCTGAGGCCGATATCCTTGTTCATTGTCAGTGCTGCGAACCCGATGTTGACACGATCGAGCCAAGCCAACAGGTACATCAACATGATTACCGGGACGATCCGGCGGAAGATCTTGCGGTAGGCGGAGTGTGCGGTCGCTTCGGGCGATCCGGTCCGCGGAGGTGCGGTCATCGTCTTACTTTCTTTTCGAGCCGGGGTGGCGATTACGCCGAGCGAGTCATGGTCGGAGACAGCCGGCGGACGTATCGATGAATTCATCGAGATAACCCGAGATGTCCGGTGCAGTGGTGCCACCATTGGATGACGTTCCGGTAATTCTCTGGTTGGGGAAATTGCGTCTCTAATCGAGTCCGAGGTAGCTCGTGCGTGGAACGGGCGGGTGGGCGCGGAGGGCGTCTTCGTTGGGTTCGATGCCCCAGCCGGGCTGGGCGGGGACGAGAATGGCGCCGTCGACGATCTGGGGGCTGGTGCTGAACAGTTCGTCATCCCAGGGCAGCCGGTCGATGTCGGTCTCCATCACCCGCAGGTTCGGAACAGCTGCGGCGAAGTGGACGTTCATCATCGTCGATAGGTGGCTGTAGAAGTTGTGGGGTGCCACATTTACGTCGAAGGCCTCCGCAGTCGATGCCATCTTCATCGACTGCCAGACGCCGTTCCAGACCGTGTCGATGATCGCGACGTCGATCGCCTGCGTCTCGAGATACGGGAGCAGTTGCCGGACACCGAAGAGCGTCTCGCAGGAAGCGATCGGGTGTCGGCTCTGACTCCGGACGTGGGAGAGTGCGCGCGGGTTGTAGAGGTCGAGTTCGATCCAGAACAGGTCGAGGTGCTCGAGCGCACGGAGTAGGCGCAGGACTCCTTCGGTGCGGGCATTGAAGTTCAGATCCAGCAGAACCTCGACCTCGTCGCCGACCCCGTCGCGCAGGGCCTCGACGTGCGAGACGACGTCCCTAATGAGCTTCGGGGTGACGTTCAGTCCTGGCTCGAACGGATTGGCGAAGCCTGCCATCCAGGCCTTTGCCCCACCTTCGCCATGAGTGAACATGTTGGTCTTGACGGCCGTGAAGCCGCGCTCGCGCGCTTCCTCACCTGCGGCGCGGACTCCGGCGAGATCGGTGATTCGGGGGGGATAGAGCTCCGGATGGTTGATGCGCCAGCTCGCGCAGTGTGACCAGTACACAGGTATCGAGTCGCGAAGCCGGCCGCCGAGAAGTTCATACACCGGGACGTCGAGTGCCTTGGCTTTCGCGTCGAGTAGTGCGTTCTCGATCGCGCCGAACGCCTCTGCCGTCATCCCATGCGGAGCAGGGCGGGCTGTCGACGCCATGGTCGTGTAGTGCAGTTCATGAGTCGAGACCTCCTTCCCTATCAGCCACTGGCCGTAGTTCTCGATGACGTGCGATAGACCTGCGGGCCCGAATGCCTCGTCGAACTCCGACCAGCCGACGATTCCTTCGTCAGTGGTGATCTTCAGGAAGTGGTAATTACGCCAGCCGGCGTCACAAGACAGCGTCTCCACATTGGTGATCTTCACTAGAACCCCTTCATTCGCGCGTTCCATTGGGACGTCAATCCTCGATCATTAAGGATTAACAATCGGGAGTGTGCCACGTCACTACAGGGCGGTCAAGGATTGATCATGTAGGATTAACAAAATGACGAGCTCGGGCGCCAGCGGTATCAGCAGACAAAGCTTTGATCAGCAGGCCGCCGATTGGTTACGCGATGCGATCGTCAGCGGACGGCTGGCCCCTGGCCAGCGGCTAACCGAAGCGGCACTGGCGAGCGAAACCGGGGTCTCGCGATCCACCACCCGCACCGCACTGCTCCATGTGGCCGCCGAAGGCCTGGTCGTGCGGCAGGCATACTCGGGGTGGAGCGTCGCGGAACTGTCCGCGGAGGACGCATGGGAGCTGTACACCCTACGTAAAAGCCTGGACGGAATTGCTGCACGGCTGGCCGCAGAGAAGATCGACGATGAGGGCCGACAACGTCTGCGCCAAGACTTTGACCGCATCGTTGCATGCTGCTCAGGATCCGACCGCCTCGGACTGGCCCAAGCCGATGTCGGATTCCACTCCACCATCGTCGACCTGACTCGGCACCGGCGCCTCCGCCGACAATACGATCTGATTCTCGGCGCAACCTTACTCTACGTCTCCAACACCAACATTCGCTCGTCCCCCGAGGTAATCACCGAAGGACACCGACAGATCTGCGACGCCATCTGCGCGGGCGAAGAAGCACTAGCCCAGACCCTCGCCGAGAGTCATGTAGAGAAACACGGGATCGCACTCATGGCAGAACTTGGCGAAAAGGCCGAGTCCGCCGCCGCTCTCAGCGCACGGCTATAGAGTCTGATCCACAGGTATTGATCATTTCTCGCCGCCGGATCGCCCCTCACTCTGTGGTAGCCGCAGTGTTTGCGACGTCAGGTCGTTGTCGCGCTACAACGTTGGGGCTCCATGACAATTTGTGGGCTCAGCGCCCGCGGTTTCGGCCAGGAGACCCGGCGCTTCGACTGGCGCAATCTTTATCGGCGTTACGCTATAGCCGGTGGGCGCCGCCTGATTATTCGCCGATCCGCTCCGCAACCCATGCCGCGATCTGTGTCCGGGATGTGAAACCTAGTTTTGCCAGGATGTGCTCCACATGGCTTTGGACAGTCCGGGGTGAAATCACCAGGCGGTCGGCGATGGCCTGATTGGTCAGGCCTTCGGCAATCAGGTCGGCGACTTGGCGTTCTCGTTTGGTCAGTCGCACCGACCTGTCGACGACGGGAGCATCAGAGGCGTTGAGGGGTTGCTCGTGGAGGGCGTAGGCGATTGCCGCATCGAAGCTGAGGCGTTGGCCTTTGCGGTGTGCCGTTTCGAAGGCTTTGGCTCCAATTAGCCGTCGAGTTCTCTGATCGCATTCATCGTGGTAGACAGAGAGATCCGAAAATACCACCGCAGAGCTACCCATCGACCGCGCCAGCTCTGCTGCCGACCCCATCAGTACCGCAGCCCGCGGTGGGTCGAGCTGCTCGCATGCGATCCAGGCCAGCGCCTCGAGGCATGAGGTGGCCACGCGGGGGCTGTGCACCTGCCGCGACAGCTTCAACGACTGCTCGAGGAGTCGGACCGCGCGATCGGCATCACCCTGTCTCCACACGGCAATGGCCAAGGCCCACAGCGAAAGTGAACGGTACAATCTATCGCCAAACGCTTCGGTGATTGCGAGTACACGCTCATGACACTCGATCGACTCCTCCGTCATTCCGCCCAGTCCGAAGGCCAACCCCAACGGGTACAAGGCGCCTATTTCAAGCGTTGAATACCCCTGTCCGCTGAACTCCGCAGCGGCAGCCCTGAGGTAGGAGCAGGCGCGCGGGAGATCACCGCTGTAGAGGGCAAGCATGCCGTCAGCGTCGTCGACGAGAGCCCGCATCATGGGGTCGTCGTTCTGCGCGGTCAACGCGCGCCCCTTCTCCACGAGCGCGGCAGCCGACTGGAGGTCAGCCTGTACATTCGCCATCGCGCTGGCGCAATAGAGGGCCTTGATCCACTCGAGCGTTGGGGGGCCGGTCTGGCGGGCAAGTAATTGGTCGAGCCAGCGACGCCCCTCACTGTAAAGACCCTGCGAAGCCCAGAATACGTAAAGAGCGGAGGCGGCGCGCAGTCCGGCGGCGGGGTCGTCGTCGATGCTGAATTCGAGGGCCTCCCGCAGGTTCGGTTGTTCCCGCTTCAACCGGGCGATCCAGTCGAGCTGGCGCGTGCTGATCCACTCGGCTTCCGATTCGAGCGCCAACGCCTCGTACCAGTCCCGGTGGCGGCGACGCAAAGCGATGTCCTCACCGGTCTGCTCGAGTTTCTCGTAGCCGTATTCGCGGAGGGTCTCGAGCATCCGGAACCGCACCACCGACCCGTGCTCCTCCCGGATCAGGATCGACTTCTCCACCAACGACGTCAGCGTGTCCAGTAACTTGTCCGGGGCCAGATCGCCGCCGCACACCCGCTCCGCCGCATCGAGTTCGAAGCTCCCCGCGAACACCGCCAGCCGACCCCACACCAGTTGCTCTTCGGCGGTACATAATTCGAAGCTCCAGTCGATACACAACCGCAGGGTCTGTTGCCGGCTCGGCGCACCCCGGCTGCCGCGGGTCAGCAGGGCGTAGCGGTCGGTGAGCCGCCCAAGGATCTGCTCGGGCGACATCGCCCGCAGCCGAGCCGCAGCCAATTCGATCGGCAACGGTAACCCATCGAGCCGGTGGCAGATCCCCGCCACCGTCGCCGCGTTCTCCTCGGTGAGCGCGAAGCCGGGAACGACGGCACCGGCGCGTTCGGCGAACAGGATCACCGCATCGTACTTGGGTAACCCCCGCAACGACGGCCGTCCTTCTGGATCCGGGACGGCCAACGGGGGTACCCGCAGCACCGCCTCTCCGCGGATGGCCAGGGGCTCGCGGCTGGTGGCGAGGATCCTCAGCCCAGGGCATACCCGCAACAGGATCTCGGCCAGTTCCGCAGCCACGTCGACCATGTGCTCGCAGTTGTCCAGCACCAACAACAGTTCGCGCGGTACGAGGAACTCGATCAGGACGTCCCGCAGCGGCCTCGCCGAGTGGTCCCGTACCCCCACGGCGGCGGCCACCGCGTCGACCAGCGAGGAACCGTCGCGCAGTTCACCCAACTCGACTAGTCGCACACCGTCGGCGTACTCGCGCTGCGTACTCGACGCGACCCGCATCGCCAGCCGGGTCTTGCCGACACCTCCGATGCCGGTCAACGTCACGAGTCTGGACCGGGCCAGCAGGTTCTTCGACTCGGTGAGCTCGTGGCGGCGGCCGATAAAACTTGTCATCTCCAGAGGGAGCATTCCCGTCGTGCCGAGCCCCGAGGGAGCCGGGGATCTTCGTTCACCGCGCGATGTCAGTGGCTGGCCCGGTTCGGCGCGCAGGGCCATCTCGTCGACCGGGAAGCCGTGATGACGTTGGAGCTGTCCCAGTTCCTCACCGAAGTCGGCGGCGCTGGCCGGCCGCTGACCTGGTTCGCGGGACATCGCGCGGGCAATCGTGCCGGACACATCCTCGGGAATCCCCTGCTCCCGCAGGTCCGGCACCTCCTGTGTGGTGATCCGCAGGAACTGTGCGACCACCTGCTCGCCGCTGCGACGTTCGAACGCGGCGTGACCGGTGAGGGCACTAAATAGGGTGGCACCGAGGCCATAGATGTCGGCGGCCGGGCTCGGCGGATCACCCCTGAGCACCTCCGGAGCGGTGTAGGCAGGTGACCCGGTGACGGCGCCGGTGACGGTCTCGAAACCTCCGCTGATGTGCGCGATGCCGAAATCGGTCAACTCTGGCTCGCCGTACTCGGTGAGCAGGATGTTCGCGGGTTTGACGTCGCGATGCAGGATTCCGAGACGGTGTGCAGACTCGACCGCACCGGCCATCTTCACCCCGAGCCGTAAGGCCTCGCCCAACGGCAGCGGCCCGTCGCGGCGGATCCGCGCGTCCAAGGAATCTTGTGGGTGAAAGGGCATCACGATGAACGGACGGCCGCTGTCGGTGGCGCCGACCTGCAGGACGTTGACGATGTTCGGGTGCCCGGTCAGCCGGCCCATCGCCCGCTGTTCCCGGAAGAAGCGGGCCCGGTTCTCGTCGTCGAGTTCGACGGTGAGCACCTTCACCGCCACCGTGCGCTCGAGGTCTGCCTGAGTGCAGCGGTAGACGACGCCGAAGCCGCCGCGACCGATCTCCTGGGCGTCATCGAAGCCGATGTCAGCCAGCTCCGCGGCCGGCGAGGGCGGGTACCGCTGCGTATCGAGCGGATCACCTGCACCCATCGGACGGTCTACTCACTGCCGTCGGGCTTTGGTTCCCGCGCGCTGGTCCCGACGGCACGACCAGCGGACATTCACCCGTGGACTCACCTCGCGATGGGCGTGCCCTCCTCAAGGATATCGCCACGTTGATTGGTCACGTGGCTAAATTTAATGTCGCTGTCGGACCCATCACTATCGACGTGCCCCGTAGCAGGGCGAGCGGCCATTGGACCCTCCGAGAGACAGGGCGCCTCACGAACCGTATCGAACTGGATCGAGGCCGCGAGCAGGTGCGTCCCGCCGGCCATTCGGCGTGATCCACGGATTGAAGCGGAGCGCTTGTTTCAGTAAGCCCTTCTTCGGATTTGAAGTTAAGGTCGATGAGGATCTAGACATCAGGACCGGCACCATTGTCGTGCACTTCCAGAAGGCGCACCACTTTCGAATCAGGTGGACACCGATCAGGCGACGCCGGCTAATCGCCTGCCGCGTAAGTCCCGCCCGCACGATCATCGGGCATCGTAGGGACTCAGTTGTGCGTTAGCCCGCGAGCAGCACGCCGACCAGCGCGATCGATGCGACCCACACGGTGGAGATGCCCGCGAGCACGAAGGGTCGTGCACCGACCTTCTTGATCGTCGCGATCTGGACACCGGCGCCGAGGGCGAACATCGCGGCGGTGAGGAGACCGGTCTGCACGATCTTGGCCTCGGCGAGCAGGCCCGCGGGCAGCAGGCCGGACGACCGCAGGCCGACGCAGACGAGGAACGCGAGGACGAAGAGCGGGACGAGCGGGGGCCGCTTCACGTCGGCGTCGGTGCCGGCGAGCTTGCGCTGGCGCACGCTGAGGACGGCCATGACCGGGGCGAGCATGAGGACTCGCGCGAGTTTGACGACCGCGGCGACGCCGAGGGCGGCACCGCCGATCGCGCCGCCCGCGGCGACGACCTGCGCGACCTCGTGGATGGACCCGCCCGCCCACAGGCCGGCGTCGGTGTCGGAGAGTCCCAGCGCCCGCGACAGCAGCGGGATCGCGGGGATCATGAGGGTGCCGAAGATGACGACGAGCGCGACCGCGGTGATCACCTCTTCCTCGTCGGCGTCGACGACACCGTCCACGGCCGCCACGGCGGCCGCACCGCAGATCGAGAATCCGCAGGCGATGAGCAGGCGCTGGGTCCAGCTGAGGCCGAGCAGTTTGCCCGCGAACATCGTTCCCACGATGCCGAGACAGACGATCGAGACGACCACGACGATGACGCCCCAGCCCAGTCCGAGGATGTCGCTCAGCATCAACTGGAGTCCGAGGAGGGCGATGCCCACCCGCAACAGCTTCTTCGCGGAGAACTGCAGTCCCGGGCGCAGGCGTTCGGGCAGATGCACGACGTTCGACAGAACGGCGCCGAGCACGATGGCGATGAGCAGCGGACTCACCGTCGGAAGGAACCGGCCGACACCCATGGCGACGGCGGTGGCGACGGCGCACAGCGCCAGACCCGGCAGGAGAGTGGCCGTGGCGGTCTGCAGTCGCGGCAGCGTTGCCGGGCTCTCGACGCGCTGTTCCTCGGACTTCGATTCGCTCAGTTGACTACTCATGGATCCACGGTCCGTCATTGCGACCGTCTCCGGTAGCCGTCATCTCGACATATACACATATCAATGTGATATGTCTTGCGCCGGGGTCATATACTCGATACATGTCCCGCAGATGGCCCGAGTTCCCCGTTCTCGAGTTGCTCGTGGGCGTCGACGACCACGGAAGCCTCAGCGCTGCCGCCAGACTCGCCGGAATGGCGCAGCCGAATGCGAGTCGCGCCATCAAGCAACTCGAGCGCCAGTTCGGCATGACACTGTTGCAGCGCAGCCCGACGGGCTCGATACTGACACCGCAGGGAACCGTGATCGCGCACTGGGCGCGCCGGGTGCTCTCCGACACGCGCCGGCTGCTCGACGTGGCCGAGGGACTGCGCGCGGAACGCGCCGCCGAGTTGACGGTGGGTGCCAGCATGACGGTTGCGGAACACCTGATGCCGGGGTGGCTGGGGCAGTTTCGCCGTTTGCACTCCGACGTGACCATCCACCTGCAGGTACACAACTCGACTCAGGTGTTCGAGCGGATCAACAGCAGGATCTGCGACGTCGGGTTCGTCGAATCGCCGACGGTGCCCCGACCGCTGAAGAGTCTCACGGTCGCGCGTGACCGGCTGGTCGTCGTCGTTCACCCCACCCATCCGTGGGCACGGCGACGGAAGGCGCTGACCGTCGCCGAGTTGGCGCTCACACCGCTCCTGGCCCGCGAGCCGGGATCCGGCACGCGAACCACCCTCGACGTGGCATTGCAGGAATACGACCGGGCGGCACCACTTCTCGAACTGGGCAGCGCCGCCGCGATTCGCACCAGCGTGCTGGCCGGAGTCGGTCCCGCGGTGATGAGCACCCTCGCGGTGGCGGAACAGGTCGGCGCCGGAGAGCTGAAGGTGATCGACGTCGACGGCCTCGAACTCGACAGGGTGCTGCGCGCCGTGTGGCGCGGCACCCGTCAACTCGACGGTCCCGCAGGCGAACTGGTACGCCTGATTCGCCGCGCAAACGCGTTGTAAGGTCCCCATCTCGGCCTGCTGGGCTCACCCGGTGGCTGAATGGCGACCGGACGCCCCTTCCCGTATCCGGCCGAGGGCCGCCTTCCGTGCACCGGCAACGTGAGTCCGTGCGGCTTGCCGTGCCGCTGCTTGGTCGCCTGCGAGGAGCGCATCAAGAATCCGCTGGTGGTCCGCGCGGGAACGCTCCAGACGCCCCGGGACTTGCAGCGTCGTCTCCATGCCGCGGGAGAGTATCTCGTGCAGGACGCCTTGTGTGCGGGCGAGGAATCGATTCCCGGCCGCTTCGACGATGCGCATGTGAAAGGCTGCGTCGAGGGCCTGCAGATGACGCCAGTCGATGTTCGGTTCGAGACTGGCAGCGTTGAGAGCTTCATACGCTTCGGACACTTTTTCGAGCCTGGCCGTGTCACCGTTACGCGCCGCCCAGGCTGCGGCGGGTAACTCCAACACTTCGCGCATGTCGAAAAGTTCCTCGATATCGACTTCCTCGGCGTAGAGGGCCTCACGCAGGTTACGAGTGGTCTCCGGGTCTGCGACGAACACTCCGGACCCGTGCCGGACGTCCACTCTGCCCTGCGCCTTCAATGAGCGGAGCGCCTCTCGGAGCGAGGGCCTACTGGCTCCGAGCATGGCAGCCAACTCACGCTCGGGAGGGAGTCGGTCACCGGGGCGAAGTTGGTCTGTCGCGATCACATCGAGAATGCGTCTCGCGATGAGGTCCGAGACACGCCCCCGCTGAAGCGACTCCCAAATTTCTTCAGCTGCCATGGAGATCCCCTTCTCGAAATGTTGGTAAGACCACTTTACCTCCTTCAGTGAGACTTTTCCTTTCCTTCGCCCTTGCGTCGCGAGTCGCACCGTGCCAGACTCGCCTGAGAGGTAAGACCTCTTGCCGAAAAAGGAGGACATATGAAAAACGCAACTCGAGCGCCGGACTTCCTCGCGCACCACGACGGCGACGTCGTCGCAGTTGCAGTGCGCGATCTCGAGCCCGGTGCTGCCGAAGGTGGATATCTTCGCGGGCCGGAATCGGTCAGCCTCGAACTTCTAGATCCAATCCCTCTGGGACACAAGGTCGCTTTGGTTGATCTCGAAGCCGGCCAGGACGTCATCGAGTACGGACTCCGTGTGGGCGTGACCACCGAGAAGATCACCCGCGGCTCATACGTCCATGTACACAACATTAGGAGCGCACGGTGGCAAAACAGCATCGCCTGACCGGATACCGCCGAGAGAACGGCACCGTCGGTATCCGCAACTACACAGTCATTCTGCCACTGGACGACCTGTCCAATGCGGCCGCCGAAGCGGTAGCCAAGGTGGTGCCCGGAACACTCGCTCTTCCGCACGCATATGGCCGCCTTCAATTCGGCCCGGACCTCGACCTGACATTCCGCACCCTGATCGGGACCGGTTGCAACGCCAACGTGGCTTCGGTCGTGGTTATCGGCATCGAGCCGAACTGGACAGACCGAGTCGTTCAAGGAATCGCCAAGACCGGCAAGAAGGTTCAGGGATTCTCCATCGAGCGTCACGGAGATCTCGAGACGATCGCGAAGGCCTCGCGTGTCGCCGCCCAATTCCTTCAGGACGACTCAGAGAAGCACCGTGAGCCGGTGGAACGCAGTGAGATCGTTCTCTCGGTCAAGTGTGGCGAATCTGATACCACCAGTGGGCTCGGATCGTGCCCGACCACTTCGGAAGCAGTCGACCGCTGGGTAGACGCCGGCGGAACGGTCTTCTTCGGTGAAACCACCGAGTTGACCGGAGGCGAACACCTGATCGCTGATCGGTGTATCAACGACACTGTGCGCGATAAGTTTCAGTTCATATACGACGACTACATCGCGATGGTCGAGCGGACCGGGGCGAACCTGCTCGGTTCGCAGCCCACTCAGGGCAACATCCGAGGTGGATTGTCGACGATCGAGGAGAAGGCGATGGGAAACATCGCCAAGACAGGCACGAAACCGGTAGTTGGTGCGCTGGCCGCCGCTGAGGCACCAACGTCAGGGCCGGGACTGTACTTCATGGACACTTCGTCCGCGGCCGCAGAATGCATCACGCTCATGGCCGCCGCAGGAGCTGTCGTGCATCTGTTCCCTACGGGGCAGGGCAACATTATCGGTAACCCGATCGAACCGGTGATCAAGCTGACCGCGAATCCGGCTACCGCCGAGACCATGAGTGAACACATGGATCTTGACTGCTCGGGTCTGCTCCGCCGCGAGTACGACCTCACTGCGGCCGGTGACCAACTCATGGCGGTCATCGATCGGACCACCAACGGACGACTCACCTGCGCTGAGGCGCTGGGCCACCGCGAATTCGTGATGACCCGTCTGTACCCGAGCGCGTGACCCTGTGGCCGGGGCGGGGGGCGGCGCCCGCCCCGGCCACTCAGAGAGGGATTCACCGTTCATGGCGAATACATCGAGCATTTTCATCGACGGTACGTGGCACGATCCCTCCGCGCAAAAGGATGTGCTGAACCCTGTGACAGGGTCAGTCGTGGGCGGATCGGCTATGGCGGTCGAGCAGAAGCGATCGCCGCGGTAGTCGTGCTTCCGCGGGGGCGGACACCTGCACTGCAACGCGCAGACCTGCTCGACATGCCGTGACAGGTCCGCATTCGATGGGCAGCGCCTCAGACCTGATCATGTACGCCCACCCCACTCCGGAACAACATAGCTGCACTATCGCGAAGCCCGTAGGGTCCGTACTAAGGGAGCAATGAGATGTCAGGTTCGCATTCGACGGGCGAGGCAATAATCATCGGATCCGCTCGCGACGTCCCCAACCTGGTCAACTCGGGTATCGCGAAAGGCGGGCTCGCTGTCATGCTCGTTCGCCACCGCTACATGGACGAGTCCCCCTCCCGGGCGGCCCACCAGGGAGATCTTGATCTGCCCGCGGCGATTCTACAGAAGTCCTACGGCCTACAAGGCCAGCTCGACCCGGACGCTCCAAGAGAGCTACCTTTCAGCGACAAACCAACGTTCGGCGATTTCCGCAGACGGTTCACGGCGTGCCCACACGGCGCGGTGGCCCAGCCCCTGCTCGTGGCCTTCGTCTTCGCTCACGTCGCCGGCCCCGGGGCGCAGGGAATGTCGACCCCCCGCTCCCCGACCTCGCTGCGCGAAGTCGGCTCTGGATTCAGCCAAACGCTGCTGCGGATCGGGTCGACCACTGCCCTGCTCTTCTTCCCGATCCTGGGTGCCCAGCTAGGAACCGGCGTCTATTTGGTCGTGGCGCTCGCACCGACCTTGGGGCTGTTCATCTTGATCCTGAACCGATGGAAACCCATCAGACAAGACGCCGACGCCGATAACAATTCGGCTCCCCAAATCAACCCATCCAACTCATCAGCCACCACCGAAGCTGTCGGCGCTACCCGGTCTGCCACGACCGGTGGCCAGGCGGCCGGTCGGCCACTCAGCAAGGAGATGCAATGACCACCAGCACGAAGGTTGCCTTCATCGGAGTCGGGAAGATGGGCGGAGCGCTCGCTCGCCGTCTGGCTACCGGGGGATACGACGTCCGGGTCTTCGACCTCAACGACGCAGCCGTCAACGACTGTGTCCAGGTCGGCGCTGTCGCCGCCGCATCCGCAATCGACGCGGTGGCTGGAGCGGATGTCGTGTTCACCAGCCTCCCGCTCCCTGAGCACGTCCTGTCCATGTGGCGCGAGGTGGCGCCGCACCTCTCCGATTCGGCGATTGCGGTGGATGTCTCGACGGTCGATCCCACCACAGCACGCACCACAGCCGACCTTCTCGAGGGCTTGGGCCACGGCTTTGTCTCCTGCGCCCTGGGTAAGACTCCCGCCGCCGCCGAGAGCGGTGATATTCCGCTGTTCGTTGGGGGATCAGCGTCCGCGCTCACTCAGTTGCAGCCGCTGTTGGACCGGATCGGCCAGCAGACCTACGACTTCGGCTCCCCCGAGGGGGCTGCCATGTTCAAGCTGATCTCGAACTTGATCGGGATGACCAATCTCGCTGTGCTTGCCGAGGGATACGTGCTTGCACGCAGTGTCGACATCACTCCGGAAATGTTCGCCGCCGCCCTCAAGGACACCGGGGCATGTTCGTTCCAGTCGGACGTGCGGCTGCCGTGGATCATCGACAACGACTACACCGCACGATTCGGTGTCCGGCTTGCCGCCAAGGATGTGCGACTTGCAGTCGACGCCGCCGCGCGTTCCGGTGTTCCGACACCTGTTGCTGCACAGGGTCTTGCTCAACTCGTCTCCGCTATCGCTCACGGCTACGGTGACGAGGACGTCATCGCTGTGGCCAAGGTCCTCGACCCGAGCGCAACCCTGCTCAACTCGTCGGAGACAGACAATGTCTGACATTGACGGAATGATCGACGCGGTTATCACCGAGGACGTGTGGGGGCGAGCGTTCAACGATCTGGGCACATCACGCTCGATTCTGCGCGCACCCCACGCGTGGCAAGACCGGGAGAAGCTGCTCGAGCTGGGCTCGAGATCCCGGGCACTTGTGGTCCGCAATCGGACCCAAGTCGATCGCCAGCTGATCGAAGCGTGTCCGTCCCTGCGGGTCATCGCCCGCGCCGGGGTCGGCCTGGACAATATCGACGTCAAGTGCGCCAACGAAGCCGGGGTCGTGGTGGTGGCCCCCCTGGGCGCCAACGCGATCAGCGTTGCTGAACACACGATCGGGATGGCTCTCGCCGCGGTGCGTCGCACCGTCGAACTCGATGCCGACTGCCGTCGAGGTGGCTGGGAGCGTACCCCTGGGCGAGAACTTCACGGCGGTGTGTGGGGACTGCTGGGGGCTGGAGCAACCGGACGGGCCTGCGCCCGCCTCGCCCGCAGCCTCGGCATGTCGATCGTTGCCTATGACCCGTTTGCCGATGCCGAGAAATTGGCGCAGGAAGGGATCGAACTGGTGGAGCATCCTGCGCTGGTCGCAGCGAGGGCGGATGTGATGTCGTGCCACCTTCCGGCGACCCGCGGGACCGCTCACCTCATCAACGGTGAACTCCTCACTGTCATGAAACCCACAGCTGTGCTGGTCAACGTCGGACGCGGTGAAGTAGTCGATGAGAACGCGCTGGCCGATGCTCTCGAAACCGGTCGCCTCGCGGCCGCAGCACTCGATGTCCGGGAAGTAGAACCCCCACTCCCCGGGCGTTTAGAGAAACTCGGCAACGTGATTCTCACCCCGCACATCGCAGGAATCACGACCCATAGCCAGGACCGAATCATCGAGGTGCTTGCTGACAACATCGCGGCAGTGCTCGACAACCGCAGCGCCACCGCGGCGGTCGGAACACTCCGAGAGGCCCGCTCATGATCGACACCGCAGAAGCAGCCGTCGCCCTGGCCACAGACCTCCTGGCCGCGGCCGGGCTCGACCGCACCCGGGCAGCGACAACCGCGGAATGCATCGTGCAGGCTGACCTGTGGGGCATCGGCTCTCACGGTCTGCTGCGCCTGCCCTATTACCTCGAACGAATGCAGGCAGGCGGATACCCCCCGGAGGCCGACCTCGTCACGGTCAGCGACACCGGTCCCGTGGTCGCACTGGACGGTGGCGGCGGTCTGGGGCACTGGCAGCTCTGGCGTGCGGCCGAGCTCGCTGCCGAACGCTGCGCCACGTACGGTGTCGCGGCGGTATCGGTCGGCAATTCCGGTCACTGCGGAGCCCTCGGCATCTACACCCGCGCCGCGATCGACACAGGTTACATCGCACTCACCTTTTCGAACGGACCCGCTGTGATGCCGCCGTGGGGTGGCAACAAGCCGTTGCTGTCGACATCGCCGATCGCCGCGGGCATACCCTCCAGACCCACCCCGGCCATCATCGACCTCGCCACCAGCGCGGTCGCACGGGGAAAGATCGCGGCCCACGCCCAGAACGGCGATCAACTTCCCGATGGGTGGGCACTGGACGCACACGGAGAGCCGACGACCGACCCACAGGCCGCACTGCGCGGCATGCTGTCCCCGCTGGGCGGAGCCAAGGGATTCGCCCTTGCCTTCCTGGTCGAGGCACTCGCCGGCGGTGCGGTCGGCCCGCACCTCTCGGTGGACGTCCCCGACATGTTCGACGACTCCGACGCCAAACATCCGCAGCGGATCGGTCACCTCATCGTGACGGTCGACCCTGCCCGCCTCGGCAGCAGCGGCAACGGGGCCCAGGAGCGAATCGACAGGCTGGCGAATCTTGTGGGTGAGCACGGAGGTCGACTCCCAGGCGCCCGCCGGTCTGCTATCGGCGACCTTCCCGCCAACACTCCGCTCGCCCTCGGCACGACCACGGTCGACCAGTTGATCGGATGGGCGGGGCGTTTGGGGGTCGTAATTGCCCCCAGCACCGACCAGCCGGTCATGAGCTGAAACGCAGCCCGGTCGCAGTGTCGACAGAGTTGGCCGGGCAATGGTTGTCGCTAGGGGGTCCAACCACCATTGGACTCCAGGTCCTGTCGCCAACCGTGACGATTACGATCCGCGACGTCCGTGCCTCAGAGCTGGAACGGTCGCGTTGTTCCCGTACGAGGAGCGGAACGCAATCAGCTCCGTGAGGCGAGGAACTCTGCGGTAATGCTCTCCGACAAAACACCTCTCGCCGGTACAACGCTGGGGGAAGTACATCACGTTGCTGCGCCCGCGTCGCAGACTTCGTTACCAGTAAGGCCGCGCCCCGAGTCGCGGCCGGAAAGGCACTTAGTCATGACCTCCACCACTGCCACCGTTACTTCGCGTCATCGGGTGGCGGTGATCGGGTCCGGGTTCGGCGGGTTGTTCGCAACCAAGGCGTTGCGGCGTGCGAAGGTGGACGTGACGGTCATCGACCGCACTACCCATCATCTGTTCCAGCCGTTGTTGTACCAGGTCGCAACCGGCATTCTCTCTGAAGGTGAGATCGCCCCGTCGACCCGGATGGTCCTCAAGGACCAACCCAACGCCACCGTCGTGTTAGGCGAGGTCACTACCCTCGACCTGAGCGCTCGCACGGTGACTTCCGTCCAGGACGGGCGCCCGACGGTCACCGAGTACGACAGCCTGATCGTCTCCGCCGGCGCCCAGCAGTCCTACTTCGGCAACGACCACTTCGCCGAGCACGCTCCCGGTATGAAGACCATCGACGACGCCCTCGAACTGCGCGGCCGGATCCTCGCTGCGTTCGACCACGCCGAACTCGCCACGGACCCCGACGAGCGAGCGAAGCTCCTGACTTTCGTCGTCGTCGGGGCGGGCCCAACCGGCGTCGAAATGGCCGGACAGCTCACCGAACTCGCCCACCGCACTCTCGTCGGCGCCTATCGCAACTTCGACACCCGCGACGCCCGGATCATCCTGGTTGACGCCGCCGCGACCGTACTGCCACCGTTTGGGACCAATCTCGGGACGAAAGCAGCCGCGGTTCTCGAGAAACTCGGCGTGGAGATCCGGCTCGGCAGCACGGTCACCGACGTCGACGCCGACGGACTCACCGTCCGCGATACAGCGGGCGAGAATCACCGCATCGATGCGGTCTGCAAGGTGTGGTCTGCTGGCGTGGCAGCGAGCCCTTTGGGTGCGCAGCTCGCCGAGCAGGCCGGCGCCGAACTCGACCGCGCCGGCCGTATCGCCGTTGAAGAAGACCTCACTGTGCCCGGGCACCCGAATGTCTTCGTCGTCGGCGACATGATGTCTCGCGACCGCCTCCCCGGTGTCGCCCAGGTCGCGATCCAGGGTGGCTGCTATGCCGCCAAGCAGATCACCTACCAGGTCAAAGCCCTGGCCGAAGACCGCCCGGTACCCGATCGAACCCCCTTCCGCTATCGCGATAAAGGCTCGATGGCCATTATCGCCCGCTTCAAAGCCGTCACCAAGATCGGCAGGCTAGAACTCACCGGATTCCTCGCTTGGGTCCTCTGGCTGGCCGTGCACGTGGTTTATGTCGTCGGGTTCCGCAGCCGCCTCGCGACCCTGCTGTCGTGGACCTGGACACTTCTTGGCAGCTGGCGCGGCCAACTGACCAGCACCCACCAGCAGATCACCGCCCGCAATGCCATTGCCTATCTGCATTATCTCGAACGCCGCATCGAGGACACCGACACCGAGGTCGCGCAAGCGAGCTGACGGGTTGCATTGTGGATGCTACCGACGACTTTCTGGCGTTCGCGCTGAAGTGGCGGCACTAGGGTGGGTGGATCAGCAGAGGACATCCTCCTCGAATTCGGGCTTCGCCGAATACGTCCCGGCGCCTGCAGACACGATTGGCAGGTGGTGCTGCCGACACCCTGCCGCCGCAGATCGTGCGAGGACTCCGCTGCCGCACCCCGACTGGGTGCGTTACTTCAGGGACTGATGTAGACGGTGCGCTCTGCTGTCATGCCTGATACCCGACCGGAAGGACACCCGAAAGATGACACGGCTCACCCCTCAGCTTCCGGCGCCCCTCAGTCGCTTGTGGGAGTGGCAGCTTCACGCTCGGTGCCGAAACATGAACGGGGATCTGTTCTTTCCCCGAGAAGGCGAAGGCAAGGGTGCTCGGATCCGGCGCGAACGTGTCGCCAAACAGATCTGCGCGGCATGCCCGGTCAGGCGTGAATGCCACGATCACGCCATCACGGCCGATGAAGCATTCGGAGTCTGGGGCGGCACCTCCGCGTCCGAGAGGCGTCTTCTCACCACTGAATCCGATCAAGTCGCTTCGTCTGGACCGGGATCGAGGACTCACCTGCCTCGAGGATCGTCAGCACAGTGGGCACGCCGATTCCGCGGACTCGCATCACCCAATATGTAGGGGACATGCTGGTTCCCGCTCGACTCGACGAGCTTGGCTGCAACATAGGGCGCGGTGCCGCCTACCGGCGCCGCCCAGGAGACACTGCGACGACTCGTTGGCGGAGAGGCACCAGCATCCGTCGGTTGCCGATGCGCTCTCGCATCACGAGTTCGTTAATTTGATCGGATTCCCGAAGTGGCCGCCATGCAACGCCAGTACCTTCCTGCCGAATCGTACCGTTGGTCGCCGTGGGGTACACGATGACGGAGAAGATCCTCGGCCGTACCTGCGACAGCGAAACGGTACGTGCCGGCGAACCGCTCGACGACGACAGACTGCAGCAGCTCGATGCGACACATTCTACCTGCGTATCTTGCAGGCCACCGGAAATAGGCTGCTGGAGTACGCCCCTGGGGCCGAACGAGCTGCTGCGGATCGGCATCCAGACCACGCTGGCGATCGAAGGGCGTGCGGAACAGTCGCGGCAGGAGCGCCAGCTGATCCTGGACGCCCTGTTCGCGGGCGACTCCGCAGGGGTGGGGAGAGCAGCGGGCAACCACGTCAAGAGTGCAGGGCGGACCGCGCACCGATCGAGGTCGTCACAGGAAAAGACCGTCACCCCTGGGGAAGCAGATAGCCGGGGTGATCAGCCGACCATCGCACGGACCGCCTGTGCCGACAAGACAACACCACTGGCCACGATCACCGTGAAGGTGAGCCGCCGAAAAAAGGCGTAGGGCATCCTCGGGCCAAGTGCGATGCCGAGAAGGTTGCCCGCCAGTCCGATAGGAACCCAGATGACTAGGGCAGACCACACCCAGCTCGAGGGTGCCTGGCCGGACTGGGAGAGGATCAGCAGGGTCAAGATGTTGCCGATGACGAAGTAGACCGCCAGGTCCGCCACCATGCTGCGCGCAGTCGCCCGGTCACCGGTCAGGAGCAGGGCTGGAGGCACGCCGTTGAGGCTGGTGGTCACGCCGAGAAATCCTCCCAGCCATCCCGCCACCACAACCACGGCAGGGGGCGACTTCCGCGGTTCCCGCTTGATACCGCCTCTGGCGATGAAGTACACCGCCACCAAGGTCACCACTCCAGCAGACAGCTTAATCACCTCGGTGTCGAGGCGACCCCGTGTGAGCACACCGAGAAGCACGCCGGGCACGCAGCCCAACAGGAGCAGCCGAGCCCTCCCCCAGCTCACGTCCGCATACCTGCGAGCGACGATGCTCAGTCGGCCCGCCAGGTCGATCACCAGGTTGACGACGATGACGTCGACGAGAGGCACTCCGATCAGGAGCAGCAGGGGCAGGGCTACGAGCCCGTAGGCGAAGCCGACGACCCCTCCCACAAACTGGGCCGAGAGGACTACCAGAGCGCCGAGAACCAGCAGAGTGGGATCAGCCACGATCATCCCTTGTCACCCAGGCCGCGGAACGTTCCGACGGCGCCGCGTCGGCGCGCGAGGCTCTGACGTCCGGCTCGCGCGCCGCTGCGGCATTCGCCAGCCCACGGTGCGCCATCCACAGCGCCAGTTCCGCGGTCATTATGTCCATTTCAGATCTCCACCCTCCAGAGAATGCTCGGGCCGGAACGAGACACCGCAGCCCTCCTGGTCAGTGGTCTGACCTCTGGTGAGGTTAGACGTGGCCTTCGGTCACTGTCAATTCGGATACTGCCCGTCGGGCACCCTGACGTTAGGGTGTCTCGCAATCAACCCCCAGCCTTACCGAACTCGTTGCGGGACCGCGGCGATGGGCCGCGGGCCCGCACGAGCTGTGGGTTAGCAGTCAAAAGGCGGGTACGGGTCGCGACCAGTTCCTCGGCTGGTGACCCTCTTGATCGTGCCGATTTGGGCCATTAAGTCCGCGAAGTTGCCGAAACCTTTTGCTTGTCCGCGAACTCGACGTCAGGGGCATAACCTTTCCTCTGGGTCGCTCGCGGAGTCCTCTCCACCCAGGATCCTGGTTGAGGACCTCGGCTGCGCGCCAGGGTTCCCTACTGAAGACGCGGATACTTCGTTCGCCGCTGCAAGAAGTGCAGCAACGCTGGCAGACGCGTTAGCTTCGGCTCTGCGCCGAGGACAACCCGAGCGCCATGTAGCGGACTTCTTCGAAGTCTCGCAGGCCCTCCTCTGCCCCTTCCCTGCCGAGTCCGGACTGTTTGGTGCCACCCATCGGGGCGAAACACACGGTAGGCAGGGCCTCGTTGACGCCGACAATGCCCACGTCGAGGTTCTCGGCCATCCGCCAGATCCGCGACTGGTCACGAGTGTAGATATATCCGGCCAGCCCCATTTCGGTGGAGTTAGCTCGCGCGAGTACTTCCTGATCGCTCTCGAACGGGAAGATCGCGGCAGCGGGCCCGAAGACCTCCTCCCGGGCCAGCGCCACGTGCTCAGGCACATTGACAAGCAGGGTGGGTGCCACGAACGCCGGTCCGGGGAGCTCGACATCGCGGGTAATCTTTTTCGCTCCCGCGGCCACAGCTTCCTGGATCATCGCGTTTATCGCTTGCGCGCGCTCTGCGTCGATGCAGGCAGCAAGGTCGGGCACCTCGTCGGCCAACCCGTCGCCGATCGTCATGGCATCCACCGCCGCAGAGAAGCGGGAGGTGAATTCATCGAAGATCGAGTTATGAATGAAGAACCGGTTCGCTCCAATACAGGACTGACCGGTGTTCCGGAACTTGGCCAGCATCGCTCCCTCCACAGCGGCGTCGAGGTCGGCGTCGTCGAACACGATGAATGGGGCGTCTCCACCGAGCTCGAGCAATGGCCGCAGCACCCGCGAACTGGCTTTCGCCATGATCGAACGACCCACAGTGGTGGATCCCGTGAACGACACGACCCGTACGGCCGGGTGGTCGAGGAAGGCGTCGGTAATCTCTGCGGCCGGCCCATGGACCAGGTTGACCACGCCGGCGGGCAGGCCTGCATCGGTCAGGCAACGGATCATCTCGGTGACCGCCAGTGGTGCCTTCTCCGACACTCGTGAGGCTGCCCCCTTGGAGTGGACACCCCTGACAATGGTTCTAGGAGAGCCAGGAGGGATGTCGAGGTGGGACGCCAGTCTCTGTACACGGAGGAATTCCGGAAAGACGCGGTCGCGTTGTACCGCGCGGCCGACGGTAAACGCACGTACGCGGATGTGGCCGCGGATGTGGGCGTCAGTGGCGAGACGCTACGGACGTGGGTCCGCAAGGACACCGCCGCCCGTAACGCGCGCTCGCAGGACCGCAGTACCGGCGCCGACGGGACCGAGGCGGACGAGCTCGCGCGGCTGCGCGCGGAGAACGCGCGGCTGCGCGGTGCGGAAAAGGAATGGCAGCTCGAACGCGAGATTCTGCGCCGGGCAGCCGCGTATTTCGCAAAGGAGGTGAAGTGAAGACCCGCCGCTGGGACTTCATCTCCGACCATCGCGCCGAGTTCGGCGTGCAGCGGCTGTGCCGGGCGCTCGGGACCTCCCGTTCCGCCTACTACAAGCACCTGATCACGGAGCCGGCCCGAATCGAGCGGCAGGCCGAGGAAGCCGCGACAGTCGCCGAGATCCGCGCAATCCATACCGAGCACCGGAGCGCCTACGGCGCCCCGCGGGTTCACGCCGAACTCCGCTCCCGCGGACGCAAGATCAACCGCAAACGGGTGACCCGGCTGATGCGAATCCACCACGTGGTGGGCAGGCACCTGCGCCGCAGCAAGCGCACGACCATCGCGGACAAGTCGGCTCCGTCGGTGCCGGATCTGGTGATGCGAGACTTCACCGCTACGGCTGTCGATACCAAGTGGTGTGGGGACATCACCTACATCCCGGTGGGATCCTCGTGGTTGTTCTTGGCCACGGTGATCGACATCTGCTCACGCCGGGTGGTGGGCTGGTCGATCGCTGACCACATGCGCACCGAGCTCGTCACGGACGCGATCGAGATGGCGGTGCGCACCCGCGGTGGTGACGTCGGTGGCGTTATCTTCCACAGCGATCGCGGATCACAGTACACCGCAGCATCTTTCGTCGATGTCTGCCGCCGTCATGGGATTCAGCAAAGTCGAGGACGGGTCGGGTCAAGTTACGATAATGCTCTCGCCGAGTCGTTCTTCCAAGGACTCAAGAGGGAGTGGCTGCACGGACGGAGTTGGACGTCGAAGTCGCAGGCACGGCTGGAGCTGTTCGAGTGGCTCTCGTACTTCAATCGACGTCGCCGTCACTCCGCCCTCGGATACCTCACCCCAGTGGAGTTCGAACAACGACTCATCGCGTCGTCTACGCTGTCAGTTGCCGCATGAAATCCGGTGTCCACTCTCAAGGGGCAACCTCACTCGCGCCACCACAGTGCATCCAGCGGCTAGAGCAGGGGCAAGCTTGCGGGCCTGAATCGAGACCGGGTAATTCCACGGGGTGAGGCTGGCGACTACACCGGCAGGCCGGTGAATACTGAGATGCCGGCGATTGGCAGCTTCGTGTGCGTGGACCGCGCCGATAGGGCGGCGGACCTCTTCGGCGAACCAACGGAAGTACTCGGCGGCGAACCGA
Source organism: Rhodococcus jostii RHA1 (assembly GCF_000014565.1). Taxonomy (NCBI): domain Bacteria; kingdom Bacillati; phylum Actinomycetota; class Actinomycetes; order Mycobacteriales; family Nocardiaceae; genus Rhodococcus; species Rhodococcus jostii. The sequence continues at coordinate 804,964 of NC_008269.1, read as the reverse complement.
ACTTCACCGATTGCTTCAGGTTTGCGTTTGCCAGCCTCGCGAGCGAGCAATGTGCCTATCTCGTCGGCTCGATCTTCGATCAGCGCTGCGGTCCGGCTCAACAGCGCCGCGCGCTCACGCACCGGGGTATCCGCCCAAGGCTGGAACGCTTCAGCCGCCGCGGTGGCAGCCTGTTCCGCCTCGGCGGCCCCGCCGAAGGTGATCTGGCCAACAACTGAGTCGTCAACGGGATTACGCACTTCGTGCACCGTCGCCATCTCGCGCCATTCGCCATTGATGAGGTTCGTTGTAGTCGCTGCCTGCGGCATGGTTGTCCTTCCCTTTACTGCCGGTTGAAAACCAATCAGACCCGGCACTTTGAATATGGACGCTGAGCACGTACTCGCGGTGGCCCGTTACCTCCGCGCAGCTGGAGCTCGAAGTGCCCCTAATCGACACGCGCCAACATAGGGAATGCAACCAGGTTTAACCGTTATACGTCAAGTATCTTGCAAATATTGGTTGATTCCCTGGTGTCTTCCACCACGATGAAGGCACTCCAGCGTGGGACGGGGACATGGAGCTCGGCGAGATACAACGCATGGCGAGGCATCGAGAAACACGAGGGTGGTCTAGTGCAGATCTGGAGCAAATACCGCTCCTGATCGCCACGGCAGCTCGTCAATGAGGCCGAAAAGAGCCCCAGTTGATGACAGAGTCGATGATTGTCATCCCGCTTGCCCCGTTAGCGCATCGGCAGTTAGAGTCTGGCCATCGTCCGCGACGGCCTGGCCAGTTCGCGTCGTCAATTTGGTTACAACGGTAGGGTTTCCGTCCGCGCTGGTCGGCGTAGGCGATCCGGTGTTGCTGATACCGTCACTGCTAGCCGTACGAATCCCGGTGCACGCTTCGACCACTTGCGGGTCGGCCAGAATCTCGGCTTCGCAGTGCACGGCACGGGCGGCGCCGAGCGGCAACCGAGATTGCTAATCGGCGTGGTCCGGTCGCTTCGCTTCCACTCCAAGACGACTGCCGTCGCAATTCTCCGGTGCATGCCGGATGCACGCCGAGTCTCTTCTCCGTCCTGATTGCGGAGAGCGTCCAGGATGCGCGAGTGCCAGGTGACCGTCCGCTTCTGAGTCACGCTCGACGCTGTTGAGTACGTCGCTACGATTACCACCCTTGGACACGATCAAGTTGTTCCAAGAGATACGGGTTGCCGCAACTGAACTGTGTGCGCCGGTGAAACTCTAGGTTCGCGGCACTGCGAAGCACCAAGGCGGCCACACCACCGCAACAGAAGACACGCGACCCGTCAGTTGCACGACACTAGACAGCCTTACCGGAGTTCAATCTGTCTGCAGCACTGAGTACCTCCGCAGCAAATGGCTGCGGAGCCTCCAACGGGGAGAAATGGCCGACACCATCGAGATAGCGCAACTCGACGTCGCTGAAAAAATCGTCCAACCTGTCCGACCACTCACGAGGAAACAACGGATCATGCTCCGGCCAGAGCACCTTTGTCGGCATACCTACGCGCCTCCCTGGCTCTGGCGTAGCTTCGGCCAGCGACGTGGCTACGGCACCCGCGCCAGCGCGGTACCAGGCGATGGAGGCCGCAAATGCACCAGGAGCCCCGTAAACGCTCACCAGGTGCTCGAGTTGATCTGAATGGACTGCGTAGTGCGGCCCCGACCAGCGGCCCCAGATGTAGGCCAGGTAGTCGCGTACAGCGTCGGGCTTGCCGTCGATGAGGCATTCAATCAGAGGCGACTGATGGAACGCCTGGTACCAGAACTCCCGCTGCGCGCTCTCGTCAAGGGCACGGCGCCCTACTCCGGGAAGGGGTGGCGCCACGACAAGTGCGCCCACGAGGTCTGGCCGACAAGTAGCTAGAGTTTGAGCCGTGCGGCTACCGATGTCATAGCCGGCGATCACAGGGCGTTCCAAGTCGAGTTCCTCAATGAGTCCCGCGATGCTGCGTGCCTGCGCTTTGGCACTGTACTGCTCGGCCGGATCGGCGTCATGCTTATCCGAAGTGCCGAACCCTCGCAGGTCGGGAATCACCACATCAAGCGACTCAGAGAGCAAGGGCACCATGTCGCGGTAGTCGGTGCGGTCTCCCGGCCAGCCATGCAGCAACACCACCGGCCAACCACTACCAGCCCTATCGTAGGTCAATCGAAACCCGTCCACAGGAGTACTTCTCATTGACGAACCCTTCGGTCAACATTTCATCCAAGCGTCTTCGACTGTGCGCGGCCACTGTTGACACCGCGTCTCCACACATTCTAGCCTATCGGACAGAGGTCTTACCACATATGCGATGACTGGTCCCGAGCGGTCGGCCAGCGCCGACTCCGGGCCTCCCCTCCTCGCACCCCCAACTCCTCGTCGGTCGGTGGTGGCCTTTCCCGCCGGAACGCAGGACCCGGCGGCGGGTGATGCGGACACGCTGGCTGTTGATGACCTTGCCCGTGTGACGAAGACACGCGGCGCGGATGAATAACGGCCGAGCCGCATGAACTTTCCACCCGCGCAACGTCTTCGCAAGTCCATGACAACGGCAAACCCCGACCTTCCGCGGTCCGAGACCCGCCACGATGTTCGACCGTGAACAGTGCAGGCATGAGCAACATTCATCTCGGATCAGGAGCCTCCGCCTCACCCAGGGCGATTCACCGACCTAATCGACCTCGCGACATTGATCACGACTCTCCTGGTGCCTCACACGAGGTTGGCAGTGGGAGGGGTATCCTTCAATTGTCAGACGGGGTCCCGGGCACTCAGTACACCGCGGTGGCTAGGGTTGATTGAGATTGTATGGTGAATCCTCGGGCCGAGCATTTAGAAAACGGGAGTCACCTACATTGGTCGTCGAGCCCAACGAACTTCACGAGCCGCGCGGATCCGTGGCTCGCGCTGCCGTCATTCTCCGTTGCCTTGTGAGCAGCCCCAATCCCCTGCGTGTCTCCGAACTTGCGGAACTCAGCGGACTGGCTTACACGACTGTACACAGAGCGCTCGGGTCGCTTCGAGCAGAAGGCCTTGTCGAGCAGGGCGGTCCAAACGGCGGATATCTGCTCGGGCCGTTGGCTGCCTTACTAGGCCAAGCGCACGCTAAGCAGATCAGCTCAGCCCTCGATGCGCATGTCGGCCCACACCTACAGATCCTCCGAGACGAATCCAAAGAGACAGCGTCCTTGGCGGTTCAGGTAGGGCGGCGATGGATGTACTCCCGCCATGTGGAAAGCATGCAGGAGATACGACGCACGCCTGAGTTAGGTCGTACTCATCCCCTCCACGCCGGCGCATCAGGGCGTGCCTTTCTCAGCTGCCTCAGTAAAGAAGAGGCAGAGGTGTTCCTCGAAGGTCCATTGGAGAAGGAGACTGGGCGCACCATGGTCGATCATGACCAATTGCTGGAAGAAATCGAACGTGTGCGCAAGCACGGCTACGCATTGGGTTTCGAAGAAACCGTGTCCGGAGCATCGGGTATCGCTGCACCGGTACGAGCTTCTCAGGGCGACGCTGTGGGCGTTCTCGTGATTTCCGGACCATCGATGCGGCTTACAGGCGATAGGCTTCTGGCGCTTGCGCCCCTCCTGCAACGTCGCGTTGCCATCCTCGAGCAGCAACTATCCGGCGCCAGTGATGACGCTCGTTGAAACTGGGTTCTGCGCACTCTTCGTGGGGTTTTGTTGTGGGGCTTGGCTGATGGGGGTCCTCCGCCGGCCGGCAACTCACGTACTCGACGAATGGGGCGAACGGGTTCGGTTCGTTTAAGCTCTCGAGGGTGTGTTCGTCGTTCAGATAAGCACGGATGGTTTTTCGATTGCGGCCGGTGTGCCGGGCGGTCGCCGAGATCGACCGACCTTGCTTGCGTAGGGCATCTACTTCGACATCGACATCGTCCTCCCATGCCAGCATGAGAAATGCGGATCTCCTTCGACTAGCTGATGTGTGGTTAGAGACCATCAGCGTCGAAGGAGACCCGCCCTCATTGGTAGAACCACCCGGGTGGGGAATTTCAGTGAGCGTTACTGGGGACTTTCAACGAACACCATCAAGCGGGCACTTTCAATCAGAACTCTCGATGGGCTCCATCACGCTGCCGACCAGATCGGCTAAACAGGCTTCACTGAGGCTCTCGACGTGGACCGAAGGACGCCGCGGCTGCGGCCAGCCCGGAGCACGCGATCGTGCATCCGCCGTGGGGTTACCGTATCGGGAATGGTCCGCTGCCAAGTAGCCATCCGCAGCGGAGTCATCGCCAGCTCGACATCCCGGGCCGTCTCGGTGTACCAGGCTGCGATCCCTGGGTGAATACACCGACGGAGAAGGTCAGTCGGGAGGGGACTCATCACGGTCCGCCCGTGCACGTCTGCTTTCTGCGGCCTCTGGCGCCCCGCGCATTGGCTTGCTCCGGCGCTATCTGTCGCCCGGGTCCTCGACATGCGAAAGGTCTGTGCCCAGCGTTTCGTGCGTGACGTAGACGAGGACGGCCGTCACCAGTGCGCAACCGGCACCAAGCGCGGCCACCGGCCAGGTCCCAGCGATGGGCACCACTGCGGTCGCGAACATTGGCACCATGCCACCGAGGATCGTAGATCCTTGGGCGCCCAGCGACAGGCCGCTGTAGCGAACCTGTGTCGGGAACAGCTCGGCGAAGAATGCCGGCAGCGCGCCCCACATGAACCACGCCGGGAGGCCGAACAGCAGCATCGCCAGCCACACCCAGCTGACCGTACCCAGGTTTGCGATCGCAATTACTGGGAATGCGAGCACCGTGAGGAGCGCCAGTCCGATGAGACAAACTGGACGGCGCCCCAACTTGTCCGACAGGGAGCCGCCGGCAATCGTCGCCGCCAGAAGCGCCAAGTTGACGAGTGTGACCCCCAGCAGTACCGCTGACCGGTCCAGTTGCAGAGTGCCCGTGGCATATGACACCAGGAAGATCCAGGTGATGTAGAAGGGGACCGTGATGCCGCCGAGGTAGATAAAGAACGTGCGTAGCACGGCCATGCGGTGGCTCTTGAACACCTCGAGCAACGGCAGCTTCACTTGCTCGCCGTTTTCCTCCATGTCCCGAAACGCGGGCGACTCCATCACCTTCAAGCGAATATAGAGGGCGAGAACCAGCAGTGCGGCGCCTAGCAGGAATGGAACGCGCCAGCCCCAGGACAGGAACGCCTGCTCGGGAAGCAGGTAAGAGAGGCCGAACAGGACGGTCGTCGCCAGGGCCTGACCGCCCGGAGCGCCGAGCTGGACAATGCTGCCCCAGAAGCCGCGGCGTTCGACTGGCGCGCACTCGACTGTCATGAGAGCCGCGCCGCCCCACTCGCCGCCCAAGCCGATGCCCTGGATAAAGCGAAGAATGACCAGGCAGACTGCCGCCCAAATACCCCATTGCTCGTACGTGGGGAGAATCCCGATGAGAAACGACCCAACCCCCATAATCGCAATAGTCCAGATCAGCATTGTTTTGCGACCGAGCCGGTCCCCGAAGTGTCCGAACAGCAAGCCGCCGATGGGCCGGGCGATGAAGCCCGCAAGGAAGGTCCCGAGTGCGGCAAGTGTCCCTGCTACTGGGGAGATTTGCGGAAAAAACAGCTGTCCAAATACCAGTACGGCGGCGAAGCCGAAAATGAAGTAGTCGTACCACTCCAGCACTGTTCCCATCATGCTCGAGATGGCGACGCGCCGCAGCGAAGACGGCTCGGGTTCATGCACCCCTACATTTTGGTCGATCGTCTCTTCTAACATGTCATGCTCCCTAGGGTCGCCTTAACCAGATGGACTTTACTGACTTGCTTGGCGGTATTGTGGGGACACAGGTCGCGGCCGCGTCGGACCCGTCGGCGGGAAGAATGGCTCCGTGGTATCGGACGCCGACCGCTCCGTCGTGTCGGTGATTGACGCTCCGGCCGCGCTTGTTTGCCCGCCGAGAACTCCTGACCTTGTGGGTGTGTACCTTGTCGCCACGCCGGGGTGTCTGTCGTGGCTGCCCCAACCGCCAGGCCATAGTCGATGACAGGCTCGCCCTCGGCGACATCCCGCAGGGCCAGCTTGTGGCCCAGCGGTACGGCATCAGCGAGGTCGACGTGCTCGGTTTGTGTACTTTCCAGATCTTCGACCGGGACCGGCCCGGTGGACAGGTCCCTCGCGCCGACAGCCACAGCGTCACCGTCGGAGTGGGCGAGAAGGTCCGGAGACTGGTTTGACATCGGGTCCCTTTGGTCAGTGGTCTTACCTTGCCCCGTTCGACTCACAGTAAGGTTGCTCACACGTGTTGTCAACGGATTGGCGTCAGCTGGTATGGAACTCGCCTCAGGCCTGCCGCCGAGACACTGCGCAAAACTCGGGTAAGGGCGCCTGACTCGTCGCATCCGGGAGGAGATCCTCCGTGTGATCAAAGGTCGCGCGCTCACACCGGGAATCCGGCCGCCGTCTGGCCGAGGTGGTTTGGGCCAACCGGCCCGGTGCGCGATGCACTGAAGTCGCTCGAGACCGAAAGGTCGGCTCCAGGTGGTGCATGACCGAGGCATTTCATCGCCGAGCCCGCGACCCGCCCACAGTCCGAGAGAGTCCCTCGTCTTGATTGAGCACGACGTGTCCTTGCTCTTCTTGATGCGCGAGTTGAAACTAGTGGCGTAGCCGTGCCGGAGTCGATATGGCGTGACGATGACCCAGCCCGCCGCCTCGGCGGCTCGGTTCAACTCTGCCCGTATCATGTTGCATGAGCGCGATTTTCGTGGCACGTGCGAACAGGATGTCGTGCATGGGCGACCTCAAATCACCGCGATGTGATCAGCGGCGGTATTCGAGCCGGCGTGCCCGACCTCAGGAGCACCGCGACCGACCCACCAGTGCCGTTCGCCATCCTCGACGAAGGCACACAACGAACTAAAACCCGTATTCCTTCCTGAAGTCGAAGTAGCGACTCCTTATCGCTATGTGCGGTTACCAGCGTGGAGTCGAGGCCGACGACCAGCTACGGTCAGGCCGGTGGCCTCTGCGGTCCGGAGCAGCAGCACCGCGCGTCGCGACACCGTTCCGGTGAAGGATGCGGGCAAATGTGGCTAGCAGCACCCTGTGCACCGGAAGGGCGATCCTCCGGTGGTTCGAATACAAGCAAAGCAATCCACCTTCTCCAGCTCGCGTCACCTTTCTTCATGTCCGACATACAATTTCGCGCTAGCCACCATGAAATCGGCAGGCTAGACGTGGTCCGGACGCACTGATACACTCGGTCGGGAACGTGGTCAGACCTCTTACCCTAAGGAGCAAATCTTGTCCGCCGGTCGCTCGCTAGTTCCTCTGTTCGTGAAACTTCAGAGGACAGAAAAGGACGCCCTGACGTCCTTTCAGGTCGACCGGTTCCCTGCCATGACCGTGCTTGACGTCCTGCTGACAATCCAGCGGGAGCTCGATGCTTCTATCGGATTCCGCTTTTCCTGTCGAGTCGCAATGTGTGGCACCTGCACGCTCCGGGTCGACGGCCGATCAGTGCTCGCCTGTCAGTCCATCGTGCCGGAGGCCAAGAAGAGCATCGAGATCGCGCCGATGGCCGGGTTCCCGGTCGTCCGTGATCTCATCGTGGACACCGAGCCCTTTTGGGAGCAGTGGAAGCGCGTCACCCCCTATATGGCCCCCAAGCAGGGTCTCGACGAGCCAGCCAGGGTGCACCCGGACTCCGAAGAACGGAAGGCGATCGACCCGGCGCTCGACTGCATCCAGTGCGGTGCGTGTTACTCCAGTTGCGGAGTTGCCGGCCTCGGCAAGACGTTTCTAGGGCCTGCAGCTCTGAACCGCGCCATGGTCCTGATCACCGACTCACGCGATGCACTCGGCCAAGAGCGCTTGGACGTTGTCTCCAGCGAGGGCGGGGTCGACCGCTGCCACCTCATGTACGGCTGCACCAACGTGTGCCCGAAGGGACTCGACCCGGCCCGCGCCATTCGTCGCCTTCGGACAGGAAGAGTGGAAGACAAATGAGAACACCCGCGTACGAGGAGGTCTTCACCGACGTCGCCATCATCGGGAGCGGAGGTGCGGGGCTGATGGCCGTCCTGCATGTGCACGACGCCGACCCGGATCTCGACATCACCGTCATCAGCAAGGGTGCGGTCGGGAGGTCCGGGTGTACTCGCATGGTGCAGGGCGGCTACAACGCCGTACTGAGCCCGCTCGACTCCATCGAGAACCATTTTGTGGACACGCTCGACGGCGGCAAGTATCTCAACGACCAGGATCTCGCCTGGACCCTCGTCAACGACGCACCCAAGGTGATCCGAGAACTCGAGACCCGCGTCGGTTGCTTCTTCGACCGTGCTGCCGACGGCAGCATCAAGCAGAAGGCCTTCGCAGGTCAGTCATTCGACCGCACCGTTCACCGAGGCGACCTGACCGGCATCGAGATCATGGCCCGCCTGCGTGACCAGATGTTCCGCGTCAAGCCACGTGAACTCGAGGACGTGAGGGCACTGGACCTGCTCCTCGCCGCCGACGGCTCCGCCGCCGGCGTGACGTGCCTGGACGTGAGGCGGGGCCGGTTCATCGTCGTGCGCGCGCGGGTCGTCATCGTGGCAACGGGCGGCGCGGCCACCATGTACCGCATCGCCGCACCCGCTCGCGAGAAGACCGGCGACGGCGTGGCCATGTGCATGCGAGCGGGGCTTGAGCTACGCGACATGGAGATGATGCAGTTCCATCCCACGGGTCTGCTCGCCGGTCAGGCACGAATGACGGGTGCAGTACTGGAAGAGGGCCTGCGCGGCGCCGGTGCCCATTTGTACAACGCCTTGGGCGAGCGCTACATGTCCAAGTACGACCCCGAGCGCATGGAGCGGTCCACGCGCGACGTCGTCTCCCGCTCGAGCTACATGGAGATCATGGCGGGCCGCGGGACGGCCACCAACGGCGTGCTGATCGACATCTCGCACCTGGGTGCCGCCGAGGTGGAGAGACGGTTCCCCGGGATGGTGGCGAGAACGCGGCAGATCGGCAGCGACCTGGCGACTGGGCCAGTCGAGGTCTCCCCCACTGCCCATTTCCACATGGGGGGAGTCGTTATCGACAGCGACTGCCGTACCTCCGTCCCGGGCCTACTGGTCGCAGGAGAGGACGCCGGCGGAGTGCATGGAGCGAATCGTCTGGGCGGCAACGGAGTTGCCGAGTCCACGGTCTTCGGATGCCGTGCAGGTGACACCGCCGCCGTCGTGGCGCGCGAGCGCAGACACGGCGACCTCGATCCCGCAGCCGTGGAGAGGTCGCTCATGCTGGCCGCCGCGCCCCTCGACCGGCCGGGTGGGATACTTCCCTTCGACCTGACCCGCCGCTTGAAGGACCTCATGTGGGAGCGCTGCGGCGTGGTCCGCGACAGGGAAGGACTTGAGGAAGCCGCCAAGGAGATCGACGCGCTGCACGAGGATGTGGCCGACGTCAGCGTTCCGGGGCCCGTGGCGTTCAACCCAGCATGGCAGGAGGCGCTCGACCTCCGGAACCAAGTCGTCGTCGCCCGTGCCATCGTCCAGAGCGCTCTACTGCGTGAGGAGACACGCGGCGCACACGCCCGAGCCGACTTTCCCGAGCGCCGCGACGACGAGTGGCTCAGGTACCTCGTTGTCCGCCAGGGCGAGGACGGCGACCTCACGATCCAGTCACGTCCGGTGGAACTCTCGCGCCGAGCCCCAGAACAAACATCACAGCCGGAGGCGAAGATCCGGTGACCCAAGCACAGTTCCTCTTCTTGCTCGCATTCAGCGTCGTGAACGTCGTCATCGCTGCCACTGTGGTCATCATGGTCCGTGAGGCGCGACGGATCGACGGCGGTGGCTACTGGAACAGAGAGATATTCAAGAGGCTCGGACGGTTGCCCACGGAGCGGAGTGAAGCGAACCGCATGGCCTTCTACACCCACAGAATCACGGGCATCGCCATCTTTGCGTTCCTGGTGCTACACATCGTCGACGTCTCCTTGTTCGCCGTGTCATCCAGCCTCTACGACGACGTGCACGAGCTGTACGGCAGCCCGGTGATGCGGGTCTTCGAGTGCGGTCTCCTGTTCGCGCTCCTCTTCCACGCGCTCAACGGCCTCAGGCTCGTCGCCATCGACGTCTGGGACGTAGGGGCCAAGGTCGCGACACGGTTGCTCACCGGCGTTGTCGCGACCACCCTCGTGGTCGCCCTGGCAGGCAGCATCGTGATCTTGAAGCCAGTGATCGCATGACCAAGCGCACCGCAACCATCGACATCCCCCGCATCAGCCGGGGCACCCGCCGCGGGCAGTACCTCGCAATCCGCGTCACCGGCGTGTTACTCGCCGTCCTCGCGCTCGGCCACTACGGGTTGACCCACATCGTCAACGACGTCGCGGAGACCGACTCCGCCTTCATCGCCGAGCGCTGGTCCTCCGCACTATGGATCGCTTGGGACGGACTGCTTCTCGGCACGGCACTGCTCCACGCGTTCGCAGGCATGGTCACCGTGATCAGGGACCACCGATCCGGTGCATCGGCTCGCCGGCGATGGATCGCCGGCACCGCCGGATTGACCGTCATCCTCCTCATCATCGGTGTCACCGTCCTTACTTACAGCGTGATCGGCAAGAGTTAGAGAGGCAGCGGAAATGCAACCGAGAACCATGGTGGAGTTGGCCCCCGAGTCGCTGTACCGCGACTTGACCGAGCTATCGGCCCACCTCTATAAGAAGGCCCTGACGGACCTGCCACCGGACGTGCGGTCCGCCGTGCACCGCGTCGCTGAGCAGGAGGTGGCCGGTGCCAGGCGACGGCTGGACGTCATGGTGAACTCCATCGACATTTCCGACCGGACCGGCATCATCGTCTGTCAGGACACCGGCATCTGCGTCTTCTTCGTGAGGCTCGGCACGGAGTTCCCGGTCAACGGCGCAAAGCTGATCAACGCCTTACGCAACGGCGTCGCGCTCGCGACAAAGCAGCACGACCTCAGGTCCAGCATCGTGCACCCGATCACCCGGGAGAACCGTCAGGACAACACGGGCGTCGGCATCCCCGACGTGCACGTGGAGTTCGTCGACGGAAGCGACGAACTCGAGATCCTGCTGGTACCCAAGGGATCCGGTTCGGAGAACATGTCCTACCTCAAGATGCTCTCACCCTCCGAGGGCATCACAGGGGTGAAGCGATTCGTGCTCGACAGCGTCATCGACGCTGGCCCGCGTCCGTGCCCTCCCACCGTAGTCGGCGTCGGTATCGGCGGCACAGCAGACCTGTGCGCGGCTCTCGCCAAGAAGGCGATCCTCCGGCCCGTTGGCGAGCCACACCCGGAGCCGGAAATTGCCGCGATCGAAAAGCAGCTGCTGGCGGCAATCAACGAGACGGGGATCGGGCCCCAGGGTCTGGGGGGGAACGTCACGTCGTTCGCGGTCCACGTCGAGTATTCCGCAACCCACATCTCCATGAATCCGGTCGCGGTGAACATCCAGTGTTGGCGCGGGGAGCGTGCCAGCGCCACCATCTCAACGGACGGAGCAGTCAGCTATGGCTACTGAGGAGCAGAGGACACTGCGACTGCGGGCACCGCTCACCGAGGTGGACGCGCGAGACCTGCGAGTCGGCGACGAGGTATGGCTAGACGGCACTGTCTGGGGCATTCGTGACGCCTCCCTTATCCGCCTGTTTGACCAAGGCGAACGCCCGGAAGGCACCGACTTCGAGGGTGCGCTGTTCATCCACACCGCGCCGAGCGTCCGCAAAGAAGGCGACCGATATCTTCCCGTCTCCGTGGGGACGACGACCTCGATGCGCATGGACAGGTTCACCCGCGGGTGCCTCGCAGACATCGGCGCTCGCGCCATCATCGGCAAGGGCGGGCTCAGCGACGAGTCGCTGAGCCACTTCCAGGAGTTCGGCGGCGTCTACCTCGCCATCACCGGTGGTGCCGCCAGCTGGGAGACGCTGCAAATCGAGGAGATCGAGGAGGTCCTCTGGGAGGACCTCATGCCGGAGTGTCTGTGGAAGTTCCGCGTCAAGGACTTCGGCCCGCTCTTCGTGACCATGGACTCCGTCGGCAACTCCGCCTACGAACAGGTGCGCGCCAGGGCCCAGCAGCGCCTCGCCAACGCCTACAAGCTTCTCGACTCATAGTAGGACTCCTGGCAGCCCGAGCGCGGTGGATTTTCCGCCGACCAGACCGACACGCGCTGGCCTCCTCGCTTGCACAGGCGTCGCGCTGGTTTTGGGCCACAAGGGATGGCGTACGCCGAAATCGCGGGCCTCGAATACCGTCTCGCTGCTGGCTGAGCACGGCGCGCACCGCACAGAATTGCCTGTCCGGCGCGGAGTTCTTCGGATTGTGAAGTCGCACAGCGGCCGGACGGAATGGCCCTCCCTAGGTGATGCCGCCACGAGACCGCATGTGCACGTGGCACGTTCAAGTTGAGGTGGGCGGTGTCATCGAGGGACGTACCGGCGGAGTGAGTGTTCGTGGCCCGTCCCCGCTCTCATGCGCGTCGGTAACAGTGGAGTTCGGGAGTACCCGGGTTAGGAAGCCGAACACGGACGACGATCCCGACCAAGGATGCAATCGGGAAGACGACATGCTTGACAGCGACTTCACCGCCGAAGTGCCCAATCTGGGCACGCACGGACGCACGGACGCGGCGAGAAGTTCGAGACCGATGAGGTTCTTGATCAGCGTACGGCTGCCCGAGGTCGATCCTGGTCGAGCGCACCCGCAGGGGACGAGAACGCTGCCTGTCTCGAGACCGTGCTCACCGCCGCCGACCTGGTCACATGGTCAAAGCTGATCTGCTTCGTCAGCGTCCCCGACCTCGCCAGCTGTGAGATCGCCACCTGCCTCTACCGGGTGCGGCACGGCCGCCTGCACCCACTCCTGGGATCCAACTCCACGTCGGGATCGATCGAAACCTGGCGATAGGCCACGCGATCGCCAAAAGGTTCCACCGACCGCGCGCCGCGTTCGGGTGACTACAGGCAAGGCAACCCCGCGACGACCAAGGACCTGGGAGACCCGCACACCCGACGCGACGGTGGGCCTCAGTCTGCCCGCCTGTTGCTGGTCACTGAATCTGCAGACGATGGCGTCACCGAAAATGCAGACGCAAATGTCGGCGTTCGTCGGCACGTTGACAGCGTCGTCGGCACGCTGACGGTGGCCATGTCGTTGTGAGTGTCGATGCTCGGCACGATGACGGACCGATACGGGCATGACAGAGCCCGGCGGGCCGGACGCGTCAGCCGCTGCGCGGCGGGGACAGCAGACGCCCCTGGGTGTAGATGCCGATCAGATCCCACGGCGGGTCGGTGAACCCGAAACCGCGACGATCTTCGACGGCGGCGGCGGACAGGATGCACAGGGTGTGCTGCAGCAGCAGGTTCCGGGCGTACCGGATGGCGGAGAACACCTCGCTGGCGATCTGAATCAGCCGCCGATTACCCTGGTGGCACATCCACTGCAGATGCTCATCGGTGGCGCGGCGCAGCCAGCGGCGCACCGTCGACTCAGGGCGGTCCATCCGCTCGGCGATACGCCGGAGTCCTATGCCTTTTACTTTGTGGGCCAACGCATTTCCGATGACTTCGGTGGTGCGGCGCGAGGGGCCTGCAGGGCAGTGGGCAACAGGATATGGGTGGCGCCGCAGTCGCGGCAGCGGACCGGCTGCGGGCGCACGGTCACGGTGGCCGTGCCCAGCGAGCGGACGGTGCGCACCCGCCCGTCCCCGGGCCACCCGACCCTGGCAGGACGGGCACCGCATGGCGCCGGCGTCGAGGTAGGTGTCGGCCTCCTCGAGCCGGCGAACGACGATCACAGTCGATAGCTCCGCTCATGGTTGGTTCAGCCTTGACTACCACACCGGATCGCACCAGGGGTCAGTTCGTGTTTGAGCCAGCATGTTTCGCGTCTCGCCGTCGTTGCGGATGCCGACGATGGTGCGGCCGTCTGTGCGCGATCCCGAATCGCCCAATCGGGTAGCTCCGACCCGGGGGATCGCGGTGGTCGGCACGTTGATGGTGCAGACGATCGTCCGTCGGTCCGATGCCCGTCGGCATCAGCGGTGACGGTAGGAGGCTGGGTGGTCGTCATACCGAGAGACGCTCAACACCCGCCACCGCAGACGCACAGCCAGCGCCCTCACCAGCAGAGCTTCAACCGACGGGACTCACCCGCCTGGACCAGGAAGGTGAGTTCCTGCCTACCCCGGTCCAGAGCTGCTGTTGGGTCCGTTTCGGCGGCCTGCCTCAGCGCCGCCTCATCCCCGACCAGGAAAGTGGTTGAGGCCTCGTGTGAGTGAGCCGAGCCGTCTAAGAGCCGGTAGGCCCCTTGGTCGGCCAGGCCTCAAGCTCGATCGTGCCCATCAGGACTTCGGATGGTTGGGCCAATAGGTCTCCGAAGTGATGGAAGACCCACTCTCGGCTCTGTTCGAGTGCGGCGAGTCCCTGGTCGCCTGTCTGGAACCGCAAGATGCCGATCAGCTCATCGGTCTCTGACACCATGAGCTCGAACCCGCGGAAGCCCTCGGCATCGCGGATCATCGGGATCCAGTGCTCTTTGACGAGGGCCATCGCCTTCTCGGTGGTTCCCGGTAGTAACCGGTACCGTGTCACGCGGACGTGCATGCCGACTCCTTCGACTTCGGACTGGTCTGGGCCTGGGCTTGCCGGACAGCATCGATCAACAGGGGAACAAGCAATTCACATCGCTGCACCGCTCCGATGTCCGCGTGGTCGAAAATCATCGAGTCCTCGTCGCTGTCGACGGCCAAAACATAGTTGGCACGGCCGAAGCCCACCACGTGTTCGAAGGCTCCGCGTGACCCCAAAGCGACGAAGAGGCGTGGGCTCACTGCCCGCCCCGTGAGGCCGATCTGGGTCTGCCGGGGAAGGATGCCCTCGTCAGCCACTTTGCGTGTGCAGCCCAGGGCAGCGCCGAGTGCATCGGCCAGTTCGCGCGCCTGGTCGAGCGCGGCGGGTGAGGTGGCTCCCATGCCGACGCCGACGACGACGGCCGCACCGTCCAGGTCGTGTCCTTGCAGGTCGGGGAGCCGGACTGTTTCGAGGATCTCCACGGTCGCGGAGGGAAGGTCAGGCACCTCGATCGCCTCGACGCCGACTCGACGGGATCGATTCGGGGTCGGAAGCGGCAGAATGCCCGGTCGGACCGAGGCCATCTGCGGGAAGGTCGAGGAGAGGATGTGTGCCACCAAGGCATCGCCAAAGGCTGGCTTGTGCTGGACCAGGAAACCCTCCGGATCCATCTCCAGGTCCACGCAGTCAGCTGTCAGCCCCAGGCCGCGTCTGGCCGCGAGCCTCGGCGCCAAGTCTCGTCCCTGAACCGTCGACGGAAACAGCATGACCCGTGGTTCGACCGTGGTCAGCACCGTTTCGAGAGCGCTGCAGAACCGCTCGGAGGAGTATTGCGCGAACGCGGGGTGATCGGCTATGACGACTCGGTCAGCCCCGTAGTAGCCAAGTTCTGAAGCGTATTCCCCCGCATTCGCGCCGACAGCGACCGCGATCACCTCGGCCTCCAGTGCGTGGGCCAGCTCCACTGCCTTGCCCAGCAGCTCCAGTGAGACTCTGCGGATGCCGCCCGGTGCGATTTCTGCGTAGACGCAGACGCTGGCCTCCCGTTCCCTCACGTCATCGGGCAGCACCTGCTCTCGAGTGCTGAGCGCGTCATCGACGAGCACGTCGTTTACCGTGAGCCAGTCGACGATCGCCGATACCTGCTCAGCGGGATCGTCCTCCTCCAGGATGGTTCCGACCCGCTTGACCTCGGTCGCCATGACTCGGGCCACTCTCGTGGGTGAGCCCGCACTGCCGAGGACCGAGAGGTCCTCGGTCAGATCCTGCGCCCGCACGACGTTCACACTTCGCTCTGCTACCGCTTCGCGTTGGGATCGGCTGGGGAACCGCTCGTGGGCCACGTCTTCGGACACGGTGAGCACGGCCGGCAGCTGCACCTGTACGACCTCGTGCCCGTCCTCGGTGTTCCGTGTCGCGCGCAGCGTCGATGAGTTCTCGACCAGATCGAATCCACTGACGTTGGTTATCTGCGGCAGGCAGAGCAGCTCCGCCAGCTGCGGACCGATGTTGCCCGTCTCGGCGTCGGTGCTGCTCCTGCCGCACATCACCAGGTCGTGCGGCGCTCGCCCGACCGCCAAGGCGAGCGCCCGGGCCGTGGCGAGCGTGTCCGCCCCGGCGAACGCGGGGTCGGACAGATGGATCGCCTCGTCCGCCCCGAGCGCGAGACAGTATCGCAGTGCCTCCTCGGCGGCGGGTGGTCCCATGGTGATCGCCACGACCGAACCGCCGGTACGCTCCCTCAGCTCCAGTGCCGCGAGCAGAGCTCGTGCATCGAAGGAGTTGACCTCAGAGGGGACGCCATCGCGCCGCATGGTGCCCGTCTCCTGGTCGAACTCGAGCATGGCTGCCACCGGAACCTGCTTGACGCACACCAGGATGCGCAGGGGTTTGCTGTGTTCGTTCATGTCCATCGTGAGCTCACCTTCTCGGGCAGGTCGGCGTAGATGGCTCCGTCCTCCAGGTCCACCGGGAACACCTCCTGAGGCTCGACGTTGTCCGGGTGGCCTTCGACCGGTCCGCGCACGATGGAGCCGTCACGGACGTCGAACTTGGCAAGGTGGGACGGGCACGTGACGACGCATTTGCGGACTCGGCCCTTGTGCAGGGGTATGCCGGCATGTGAGCAGCGGTTGTCTATCGCATGCACGGCGCCATCGATGCGCGTGATGAGAATGTCGTACTGGTCGAAACGCACCCGCATCTTGCCGTCGGCTGCGTCCAGGTCTGCGATGTCCGCGATCTTCGTACGCATGTGCGTCCTCACTCCGGAAGGTTGCGGCCCGCGAAGTACTGGGAGAACGGGACCTCGGGGATGTCGGGCTGCTCAGCGCTGGTGTCGGGAGCCCCGCCCTGTTCCTCGAAGTAGGACTTGAACCCCAGTCCTGCCTTGTGGAGTCCCGCACTGGCATGGTCGAAGTGCATGATCGCGGTCCGTTGAAGCTTGATGTCACCACCGCACTTGATGAAAATGCGCTGTCCATTCTCGTGGTGAAGGCGTTCGTCCGCCGCGATCTGGCCGTCAAAAATGTCCCACAGCTCCTCGTCCTTCTCCTTGATGAGCTCCATGAAGTGGGGGTGGATGTACAGCTCGTCCCAGCCCTCGACCGCGAACTGCAGGCCGGTGGACTTCGCGACCAGCCTCTGCACGGGGTCGTTGTAGTAGCGGTTCCCGTTCAGGTGAATCTGGGAGAGCAGGCTCGTCCAATCGGCAATCGGGGGAACATAACCCGGCTCGTAGTCGCCGCCCATCTTGCGCAGGTGCGCCCGGATCAGCTTGAAGTGCACGAACTCGTCATAAGACTGCTTTGCCAGGTCGCCACGCAAATCCTGCCACGGGCAGAAGTCGAGGACCTCGGCGCAGACGTAAGCCGCAAAGAGCTCTGCGTGACACTGGATCTTGAGTCGCTCACGCGCCATTTCCTGGGACTGTTCATTGGCCTCCTGGAAGCCCACGTAGTGCGTACGTTCAGCCTCCGGCTTGCTGTCCCAGAAGTTCTGCCGACGTTCCCACATCAGCTCGAGGAACTCATCGCCTGCCAACGGGTCCTCGCACTCACCGCTGGCGATCGCGTCGAGGACATTCAACTCCGACATTGGGGTACCTCCTTGGGTCGATGAAACTGAGCGCTTGGCGAGCAACGTAACAAGCATCTCCGATATACGTCAAGCACTTTGCATATATCGGTTACGTTGCCATCATCGAGACCTATCCAAGGATGAAAATCCGCTATATGCATTTCTCTTGACCTATATCGGTGATCAATCTAGCGTCGTGCTCATAGGGCAGAAGGAGGCAGCAATGGGTTATCGGCAAGGCGGAACAAGCAACCGAGGCCGCACGCTTGCGCGCGAGCGCTACGCACGGGCAAGCACCGCGGCACGGCGGCACCTGCTCGAGATATTCCTTGAGGAAGTGCTGGGCCTCTCAGGCCCGCAGGCGAATCTGGAGGCAAAGATCCTGCAGGACGCGCCGTCGGAACAGGTGGAGCAACTGATTCGCGCGCGAGTGGGAATCGACCCAGTGCATCCGGCAGCCTGCTGACCAGGGCCGCTGGCAGACTGCCCACCTAGCTCGCGACTCGCGACTGTCACGACTCTCTTCCACGAAGAGATGCCTCCTTGGATACATCACCGGACGCCGGACACCGCACGAGGACAACCGAACGCACCCAGGGCAACACGACGCACTGCATCATGAACTGAGGAACCTGTGATCTCACCAGTGAGAGAAGATCTAGCGGGCAGCACATTCGCGGGGTCTCCGCAGGCCCCGCCTGCCGATTTCGTCAGCGGTCTGGAAGGCGTGGTCGCGTTCACCAGCGACATCGCCGAACCCGACAAGGACGGCGGCGCCCTGCGCTACCGCGGCGTCGACATCGAAGAACTCGTCTCCAAGCACGTCACCCTCGGCAACGTGTGGGCCCTGCTCGTCGACGGGCGCTTCGGCCCCGGACTGCCCCCGGCCGAACCGTTCCCCCTGCCCGTGCACACCGGCGACGTCCGCGTCGACGTCCAGGCCGGCCTCGCCATGCTCGCCCCCATCTGGGGATACCAGCCCCTCCTCGACATCGACGACGACACCGCCCGCGAACAACTCGCCCGCGCCTCCGTCATGGCCCTGTCCTACGTCGCCCAGTCCGCCCGCGGCATCTACCAGCCCGCCGTCCCCCAGAAACGGATCGACGAAGCGAAAACCGTCACCGAACGGTTCATGGTCCGCTGGAAGGGCGACCCCGACCCCGCCCACGTCGCCGCCATCGACGCCTACTGGGTCTCCGCCGCCGAACACGGCATGAACGCCTCCACCTTCACCGCCCGCGTCATCGCCTCCACCGGCGCCGACGTCGCCGCGTCCCTGTCCGGGGCGATCGGCGCCATGTCCGGCCCCCTGCACGGCGGCGCCCCCGCCCGCGTCCTGCCGATGATCGAGGACACCGAGAAGTCCGGCGACGCCCGCGCCCTGGTCAAGGGCATCCTCGACCGCAAGGAAAAGCTGATGGGCTTCGGGCACCGCGTCTACCGCGCCGAAGACCCCCGCGCCCGGGTGCTGCGCGCCACCGCCAAACGCCTGAACGCCCCCCGCTACGAGGCGGCCGCCGCCCTCGAACAGGCCGCCCTCGCCGAACTGCGTGAGCGCCGCCCCGACCGGGCCATCGAAACCAACGTCGAATTCTGGGCCGCGGTCATCCTCGACTTCGCCGAGGTCCCCGCGCACATGATGCCCGCGATGTTCACCTGCGGCCGCACCGCCGGCTGGTGCGCCCACATCCTCGAGCAGAAGCGTCTCGGCAAGCTCGTCCGGCCCGCCGCCATCTACACCGGACCCGCACCCCGCACCCCCGAATCCGTCGAGGGCTGGGACTCCATGAACGCTCCCACTTACAAAGCGCCACTGCGGACGAGGGAGTCCTTGCCGCCGGAGAACGCGACGTAATCGTCATGGGCGGCGCGGTGCGCCTCGATCCGCGAGAATCGACCTCACGGAGTGAGCGCTCCCGCCGCGTACGGTGTTCCGGCGGAGACGATCCAGTGCGTGTGCGATGCGGTCGCCGCCACGGGAAAACTCGCTGTGCGATGTGACGAGCTCTATCCGTCGTTCGAGTCGACAACCGCACTGCCCGTACCGCCGCCCGGTTCATCTATCGGATCGTCACGAAACGCATTCCGATCTCGGGCTGAGGTCACCTGGGGAGCGTCCGCTCAGCCCTCCCGCAGCACTGCGCGCAGACGGGTGACGAACGCGGCGGGGTCGTGGCGAAGCCGATGTGGTCGCCCGAGTGGCGGCGAGCGCCCGCGACATACGGTCACACAGTTGGCCACCCGACTCCTCGCCGATACCGACCACGACGCGGGTCGACGCCGAACGCAGGGCCGTGACGTCGGGGCACCAGCGGGTGGTCGGTCGCAGCATGTGCGCGTGCTGGAAGTAGTCGCCCGCTTCGGTCCGCGCATCCCTTTCGCCCGCGAACATCTGTTGGAACACCTCCTCCGGCGACCACCGACGTGGCCGCGGCCATGGTGGATGGTGGATTGCATGAGGTGCTGATCACCGACCCCGCCCGACGAGCCCACCAACTCCCGCAAATCGTCTTCCAGTAGCCGCACCACAACACATCCGGCCTTGAGCAGATCCCGGCTCTTTCGCTGATCGACGAGCACTTTCGCGTCCACGGAATGCCAGAGGGCCGTCGTACTCGATCACGACCGTGAGCGCCTCGTGGTCGACGCTGATGTCCGTCGTCCAGGACTCGCGGGTGGTGTACGCGGCGTCGGTCATGGTGATCCCGGAGCGGGCGTTGCCGAACACCTCGACGGCGGGCGCATGGTGCTCGAGTTCGACACGCGATTTGCCGGCTGCACCGCTCAAAAGCGATCATCAACGCGTCCATGGCAAACTCAGGTTCCATCCTCCGGAGTCTCTTTTGCGCGTGCGGTTCCATATGAGCACCGATAGCGATGCCTACACAATGCTATTCACTGCTCGACGGCGAGGATGACGCCAAGTGAGAGAAAGGTCAGCCCACTGGCCCACTCGAGCCAACGTGACACCCGAACGCGGTCGGTTCGGGCGCGGCGGGTGACGGACTTCGTGAGTCGGATGGATCCGAGCACCACTGCCCACCAGACAGCAGCGACCGCGATGGTCACTACCGCTAACAGGGCTGCTAGACCTGTAACCGTCGTGGTGCCTACGAATTGCGGAATCAGGCCGAGGAAGAAGAGCAACGCTTTAGGGTTGAGAACGTTGGTTGAGTATCCTTGCCTGAGTGCGGCACACCAGGCGGTGCCGGCATCGACCCCTGAACGCTCAGCCACATCCCTTTGCCCCGCGGCCGGTGTCGCAATCGCGGCCCACACGGCGCGGATCCCGAGCCACACCAGGTACGCAGCACCCATCATTCGCAGCACTGACAGCGCGCCGGGATGCGCCGCGATCAATGCTGCGAGTCCTACCGCGACGGCCAGTGTATGGGTGAACAATCCGAGTATGACTCCTGTGGCGGCGGCGATGCCTCTCGAAGCCTCGTTCACCGCGTGACGCACGATGACGGCGAAGTCCGGACCCGGGGTGCACAGCACGATCAGCAGGAGGCTCAGGAATGCCAGCCACCGGTCCACGCTCATTTTGATCGACCTGGAAGATTCATGAGCGAAATCTTCCACACCAAATCGGTAGCACTCAATGATCACCGGATAGGATTCGGTGGATGAAGCGGCAGGCGCATCTGGATTCGGTGGACTGGGCAATTTTGGCGCACTTGCAGGACAACGCGTCGATCACGAACAAGGATTTGGCCGAGGCAGTGGGGCTCGCGACGTCGTCGTGTCATGAACGCGTGAAACGCCTTCGGGCGGCCGGTGTTATAGGGCGTGTCACGGCCGTTGTCGATCCCGAAGCTGTCGGACGGCCGCTGCAGGCCTTCATTGCAGTGCAATTGCGCCCTCACCGGCGTGACCTTGTGGAGGCGTTCACAGCCGCAGTTCAGGCTCTTCCCGAGACACTCGCGCTTTACAACGTGTCGGGCCCAGAAGACTTCTTCGTGCATGTCGCTGTGACTGACAGCGAGCACCTACATCGCCTGATCATCGACCACCTGGCGACACGCCCCGAGGTCGGTCACGCCCAAACACACCTTATCTACGGCCGCCCGATAGGTGCTTCGGTTCGGCCATGTCCCTGACCGACAATCAACCGCTATCGCGGCATCCGAATCTCCCGCTTCGGAATCTCGGCTATTGCATTAGCCATTGCGCTGCATACCTTCCCAGGGTTTGGGGGACACTATCGGAGAACAATAGAGTGGACGATGGCCGAGCGGGCAGGAAGTGAACCCGAACCGGCTGCAACAGTTGCTGTTACCTATGACACCGGATCCGCATTGGCTTCGTCTAGCCGCCGCCCCGATGCCTCAACAACGGTAGCCCGTCTCCGGGTCTAAGTGGCGGCCTACGCTTTGAGCTCTGATCGGCCACAAAGGGTTCTGTGAGTCCGCAACAGTGAGCACGATGAGACGTTCTTGAGCTTCTTGGTACGCGGCTTCGGAAGATGCCGGGTTGGCCAAGGCAAGTGGGTTGATGCCGTCGTGGGTGACAGGCACTCCGAACGGGAGTGGGCCGTTCGTTCGGAGTCGCATGAGGGCCGGCGCCCAGTAGCGGTCGAATGAGAGACGAGCCGGACCGGTGCATAACCATTGCGGCTAATTTGAACCGATCGATTTGAGCGCCGCACGCTGCCCCGGACTGTCCCACGGCCCCGTCGGTGCTGAACGACGGGTTGGTAGGCACATCCCATTCCTCCAGTGGGACCAAATCAGTCAGCTCCTCGGCCCTGATGCGAGCCGACGACCCGGTCGTCGCTCGTCGCGTTCCACGTCACCGGACCTGTTGGGCGGACGGGCTGATGACCCAGAGCCCGTACGCGCACGGGGCTCGGCGGCGAGCCGAAGCTGACGTAACGGCGGTTAGATCCGCTTCGCCGCCGCCTCGAGCGACGCACGGCAATCCCTGACCAGGCGCTGCACCACCTCGGCGGCGGGCCGCTCCGGTGCGAGCTGATAGGCCTGCCCGGCCCAGAGATTCACCGCT
Source organism: Rhodococcus jostii RHA1 (assembly GCF_000014565.1). Classification (NCBI taxonomy): domain Bacteria; kingdom Bacillati; phylum Actinomycetota; class Actinomycetes; order Mycobacteriales; family Nocardiaceae; genus Rhodococcus; species Rhodococcus jostii. Next base: position 782,306 of record NC_008269.1, on the reverse strand, counting down.
TCGCTGTCTCCGCTCTCACGCGCGGCCTTACGCAGCGGCGACGTCGCGTGGTGGATCTCGGGATAGGCCGCGGGTGCGGTGGCGGTGTGCTCGTCGAGGAATCGGTTGCGGATGCCACGCGCCCACCGTCCGGTGAACGCACGAGTGAGCGCGGTCGGCCGCGCCCCGGTAAGTGCGTCTCGCACCATCGCCGAGGTACCCGCCTCCGGGCAGCGCAGGAAGACCGTTCCGAGCTGCGCCGCGGCCGCCCCAGACGCCAACGCCGCGGCCAGCCCAGCACCGGTGGTGATTCCGCCGGCCGCCACAAGAGGGACCGAGAAGACGCTGCCGCGCAACAACTGCATCAACGCGATCAGGCCGATCGGGTCGGCGAGATCGTCGCCCGGACCTGAGAGGAAGCTCGCACGATGACCGCCAGCTTCGGCTCCTTGCGCGATCAACACGTCCGCACGCGCAGTCACGGCGACCTGCGCCTCCATTGTCGACGTTACGGTGACCCACACCTCTGACCCGACGCCATGCAGTCGCTCGATCTCAGCTGGCGACGGGCAGCCGAACGTGAAGGACACCACCGCAACGGGATCGGCGGAAAGTAGGTCGAGCTTGGCGGACCAGTCGTCGTCGTCGAAACGCGGTTCGCCGACGTCGGCTCCGGTCGCGGCGAGATCGTCGAGGTACGGCGCGATCTGCTCGACCGGTGTCGGCGTCCCCGGCGCGAACAGGTTCACACCGAACCGCGCTGAAGTGAGCTGCCGCGTATCCGAAATCCGTTGCGCCAGTGTGTCGGCGCTCAGATACCCGCCGGCGAGGATGCCGAACCCGCCCGCCTCGGCGACGGCCGCGGTGAGTTCCGGCGTGGACGGCCCGCCGGCCATCGGGGCAAGAACGATGGGCGCAGAGATGTCGTCGAGGATCACGCGGACTCCGTTTCTTCGAGTACTAACCCAACGGCGCCGAGAATTAACACGGTCCGCATGTCACCAGTATTCCCCGGCCGTCGGGGCGGTCGCGGGCGAATCTAGATCCCGGCCCGGCGGCGATGCCGCCGCGCGGTACCAGGGCGGGGTCATTGCTGGCAAGGCCTACTTTCAGCGCCGACTGCCGCTTCAAACACGCCGACCAACGCATCGTCGCCGAGCAGGCGGCGACCGCCGATCTCGCCGCCCTCGACAGTCGAGATTCCACAAGGTCCTCAAAGCCGAAGCCACTGGACCCCTTCGGGCCGAACTCGCCTCCGAGCTCGCGCGCCGCGTCGACGCCGACCTGATGACCGCCCCGGACGTCGCGGTCCTGATCTACGCCGCCGACCCCAGCTGGCTTCCCATCCAACTCCGCGTCCTGGACACCCTCGCCGACACCCATCCGCAGATGGGGCCCAGTGTGGCGTCGGTGTGGCGCCAAGCCCACCCCGACCAACCGCCCACCGACCTCGAGATCCGGCGCAACGGCGCCGACCACAACCCACTGTTCGCCGCCCGCGCCACCCACCTGAACATTCGCGGGCCGTGGGCCACCGCGGCCGCGAAGAAACCGGCCGAACAGGCCGCCCTCGGGGCGGCAGTGCGCGCGCAGCTGACCGGCACCGACCACCCCGACACGGAATCGGACTGGCCCACTACCGAGCCATCCCCGCACCCCACGACTCCCCCACCGGCACCGCAGGATTCCGACGCCACCTCCTCCGCGGACCACACCGGCCGACCGCCCCAGCTGCCCTGAACCTGGACGGCGCAAAGCACTCCAAGGCACTCTCCAACCCCACCGCCTGGCTGATCGGCCTCGCCCACAACAACCACCACGCCCCACCCGTATGGAACTTCTGCACCGACGGTCCCGCGCACGCACCCCGGTACACCGCCACCGTGCACCTCGCCGGCCACACCGACACCGCCACCGCAACCCTCGAAGACATCAGCGAAGACCGCATCCGCGGCCGCGCTCATCGAGGCACTCCTCGCGCACCAGTAACCACGCCGGCCCGCGCCGGTCCTTTTGTTGACCGCGGCACACACCAATCGAGGCAGCCGGCACCGGACTGAACCGCTCCCGGTTAGCCTCAGGCTCGGTTCTCGTCTATAGGCCGTCACTATTGTTGACGTTCCCCGTTCCGTCGGCGTGCCGTAGGCGCTTCGGGCGGCACACCCGATTCAACCGGAGCCTCGACTTCACCGACATCTTCGGTCCGAGTGTCATACGAATGACGCAAGGGTTAACCGGTGTCGCATTGGGCCGATCAGCAGGTCAGGTGCGCGCCGCCGGCTCTTGGCCGCGGACATTCAGTGACCCTGGATCTGTTGCGGATCGTGGCGTATCCGTCCGGTCTCGCGGCACACCTGACCCTGACTGCCACCGCCCCCCGGCCGAACGGGCCCGGCGTGAAACCCGGCCGCTCACCGACCCGGCGGACCCGTCGGCGCACTGGTCGTATCTGGATGTGTGGGCCGGGACGGACGACCTCGCGGTCGCAGACCCGTACTTCCACCGCCCCGATCGGCAGGACTGGGATGCAGGGACATGCCGGTACCGGACCCAGCCGATGTACTGGCTCACATTCTCGCCACCGGTACGGATGGTGGCACTGACCGGCCGAATGGCCACAGATCAGCCTTCCCGCGAGTGACCACTGTTGCGCTCTCCCCCAACACCCGCCGCGGTGACGTCCGGATGACGCCGGGTCAGTTCCGTCCGACGTCCCGAAGTTTCGGATAGCGGGCGGTGAGCCGGGCGACCAGGTGGTGCGCCTCGGAAAGTTGCTCCTGCAGGGCGCTCTCCTCCGGCCGTACCCGCGGTGAGGACGTCGATCTCGGTGTTGAGCAGGTGTAGGAAGACCTGCGCCTGGTCGATGTCGGGGTCGTGCTCGATCGGTGTCATCCGGTGACCTCCAGCTGGGCGCGACAGGATTCATGCCGCGGGACTCGAACGAGACTGCGGCGCTGCGGTCCAGCGACACATCGTCCATCCCGCCGGTCGACACGTCAACCCGCCGATCAGGCGCTCGGCGGCGATGGCGACCGCAGTCCACCGGGTCGACCCGTGAAAACAGTGCTCCACGTGGAGCGGTGCGGGAGGACAATTCTTGGCATGGACGTCACCGAACGGCAGCATCTCGACGCAGTGCGCGCACAGCTGGTCCGGCGGTACCAGTTCCTCGATCCGCACCTGGTCGGCGAGATGGTCGACACCGCTTATCACCAGTTCGACGGATGCCGGATCCGGGACTTCGTCCCCCTGCTGGTCGAACGAGCCGCCATCAGGTCTCTCGACGCGGCCCTGGCGGCTGGGGCGACAACCTCCGCCACCGTGCCCGCGGCGGCCCGGGTCGAGCACCACCTGCTCTAGTTTGCTTCCGGCCTCCGATCACGAGGACCGACGTCGTACCCGACGTCGGCCTCCGGCTGCCGAGTCGATCTGCTGACCGTGCACAACCGCGGCCGCTGACCCAACCGAACGGGTCTACGCGCTTGGCTTGGCGAGCAGAGTCATGCGACAAACCTGCTGCCAGACATGCTTTCCCAAACCACTCAGGTATCGGCGAATCTTCTCGGACATACCCGCCCAAACTCGGCAGCCCTCTTCGAGGGCGCGATTATGAGGCTCTGACGGCCGTCTTGTAGTTCGGCTACAACGGCGGCAGTGAAGTCGCTGGTGGTCGCGGTGCCGCCGAGATCGGGTGTACAGGTCCCAGCCGCGATCACAGCTGTCAGCGCGTCGACAACTGCTTCGGCAGCCTGACGGTGACCCAGGTGTTCGAGCATCATCGAACCCGCCCATATCGCACCGGTGGGATTGGCGATTCCCCTTCCGACCAGATCGGGGGCCGACCCGTGCACTGGTTCGAACATCGAGGGGTACCGACGTTCTGGGTTCAAATTCGCGCTGGGGGAGACACCGACCGATCCGACGACTGCTGCCGCGATGCCACTGAGGATGTCGCCAAAAAGATTCGAGGCGACGATGACATCGAATTGCTCGGGATCCGTCAGGATCGACGCCGCCAAGGCATCTATATGTGCGCTGTTCAATTGCAGCTCAGGATGCTGCGCGGCGACTTCCTGGACGATCTCGTCCCAGAAGGTCATCGTATGGATGAGCCCATCAGATTTCGTGGCCGAGGTAACTCTTCCCCGCCGTTGGCTCGCAAGCCGGCATGCATAGTGCGTTAGACGGCCGATTCCGTGCCGGGTGAAAATCGCCTGCTGGTACGCCGATTCGTGGTCAGTTCCGCGGTAGCTGCGACCTCCGACCTCGGAGTACTCCCCTTCCACGTTCTCCCGGACGACGACGAAGTCGATATCGGCGCCGCTGCTCCACGGTGAACGGGCTCCGGGCAACGATCGGATCGGGCGAAGGTTGACGTACTGATCGAACTGTCGTCGGATCGGGATGAGCATCCCCCATAGGGTCTCGCTGTCGCTGATATCGGGGTCCCCGACGGCGCCGAGCAGCACCGCGTCTGTTCTGGCAATCTGATCGAGGGCGTCGATGGGCATCATTCGGCGATACCTCTTGTAGAAGCCGCTTCCCCAGTTCTTCTCGTCCCAGAAGAGCCCGAATCCGTACTGGGCAGAGACTGCGTCCAGGACGGTGATGGCCGCCGGCACTACCTCTCGTCCAATGCCGTCACCGGGGATGACGGTGATGCAGTGGGTGACATCCGCTTGGGGGGTTTTGCGTGCCATCTGGTGGACACTCCAATTGACTATCGGCAGAGTCGTTGTTTCGGTGGCGAATTCACGATTTCGGGGCAGCATCGGCCAGGCCGGGCACTACGCAGTACTGGTCCCTGTTGCGTTCGCGGGTCGTCAGCTTCACTGCCCCCTCGTCGACCCGGCCTCGAGTGAGTTCGGGTCGACGAGGGAGCACGTGTTCGCTTGGTCAGGTTCGCTTGTGTTCGGCGTCCCGGTTCTATCCGGCCTTTGCCGCGCGTGCGGCGGCGGCGAACCCTTCCATGGTCGGGAATTCGAGATCGTAGGTGTACTCGTCGGAAGGCTCGGGGGTGGCGCCCCAGCCCGGACGGTCGTGGCGACGGTTGATCCATACCGAGGGCAGTCCGTGGCGCTTGGCGGGCACGTGGTCGTGGAAGAGGCTCTGAGCCACGTGCAGAAGACGCTCGCGGGGAACTCCCAGTTCCTCGAGTGCGTCGTCGAGGGCCTCGAAGTGGTTCGGTGCAGGCTTGTAAGCCTTGACGTCCTGGGCGGTGATGATCTTGTCGAACTCGACTCCCAGACGGGCGTTGCTGCCGGCGAAGCCCTCGCGGTGGACGTTGGACAGGATGATCAGCTTGTAGTCCTTCGCCAGGGAAGCGAGCGCCTCGGTGGAGTCGGGGAAGGCCGGCCAGTCGGGGACCGATGCGCCGAGCTTGGCCGCCCATTCGTCGGTCACTTCCTTGCCCAGCTTCTCGCCGGTGCGGCGGAAGGCGTCGGCGAGGATCGCCGAGTAGAGCGCATCGGGCGTGTCGCGTTCGGCCTGGGCCTCGTTCTCGGCGTAGGCGAGGAGCAGTTCCTCGTCGGTCAGCACCAGTCCGACTTCCTTCGCCCACGGAGCGAGGACGGCGGCGATGCCGGCTTCCCAGTCGATCAGGGTGCCGTAGCAGTCGAAGCTCAGGGCGTCGTAGTCGGCCAGATTCATGGCAGTTCTCCTTGGGATGGGTGTCGCAGTGTTCGAGGTCAAGGGGCGGGCCGTTGGCCCGCGCCGCGGAGGAATGGACTGATCGGAATAGCGCCGTTGATATTCCGATCGGCCCACGCCGTTGACCGACGCGCCGAGTCCGTGCGGGCCGGCCGTCGCTGAGGGCGGGGTGGGCCCGTCGATCTGCGTCGATGGTGCGCCTACCGGGATCCCAACAACTTTGTCGGTATTACTGTTATACAGTACAACAGAGCATGCGGTGTTGACCAGAGTTTTCCCCGATTCGCCGGAGGTTCTCATTCCGACCGAATTCAACCGGCCGGTGCCTCGGGCGCGAGGACGCCCATCGCGGGCGCCACACCGTCACCAACGTCGGTGGTCAGTACAGCTAGATGTCGTAAAGCTCGAGTTCGGCCCAGGTGTGTTCCATGTCCGCGATCGCGTCCTGAACCTTTTGGCCGCCCTGCTGTTCGAGCGAGGTCAATACAGCGTTGACTGCGCAAACGCCGGCCGTCATGGACGGGAACCAGCTACCGCCTTCCGAGGACACCACGATGACGTGATCGGCGACCTCGGTCAGCGGCGTGGACACACTGTCGGTGATTACGCAGACCGTCGCACCGCGCCGCGCGGCCGAGCGCGCCGCCTTGAGGATCTCGGCGTGCAGCCGCCAGAAACTGATCGCCACAAAGCAGCTTTCGGGCGTCATCGAGCTCATGACGTTGGCCAGATGGGTGCCGCCGCGAATTTCCATCGCGATCGGGTATCCCATCACCGCACCGAGGTGAGCGAGCGGGGCGGCGACCGCCGCGTAGCTACCGGTGGTCACCACCGCGGTCCGACTGGCCTGGGAGATAGCGGTTGCGAAGTGTTCGATGACATCGAGATCGAGGCTGCGGGCGAACAGTCCCACGTTCGCGACATCCTGCCGGACGGCGGAAGACGCCGGATGCACCCCCCGTTCGGCGTGCTCGGCGGAGACCTCGGTGGCCGACAACGACGCGAGATATCTCGATCGCACCTCGGCGCGCAGCGCGAGCCAGCCCTCGAAGCCGAGCGCTTGCGCCGCTCGAACCACGGTCGCGGTGTTGACCCGCGCCGTCTCGGCAACGGCGGATGCCGATGCATACGAGGCCATCCGGGGCTGCTTTGCGATCAGATCCAGGACCTCGCCGATCTTCGGCGTTGTCTGAGTCCCCTCGCGCAGGACCGCCAGCCATTCTCTGACCTCACTCATGCCCCTACCCTCCCACCGACCACCGCCGTCGGGCGACTTCGCCCACACGACCGCGACACACCGGGTCATCGTTCCGCGTCCGGAGCTCGGCGTGGTCCGTTCCCGCAAGCCCTATGCAATGAGTATTGCATTGATCTACTCTGTGAACTACACATTGCAGAGAGGTTTTTGTGGTCTCGGCAACATCCGAGTCCCGAATCACCTCCCCCACTAACTTTTCGCACCGAAGACGCCTTCGGTCAGCGACTTTCACGCAGAGGAAACTGCCATGTCAGACCTGCTTGCCCGGATGGAACGTGTTCCATTCTCGCGTCCGCATCATCGCCTTCTCGCGATGGGCGGTCTAGGACTCGCATTCGACGGACTCGACGTCGCGATCCTGGCGTTCGTCCTCCCCGCCATCAAGGAGCAATGGCACCTGACCGGATTCCAGGCCGGCCTGATCGGCAGCTCGACCCTGATCGGTTACCTGTTCGGCGCGGTATCGGCCGGCATGCTCGGCGACCGCTTCGGACGACGGAAAGTCATGATGTGGGCGCTCGGGATCTACGGCCTCGCCACTCTGCTCGCCGCCTTCTCCCCGACCTGGCAATTCTTCTTCATCGCCCGGCTGATCGCGGGCATCGGCACCGGCGCGGAATCGTCGATCATCCCCGCCTTCCTCTCCGAATTCGCCCCGGGCCGACTCCGCGGCCGATTTGTCGGTGCCCTCGCCGGCTTCTTCTCCTTCGGCTACGTCGCGGCAGCGTTGCTCGGACGGTTCATCATCCCGATGAGCGAGGACGGCTGGCGCATCGCGCACCTGCTCTGCGCCGTTCCGCTGGTGATGCTGCTGTGGTGGCGGCGCTCGGTCCCCGAGTCCCCGCGGTACCTGCTGTCGGTGGGCAAGGTGGACGAGGCACGACTGGTCGTCGAGGACATCGAACGCCGGGCGGTCAAGCATCTGGGCCGCGAACTCCCGCCGGTCGCGCCGTCCATCGTCGCCGCGACGTCAACCAATGCGCCAGTGGCGCAACGCCTGACCGCCCTGCAAGGACTGAAGGCGCTGTGGCGCCCCGGACTCGCGCACCGCACCTCGACGCTGTGGATGCTCTGGCTGGTCATCACGTTCGCGTTCTACGGGTTCTTCACCTTCATCCCGACCCTGCTGGTCGCCGGCGGCCTGACGATCACCAAGAGTTTCAGCTACTCGATCGTGATCTACCTGGCCCAGATCCCCGGCTACTACTCCGCCGCGTACCTCAACGACAAACTCGACCGTAAGTGGACGATCGCGATCTATCTGACCGGCGGCGCGATGGCCGCCTACATGATGTCCCAGTCCGGTGTCTCGGCGCAGGTCATGCTGTGGGGCGCGTTGCTCTCGTTCTTCATGAACGGCGTCTACTCGTCGATCTACGCCTACACCCCGGAGGTGTATCCGACCGAGATCCGGGCCAGCGGGATGGGCGTGGCCTCCGGGTTCGGCCGTATCGGCGGCATCAGCGCCCCGCTGATCATCGGGGCGACCTACCCGATGATCGGATTCACCGGCGTCTTCCTGATGACCGCGGGAGCGCTGCTGTTCGGCGGCCTGGCCATCACCATCTTCGGCACCTCCACCAAGGGACGCACCCTCGAGGACATCTCCGGATCGGTCCACCTGACCTCCAAGGTCTCGTTATCCGACGACGAGAAGGTCGACCGCGACCCCGCCCTCACCGCAGAACGGTAACTGCCGCAACATATTCGAAAGCGAGACTCATCCCATGACTACCACCACGGACACCAACCGCACCTGGCTGTTCACCAACGCGTCCGTGCTCGACCCGGACGTGGGAACCCTCCACCCGGACCGCCGGGTCCTCGTCACCGACGGTGTCATCACCGAGGTCGGCGGTAGCGAGGTCAGCTACCGCGGGGCCGAGACGATCGACCTGCACGGCCGCACCCTCATGCCCGGCCTGATCGATGCGCATGTGCACGTCACCGCGGCCACCGCGGACCTGTCCGCCCTCCCCCGGATGGCGCCCTCGTACACCACCCTGCACGCCGCCGCCGAGCTGAACCGGATGCTGCGCCGCGGATTCACCTCCGTCCGCGACTGCGGCGGCGCCGACCACGGTCTCGCCGCCGGGATCCGGGCCGGGCTGATCCAAGGGCCGCGGCTGCACTACGCCGGCAAGGCGCTCTCGCAGACCGGCGGTCACGGCGATGTCCGCCACCCGGGCGACGACACCCCGGGCAGCCATTACTGCTGCCCCGATTTCGGGCGGGTCTGCGACGGGATCTCCGAATGCCGCCGCGCCGCCCGCGACGAGCTGCGCAAGGGCGCCACCCACCTGAAGATCATGCTCAGCGGCGGTGCGACGTCACCGACCGACCGGATCGACAGCACCCAGTTCTCGGTCGAGGAGATCCGTGCGATCGTCGAGGAGGCGCGGGCGGCGAACCGGTACGCCGCCGGTCATGCGTACACCCCGGAGGCTATTGCCCGCGGTGTCACCAACGGCGTTCGCTCGATCGAGCACGGCAACTTCATCGACGACGCGACCGCTGCCCTGTTCCGTGAGCACGACGCGTTCATCGTTCCGACGTTGGTCACCTATCACGCCCTGTCGAAGGAGGGCGCGGCTGCCGGGCTGTCGGATGCACTGCAGGCGAAGGTGTCCGAGGTACTGGAGGCGAGCTTCCGAGGCCTTGAGACCGCTCACCGCAACGGCATCAACATCGCCTTCGGCTCCGATCTACTCGGCTCCCTGCAGGATCGCCAACTCGACGAATTCACCCTCCGCACTCAGGTGCAGGAACCGGTGGACGTGATCCGCTCTGCCACGGTGGTGGGCGCGCGTCTGCTCCAGGCGGACGGGCGGCTGGGCATCGTGGCACCGGGCGCCCATGCCGATCTCCTGGTAGTCGACGGAAATCCCTTGGAGGACATCACCGCTCTCACCGACTCCGTTCACATGGTGATGGCCGGCGGGTCGATGATCCTGCGTTCCCTCTGACCCACCGGATAGCAGCGACCGAGCGGGACGCCGGTATACAGGGGCATCGTGTACCGGCGTTCCGCTCCGTCGCGTCTGTACGGCTTCGGCGCCCGCGCCCAGCACTACCGGCACCCCAACGCGCCCCTGCCGGTAGGTCGGTCGACCGGGGCGACACCGTCATGTGCCCCGACTCAACGACCGCCCTGCTGAGGCCGGATCACCCGCTGACCGGCACTGCCACACCCGCATGGGCAATCCCGGCTCTCCGTACGCCGGGGATGCAGTCCCGTCAGTTCCGGCCGCGCTCATGAGGCCCATCGGGTTGCCTTTTGTATAACCGTAATGCAGACTATCCGTCTAACTGTGGTCCATGTCACTGCTAGAGGAAGTCCCCCTATGACCTCAACCAAACCCGGTCCCGCCCCTTCCGCGCGACCATCCACCAGCGTCTTCCGGCGCAAGCCCATCGACCTGGTCACCGACGAAAGCTCCGAGGGTGGAGGGCTGCAGCGCGTTCTGGGACTGTGGCAACTCACCGCCATCGGCGTCGGCGGCATCATCGGAGCCGGCATCTTCTCCCTGGCGGGCAGCGTCGCTCACGGCGACGAGGCAAACGGAATTCCCGCTGTCGGCCCGGCAGTTCTGCTCTCGTTCATCCTCGCCGGCATTGCCAGCGCCGCCGCGGCCTTCTCCTACGCGGAATTCGCCGGGATGGTCCCCAAAGCGGGTTCCGCCTACACCTACGGCTACGTCGTACTCGGCGAAATCGTGGGCTGGTTCATCGGCTGGGATCTGCTGCTCGAGTACACGGCCATCGTCGCCGTGGTGGCCATCGGCATCTCCGGATACTTCAACTTCCTCGTCCAACAATTCGGCCTCGACATGCCCGCCTGGATGATGGGGGCACCCGGCACCGGTGAGGGGCACCGCGTCGACCTGTTCGCGATGATCTTGTGCCTGCTGATCGCGTTCCTGCTCACCCGCGGCATGAAGGCCGCGGCCAAGTTCGAGATGGTCGTGGTGGCCCTGAAGGTCGCCGTCGTCCTCCTCGTCATCATCGTCGGCGCATTCTTCGTCGACAGCAGCAACTACGTGCCGTTCGCGCCCTCCGGCATGGGCAGCGTGATGACCGGGGCGGCCACCGTCTTCTTCGCGGTCTTCGGCTACGACGCGATGTCGACCGCCGCCGAGGAGAGCAAGGACGCGCAGCGGCACATGCCGAAGGCGATCATCTACTCCCTGGCCATCTCGATGGTGCTCTACGTCGGCGCGTGCCTCGTCCTGACCGGCATGCAGCACTACACCGACATCAACCCCACCAGTGGATTCTCCACCGCCTTCGCGTCCGTCGGGCTCGGCGGAGTGGCCAGTGTGATTGCCGTGGGCGGCATCATCGGCGTGCTGACGGTCATGTTCACCTTCATGCTCGGCGTCACCCGCGTGTGGTTCTCCATGAGCCGGGACGGCCTGCTGCCGAAGTGGTTCTCCAAGACCCACCCGGTTCGGCGTGTGCCGACCCGCATCACGTGGGTCGTCGGTGTCGGTTCCGCCCTGGTCGCCGGTTTCATGCCGATCGGGGAAGCCGCCGAACTGACCAACATCGGCATCCTGCTCGCCTTCATCGTCGTCTGCGCCGCGGTGATCGTTCTGCGCTACCGTCGCCCCGACATCCCGCGCCCCTTCAAGTGCCCGGCGATGCCCGTGATCCCTCTGGTGGGCATCGCGTTTTCGATCTGGTTGATCTCCTTCTTGCAGCCGGAGACGTGGCTGCGGTTCGTGGGCTGGTTCGCGGTGGGACTGGTGGTGTACCTGGCATACGGGCGCCGCAAGTCCGTTCTCAACACCGCTCGTGGAGAGACGGCAGTCTCGACCGAGGACGTGGGCCCGCACTAGCCGGACCCTCGAGACAACCGAGATGCACTCCGCCATGTCCATCGACAGCCACCGCCAGCATGACCGCGACCGCGCCGGCGACCCGGACAACGTCGTCAGCCGTGCCCAACTCGACGCCTACCGGGTCCGGCGCCGCCAACGATTGCAGCTCCTGCGTCAAGGCCCGGCCGAGACCACACCTCGGCTGGGTGCCGAGCTGATCCAGTTCGCCTGCCGCTGGGCCCCGTACGGCCGGGCACCGGACGACGAGGTCTTCGAGCGGTTCGGAATGGCACCGGCACGGTTCGCACGGCGGCTGTTCGAGGCTCTCGAGACCGGGGAGTGCGCAGCCGACGTCGCCGAGACGCTGCGCGCGATCTACCGTCCCTCCTAACTCCCCGGCTGGAACCAGTCAGCACACCGCGGCCGGGTGACAGCTCTGCACTGTGCCCGCACCTCACCCCGGGGTGCGGGCACAGTAGTGGACAGCGACCGCACGGACCGCTCTGCTACTTTCGCTGTGGAAACCGGGATTTGCGAGCAAGGCGGACACTATGGGTGACATATCGGCATTGATCTCCGTCTCCGCCCCGCCTCCCCAGCAGTCGATGCCGGCCATGCTGGCGGACCGTCTCCGCGCGGCGATCGCCGAAGGACGTCTGCGGCCCGGACAGCAGCTGTTCGAGCAAGACCTGGCCGCCGAATTCGACGTCAGCCGCGGGCCGCTGCGCGAAGCAATCCAACGCCTCACCCAAGAAGAACTTCTCGTCAATGTCCGCAATCGGGGACTCTTCGTCACCACCCTGAGCGCCGCTGACATCGAGGACATCTGCCGGACACGCGCGGCGATCGAGCGAGCCGCCGGACTCGAGATCATCCGATCGACCACACGCGCAGCCGCCGCAGACGTTTTGGACGCCATCGTGGACCGGATGTCCGAAGCAGTCGCACGGCACGACGACGCCGAGGTCGCCGAGATCGACATCGACTTCCATGAACAGCTCGTCGCACTCGCCCACAGCCCCCGTTTGTCGCGAGCGCACCGGACCCTGGTGGTCGAAACCCGCATGTGCCTGTCGATCCTCGAAGGCACCGAATACGCAACCCGAGATCGCATCACCGATCATCACACCCTCGCCGACGCCATCAGGCGCGCCGATGGGTCGACATTCGGCCGCCTGATCACCCTGCACATGGAGACCGCCGCCCTGCAGATCCGGTCGGCGATGTTCCCGGCCGACTGACCCCGTGCCGACTGACCCGTGCCGGTGGGTGCAGTGCCGCGTCCACCGGCACGGGAGGCCGGAAGCGCCCGGGGAAGTGCTACTTGCGGGCGCGGCGGTGGCGCACGCGCTGGGTGATCGAGTAGGCCACCAGGAGCACCCCGAGGCTGATCAGGCTCAGCCACAGCTGAGTTCGGGTGCTCTCGATCAGGCTCATCGAGAAGATGATGACGACGATCCCGACCACGGTGATAATCCCGAGCCACGGATGTAGCCACATCTTCAGGCCCAGTGCCGCTTTCTCGTCGTCGGTCATGCGAGAGCGCAGGCTCAGCTGAGACAGGGCGATGATGACATAGACGAACAGGGCCACCGCGCCGGCGGAGTTCATGATGAACGAGAACACCTGATCGGGTGAGACGTAGTTCATCGCGACCGCCACATAGCCGACGATCGTGCTCAGCAGAATCGCCTTCCAGGGCACCCCACGCGAATTGCAATCCCTGGCCCAGCCCGGTGCCCATCCACGGTTGGCGAGTGCGAACAGCATCCGCGAGGCGGTGTAGAGGCCGGAGTTGAGCACGGACAACGCAGCGGTGAGCACGACAACATTCATGATCTGCCCGGCCGCGGGAAGGCCGAACTTGTCGAAGGCCGCCGCAAACGGGCTGGAGTTGCTGGGGATCTCGGTCCACGGGGTGATCATCAGCAACAGCGCCACGGAACCGACGTAGAAGAGCAGGATCCGCCACAGCACGGTGTTGGTGGCCTTGGCCACCGCCTTGGCGGGTTGTTCCGACTCGGCAGCAGCCATCGTCACGATCTCGGCGCCGAAGTAGGAGAAGATCACCACCACGACGCCCTGCAGGATCGAGAACCCACCGTTGACGATGAAACCGTGCTGGCCGATGTTGGCGACCGACAGCTGCGATCCCGGCCAGAGACCGAGGACGAAAAGCGCGCCGACGGAGAGAAAGACGATGATCGTGGCAACCTTGATCGACGCGAGCCAGAATTCGGTCTCTCCGAAAGAGCGCGCCGACAGCAAGTTGGTGGCCGTCAAGATGAACATCAGCACCAGCGCGAACACCCAGTCCGGTGCGTTAAACCATCCTCCGAGGAGTTTGCCGCCGACGACGGCTTCGAAGGCGACCACACCGACCCAGAAATACCAGTACAACCACCCGACGATGAAGCCGGCACGTTCACCGAGCGCCTCTCGCGCGTACTCCATGAACGATCCGAGAGTGGGCTTGGCGGTGGCCATTTCACCGAGCATGCGCATGACGAAGATGACGAGCACCCCACCGAGGGCGTAGGACAGCACGGCCGCCGGTCCGGCGGTGTGAATGACCGACCCGCTGCCGACGAACAGGCTGGCTCCGATGATGCCGCCGAGGGCGATCATCGTCAGGTGCCGCTGCCGTAACCCGCCCTTGTGAAGGGTATGGCCCGGTCGCCCTGCGGTGGTGCCCTGGGGGTTCTTCTCGCCGTCATTGCGGGCAGACCTCACCGGCGCCGCTCCGTCCCCCGCGGGTGGATTGATATCTGAATTTCGGCTGAATGCCATCGAACCTCCAAGCTGATGTTTGGATATTGTCAACAATCAGGCACACTAGCAAGCCGATGCAGCAGGCAACCCCGCAACGAAGGTCATCGGGCGTCATCTTCCCCGCCCACCATTTTCACAGAATCATCTGCAACGCAACGCTACTGATACATCCAGTGCACCAACCCCGTACTGTCCGGGTGCGCCGCGAACTCCGTCCGTTGCGATGCTCCTCCCCGCAATTCTCCGATTGTTGACAATATAGCTAGGTCCTGGAGAGGATGTGGGCATTGAACCTCGGGCCACGATTCGGCGCCGTCGACGGCGTCAGACCGACCCCCACCCGACACGATCGCCTCCTCGCGTCCGCCCGGCAGTAGCGGGGGCATCACGACCGTTGCGCCGGCTCCGGCGCCACCGGCGGGACGCTCGCATCCTGGCCCGGCGTGGAGGCCATGACAGGTACGCATGCGATGAGCAAGACAATCCCGAGCCACTGCACCGGTGATTGCCCTTCCCCCAGGAACAGCACCGCCAGCACGACGGCGCCGACGGGTTCGAGCAGGCTGATCGTGACCGCGGCAGCGGCGCCGAGAACCGCGACTCCCGCCGCGAACAGCCAGTACGCAAGGCCCGCGGTCACTACACCGACATACGCGATCACCACGAGATCCTCGGCGGCGAGCGCGCCGCTGAGCCACAGTGCGGGGCCGCCGATCGGCGCCATGAGGAATGCGGCGACCAGGAACATCCATGCCAGCACAGCCGAATTCGACCCCCACGCCCCCACCGACTCGATCGCCAACGCCTGGGCACTGAAGAACCCGGCCGCCAGCACCGACCAGCCGATACCCGCGGGCGACACCGCGGCACCGGACGCCGAGCCGAGAACCAGCAGGACCAAACCGGCAGATGCCACGCCGGTCCCCACCATCCAGGTGGCGGCGGGCCGGGCCGAGGTGAACCACGACCATGCCCCGGTCATCGCAGGTGCCAGACCGATCCCGACCACCGTGCTGACCGCGACGCCCGATTCGGCGACCGCGGCGAAGTAGGCGAACTGGAAGCCGGCGAGTCCGACACCGCCGACCAGCAGCGCCCGCCAGTGGTCCCGCACATGCGATCGCGCGGCGACCGCCCCTCGGGCGACGACGCCGAGAGTGAGCGCGGCGACCAGCGACCGCGCGAAGGCGGTCTCGGCACTGCCGAGGGTGGACCAGGCACTGACGACCGGCCCGAGCGTTCCCCACAGCAGTGCCCCGGTGGCGGCCAAGACCGTCGCGGCCCCCCGGCTCACCCCGGGACTCGATTCATGGATGACATCACAGACATACTGTTATACGGTATGACATAGAACGCAAGCAGGTGAGGAGAACCCGATTGAACGACGCGACGCGGAAGGCGGAATCGGCGCTACCAGTCGGGTGTCCGCCATCGCGCGCACTGACCCCCTGACCAGGGCAGAAGATGCGGGAACCGACCCGCGTGCCTCCACGCGGCCCGCATCTTCTGCCCTCCCTCCCCGGATCCCTTCCGCTGCTCATCGGGCAGCCGACCCGCCCGCCAGAATCGAGGACACCGTGACAGTCGACGCCACGGACATTCCCATCACCGACTTGCTCCAGTCCTGCACCGTCGAGATCGACACCACGACCCGGCGGCTGGCCGAATACAGCTACGACGCATCGAATTACCGGCTCACCCCCGCCGGTGTCGCATTTCCCCGGTCCGCGACCGAGGTCAGCGAGGTGCTGGCGGTGTGCCATCAGGCTGGACTGGCCATCATTGCGCGCGGCGGTGGCACCTCGATGGCGGGCAACGCCATCGGCGGCGGTCTGGTGCTCGACTTCTCCCGATACATGGACCAGGTGGTCGCGATCGACCCGCACACCCGGACCGCGGTGGTCGAGCCCGGCGTCATCCTGTCCGAACTCTCGCAGGCGGTCGAAGCCCACACCGGCGGGACGTTGACCTTCGCACCCGACCCGTCGAGCAAGACCCGCGCCACCGTCGGCGGGTCGGTGGCCAACGACGCCTGCGGCAATCACTCGGTCCGATACGGGCGCACCGCCGATCACGTGGTGTCCCTCGACCTGGTTCTCGCCGACGGAACCCGGCTGACCGCCACCCGCTCCGGCATCGAGGCCACCGTCGCTGGGGACACCGCGGCAGCCGAGCGCGCCGAGCAGATCACCGCACAGCTGAAAGACCTCACCCGCGACTACCTGTCGCAGTTCCGGCTCGAACTCGGGCAGATCCCCCGGCAGGTCTCCGGATTCCACCTCTCACACCTGCTGCCGGAGAACGGGTTCGACGTCGCCCGCGCCCTGGTCGGCAGCGAAGGTGCCTGCGCGATCGTCGTCGGTGCCACCGTCGGGCTGGTCGACGTCCCCGCGTCGGCGCTGTTGCTGATCCTCGGCTACGACGACGTCGTCGACGCCGCCCGCGACATCGAATCCATCCTGCGCTACTGTCCCGCGGCCGTCGAAGGCATCGACGAACAGATCGTGGAGACGATGCGGGCCCGCCGCGGCGCCGACTCGGTCGCCGACCTGCCCACCGGCCACGCCTGGCTGTATGTCGACCTCGATGGCGAGGACATCGACAGCGTCTCCGCCCAGGCTCAACAACTGCTCACCGAACTGCGGGAGAACGGGCGGGTCCTCGACGGCCGCGAGGTCCGCGACCCGGCCGCCCGCAGGAAACTCTGGCGCGTCCGCGAAGACGGCGCCGGCCTGTCATCGCGGCTCGACAACCCCGACGGCACGAGCGTGACATCCTGGCCTGGCTGGGAGGACTCGGCCGTCGCACCGGAGAACCTCGCCGACTACCTCGCTGATTTCCGGCTGCTGCTCACCGAATTCGACCTGATCGGGGTGATGTACGGACACTTCGGCGCCGGCTGCATGCACATCCGGATCACCTTCGATCAACGGACCGATGAGGGCCGGGATGTGATGGCCCGGTTCCTGCGCGCCGCCGCCCGCCTGGTCGTCAAGCACGGCGGAACCCTCTCCGGTGAGCACGGCGACGGCCGGGCCCGCTCCGAGTTGCTCCCGGAGATGTACTCCCCCGCGATCATGGCCTCGTTTGCGCGGTTCAAGGAGATCTTCGACCCCGGCGGCGTGCTCAATCCCGGCATCATCGTGAACCCGCCTGCGGTCACCGACGACCTAGCGCTCGCCGGCGTTCCGGCCCTGCCGTGGCGGACCAGCTTCACCCTCCACGAGACCGGAAACGGCGACGGAACCGGCGGATTCGCCGACGCCGTGCAACGGTGCATCGGTGTCGGCCGCTGCCGCTCCCACTCCGGCGGGGTGATGTGCCCGAGCTACCGGGCCACCGGCGACGAGAAGGACTCCACCCGCGGCCGCTCCCGGGTGCTGCAGGACATGGTCCGCGGCGCCCGCACCGTCGACGAGGGCTGGGCGTCCGAGGACGTGCGCGACGCACTGGATCTGTGCCTGTCCTGCAAGGCGTGCTCGACGGACTGCCCCACCGGGGTGGACATGGCCACCTACAAATCGGAATTCTTCGACCACTACTACTCCGGCCGGATCCGCCCCATGGCGCACTACTCGCTCGGCTGGCTACCCCGGTGGCTGAAACTGACCTCGCGGATGGCACCGGTGGTCAACGCCGCCCTCGCCACCCCACTGAAGTCCCTGGCCCTGGGAATGGGTGGGCTGACCACCGAACGCGCGCTGCCACCGTTCGCGTCCCGCCGCCAGCTCGCCAAGCTGCTCGGCGAGACCCGGGCCGCCGGCGGTGACGTGGTGCTGTTCGTCGACTCCTTCACCCAGGGATTCCGGCCCGAGGTGGCCGCGGCCGCCCGCCGCGTCATCGACGACGCCGACCACACCTGCGAGGTGCGCACCGACCTGTGCTGCGGGCTGACCTGGATCTCGACCGGACAATTGAAGCAGGCCAAGAAGCGGATGGCCCGCACCGCCGCCGCCCTCGACGACGGCACCGACCGGCCGATCGTGGTCACCGAACCCAGCTGCGCGGCGGCGCTGCGCAAGGACCTACCCGAACTCGTGAACACCGACGCCGCCCGCCGGGTCGCCGCCCGGGTGCGCAGCTTCGCCGAACAGGTCACCGTGCAGGCATCCGAGGGCTGGACACCGCGGCATCGCGTTCCCGGTGAGGTGACCGTGCAGACCCACTGCCACGAGTACGCGGTCTTCGGCGCCGAAACCCAACGCCGCGCCCTCAATGCCGTCGGTGTCACCACGGTGCGCGAGGCCACCGGATGCTGCGGTGTGGCAGGCAATTTCGGTTTCGAACGCAACCACTACGACGCCAGCATGGCCGTCGCCGAACAGGCCCTCGCCCCCGCCCTGCGCACCTTCCCCCAGACCACGGTCCTCACCGACGGATTCAGCTGCCACATGCAGGTCCGGCAGCTGACCGACAACCAATCCTCCGGCGCGTCCGTCCATCTCGCGCAGATCCTCGACCCCCACACCCCGCAAGGAGAAAACACACCATGACCACCGCCACCGCGTTCGCCCCCACCACCGGGACCCAGGCCGTTCCCACCGGACTACTCATCGACGGAACCTGGCAGGGCGCCGCCGACGGCAGAACGTTCGAGGTCGAAAACCCCGCCACCGGGGAGGTCCTCTCCGTGATCGCCGACGGTGGACCCGCCGACGCCGACGCCGCCCTCGCCGCCGCCGTTGCTGCGCAGGAGTCGTGGGCCCGCACCGCTCCCCGCGCCCGCAGCGAAATCCTGCGCCGCGCCTACGACCTGGTCATGGCACGGCAGGACTGGCTCGCCGAGATCATGACCTCCGAGATGGGCAAGCCGCTCGCCGAGG
Source organism: Rhodococcus jostii RHA1 (assembly GCF_000014565.1). Taxonomy (NCBI): domain Bacteria; kingdom Bacillati; phylum Actinomycetota; class Actinomycetes; order Mycobacteriales; family Nocardiaceae; genus Rhodococcus; species Rhodococcus jostii. Next base: position 763,002 of record NC_008269.1, on the reverse strand, counting down.
CCAAGGGTGAGGTCGCCTACGCCGCCGAATTCCTACGCTGGTTCTCCGAGGAAGCCGTTCGCATCGGCGGTGATCACACCACCACCGGCGACGGCGCCAACCGGATCATCGTCACCCGCGAACCGGTCGGACCCTGTGTGCTCATCACCCCGTGGAACTTCCCCTTGGCCATGGGCACCCGCAAGATCGCCCCCGCGGTCGCCGCCGGCTGCACCATGGTCCTCAAGCCCGCCGCGCAAACACCGCTGACCTCCCTCGCGCTCGCGGCGATCATGCAGGAAGCCGGCCTGCCCGACGGTGTCCTCAACGTCGTCAACACCACCAACGCCGGCTCGGTCGTCGAGCCGTGGATGTCGAGCGGCAAGGCCCGCAAGATCAGCTTCACCGGCTCCACCGCGGTCGGCAAGCTCCTGCTCAAGCAGGCCGCCGACGCGGTGATGCGGTCCTCGATGGAGCTCGGTGGCAACGCCCCGTTCATCGTGTGCGCCGACGCCGACATCGACACCGCCGTCGACGGCGCCATCGCAGCCAAGATGCGCAACATGGGCGAGGCCTGCACCGCAGCGAACCGCCTCTACGTGCACCGCAGCATCGCCGATGTCTTCTCGGAGCGGTTGGCCGCCCGGATGGCGGACATGCAGGTCGGCAACGGCCTCGACGAGGGTGTCCAGGTCGGTCCCCTGATCGATGCCGCCGGCCGTGACAAGGTCCAGACCCTGGTCGACGATGCACTCGGCCGCGGCGCCAAGGCGCTGACCGGCGGCGCCGTACCCGCTGGCGCCGGCTACTTCTACCCGCCGACCGTGCTCACCGATGTCTCCACCGACTCGGACCTGATGACCACCGAGATCTTCGGCCCGGTCGCCCCGGTGGTCCCGTTCGACGACGAGAACGAGGTGATCCGGATCGCCAACGACACCGACTGGGGCCTGGTCGGCTATGTGTTCTCCCAGGACATCGACCGTGCTTTCGACCTGAGTGAACGCCTCGAGGTGGGCATGGTCGGCGTCAACACCGGCATCGTGTCCAACCCCGCAGCCCCCTTCGGCGGCGTCAAGCAGTCCGGCCTCGGCCGCGAAGGCGGCAAGCTCGGCATCGACGAGTTCCTCGAGTACAAGTACCTCGCAGTACCCCGCCGACGCGGCGCCTGAGGACACCGCTCGTTTTCGGTGCGCGGCGGGGCAGCCCCAGGTGCCTGCCCCGCACCGAAAACAACTGACTGAGTTACGGTATATCAGCTATCCTGTAACCCGAGGAGGACGGTATGAGCCCCGCGCTGCAAACCACGAACACCCGCGATGCGCTGGTGGCGGAGATCCGTGCCCAGATCCTCGGCGGGGCCCTCAAGCCCGGCACACCATTGACCGAAACCGGTCTGGCGGCCATGTTCGACGTGGCGCGCCCGACGGTGCGTTCGGCATTGCAGGTGCTGACCAGCCGCCACCTGGCTCAGCAGTCCCAGGGGCGGTCGCTCGTGGTCCCGGTCCTCGACCACGAAGACGTGCGCGATCTGTATTTCGTGCGAGTTCCGCTCGAACTCGAGGGCGTTCGGGTCATCGTCGAGAACGGCATCGCTCTCGACGAGGCCGAACGGTATCTCGAGAAGATGGAGCAGATGCCGAACAACGCCAGTTGGGCGGATCGGGTCGAAGTGCACACAGCCTTCCACGTCGCCATCGTCGATGCGGTAGGTAGCCAGCGCCTCAGCCGGATCTACTCGACGCTGCAGGACGAGATGCAGTTGTGCCTGGCGCAGATTCAGCAGTCTTACCCGAACCCGCAGGATCTCGCGCGCGAGCACCGAAAGCTGCTCGACGAGATTCAATCCGCCGATCTCGACCGCGCGCAGAGTGAGATGCGCAGGCATCTCGCGCGCGCGGTGGAGAACTACGAGACCACCTAATTCCACGCCGCTTCGGGGTGTGCAAACGCAGACACGGCAGATTGCGTTCCGCCGGACTTTCACCGACCCGGAGACCTGCGTGTCTCACCGTCCGCCGATAGCGACCCCGCATCGCGCATCTCCTCGTCGCCGCCCGGCGCAGTCACCGTCGTACCTGACTGGCCGTGCCTGCACGCCGGCCCATCCCCGCTCGAAGGGACCGAACATGACATCATCCCCCGCTGCCCCCACTCGGCCGACGCATCCATCGAATCCATCCGTAGCCAGGTCCTGGCTGCTGGTGCCCGCCGCCACCTCAGCGGCAGTTGCCGCGGCCGACACCAGCACCGCCGACATCGTCGTCCTCGACCTCGAGGACGGTGTGCGTGAATCGGACAAGGACACCGCGCGCGCGATCGCACGAGCCCGACTGCAGGACGGTCACCGCGACTGGGTGCGCATCAACGACACCACCACTCCCCACTGGGAGCGCGACCTCGAGGCACTGACCGGCCTGGACACGCTGGCGGGAGTGATGCTGGCCAAAACCGAGAGCGCGGAGCAGGTTGCGGCGACCACAGCCAGACTCGGTGAACGGATTCCGATCGTCGCGATGATCGAGAGCGCGGCAGGACTCGAGGACGCTCGGGGGATCGCGCACTCGCCGGCGACACTGCGGTTGGCGTTCGGGTCCGGGGACTTCCGTCGAGACACCGGTGCCGGTGACGATCCCGTCGCCCTGGCCTATGCCCGCTCGCGCATGGTTGTCGTCAGCCGCGCCGCGAGGGTCGACGCTCCGATCGACGGTCCGACACACCCAGGCCCCGACGGGGATCTCCGCTCGGGTATCGCGGTGGGAGCGACTGCCGGGATGACCGGGAAACTCTGCCTCCGAGCCGCCCACACCGACATCATCAACACCGCCTTGGCCCCCTCGCCCACCGACATCACCCTGGCGGAGGAGGTGATCTCCCGACTGGGTGAGGACGGCGCGCACATCGAGGACGGCAGCGACCGTCCGAAACTCGAGCGCGCCCTGCGCACCCGATACCTGGCACGCACCTTCGGCATCTAACCACGGCAACAAAGGCCGTTGCCCTCGACAAAGATACTCGGGGACAACGGCCTTCGCCGCATTACCCGGATGCCACCGGAACCGTGGTCACCACGCGAGCCCGCGGGGGGACGGACACCATCCATACCGCGGTCACTACGACGGCACATCCGAGGCCCTGGATCAAGGTGGGGCGTTCCTGCAGGAACATCATGCCGGCCATCACCGCGAGCACCGGCTGAATCAGCAGCAACGTCGCCCCCACCTCCGCGGGCAACTTCGGCAGACCGAAGCCGATCAGCATCCACCCGATCACCTGACCGCTCAATGCCAGCGCCACCAGCCACCCCATCGCGTCCCAGCCGGGAGTGAGATCCACCCCGCCCCAGATGGACCCGACCACACTGCCCGATATACCGGCCGAGACAGTGGTCACCAGCACCTGCGTCGCCGGCCGTCCGGCCCCGCCCGCTCGACCGGTCAAGAAGATGTACACGGCGTACGCGACGCCCGAGGTCAGCGCCAACACCGTCCCGGCGACCGCGTCACCGCCGCCCTCGCCGCCTCCGAAAATCCCGCTGACCAAGGCGATTCCCGCGAAGAGAAACGGTACCGCGATCACAAACCGCACCGGCACGCGCGCCCGGAAGACGACCCACGCCAGGGCTGGCACGATCACCACCTGAATATTGACCACCACCGTCGAGATACCGGCCCCGATCAGGGTGATCGACTGCGACCACAACGCGAAGTCGATCCCCAGCAGCACGCCGCCGACGATCTGAATCCACATCGCCCGGGCGGGGATCCCACCGTGCCGCCGCCACTCCCGCGCCGCCATCACGCCGAGGATCGGCAGCGCCAACGCACACCGATAGAAGGTCGCAGTAGCCGGCGAGACAGCGGACAGCTTGACGAACACACCGGTCAGCGCAATGGCCGCCGCACCGGTCACCACGAGGACGCGGGGATCGGCGGTCAGTGACGCGCGACGAGAAGTAGGAACAGTTGCGGGAGAAAGGAGTTGGGTTGTCACTTCTGCAATTCTCCGGTCACCCATTCATCAGCACAAGTTAATTGTCATGCAGGTAATCGGGTAGTATTGCTTCCGTGTTGAGTGTCGAACGGATCCGCGCACTGTGCGCTGTCGCCGAGCAGGGTTCCGTCGCGGCTGCGGCGCGCAGCCTGTATGTCACCCCGTCGGGAGTGTCGCAGCAGCTAGCCAAGCTCGAGAAGGAAGTCGGCGTCGCGCTGCTGGTGCAGGTCGGTCGCGGGGTGCAGCTCACGCAGGCCGGGCGGTTGCTCGCCCAGCGTGGCCAGGACATCATTTCCCTTCTGGCACAAGCGGAATCCGAGGTGGCCTCACTGGACAGTGATGTGGCCGGCGAGCTCCGCATCGGATCGTTCTCCTCGGCCAGCCGGGTCGTGGTGCCGCGGGCGATCGCCCGGATGAGGCAACTTCATCCCGGCCTGGAGGTCAGTTTCGTCGCCGGCGACACCGACGACCTGCTGCCGGCCGTGGTGGGTCGCGAGCTCGATCTCGCGGTGGTCGACAGCTGGGTGACGATGCCGCTGCACCTGCCGGAGGACGTCATCTGCACCCCCATCCATCAGGACGTCGCCGACGTCGCACTGCCGGCGGACCACCGCCTGGCCGCAGCAGAGCAGATCGAGCTCGACGAGGTCGCGGACATGCCGTGGACGACCTGGCGCAAGGGTGAGTCCTTCCATACGTGGCTGGTGCAGACCCTGCGGATGCGCGGTGTCGAGCCGGAGATCCGGTACGAGGTACCGGAGTTCGCCGCCCAGCTCGAGTTCGTCGCCCACGGGCTCGCCGCCGCCCTGATCCCGCGGCTGGCCAGGATCTGGGTACCTGACGACGTAGCGATAGTCGCGGTACACCCCGTTCTGCGACGCGAGATCTTCGCGGTGCGGCGCAAGGACAACGACCGGCCGACGGTCCGAGCGGGAATCGACGCCTTGAGCGAGGTTTTCGCGGCGATCTCCGGATCCGGCGGCCCGACCTGATGTTCCGCTGGTGCCACACGACGGGCAGGCACGCAAACGCCCCGCCGAGTGGCGAACAGCCTCGACGGGGCCTTGCATCAGTCCGCGCAGCTTCGGACCGAAACCTCTGCCGGATCAGGAGGCGCCGACCGCCACGGCACCGACCACGGCCGCCACAGCGGCCTCGAAACGCTCGACACCGAGCGTGATCTCGTCCTCGGTCACCACCAGGGCGGGGATCAGCCGGACGACGTTACCGGCAGGCCCGCAGGTCAGCGTGAGCAACTGCTGCCGGGTCGTCTCCTGCTGCACGGCTGCCGCGGTATCAGCGTCTGGGGTACCGTCCGCCGTGGTGAACTCGATGCCCTGCATCAGGCCGAGTCCGCGGACGTCCCCGATGATCGGGAACCGTTCCTGCACGGACTTCAGTCCAGCCTGGAGCTGTTCGCCCCGGACATGCGCGTTCTCGACAAGACCTTCCTCCTCGACGACCTGCAACGTCGCGACACCGGCCGCGGCGGCAACGGCGTTGCCGCCGTATGTGCCTCCCTGCGATCCCGGCCAGGCCTTGGACATCGTCTCCGTCGACGCTGCGATCGCCGAGATCGGGAAGCCGGAGGCGATGCCCTTGGCCGTGATGAGGATGTCCGGGGTCGCGGTCGAGTGCTGGTGACCCCAGAACTTACCGGTGCGCCCGACACCCGCCTGGACCTCGTCGAAGATCAGCTTGATGCCGAACTGGTCGGCGCGCTCACGCAGGCCTTCCATGAATGCCGGCGGCGTCGGCAGGTACCCGCCGTCACCGAGCGCGGGCTCGATCAGGAACGCCGCGGTGTCGTTGGGTGCGGTCCGGGTCTTGAACAGATAGTCGAGCTCACGCAGCGCGAACTCGACGGCGGCTTCCTCATCGAGGCCGTACCGGTAGGCGTAGGGGAAGGGCGCCATGTGCACGCCGGACATCAACGGGGAGAACCCTGCCGAGAACTTCGTTCCCGCGGTGGTCAGCGAGGCCGCGGCGACGGTGCGGCCGTGGAAGCCGCCCTGGAAGACCACGATGTTCGGTCGTCCGGTGGCCATGCGCGCCAGGCGGATCGCGGCCTCGACGGCCTCGGACCCGGAGTTGGCGTAGAAGACGGAGTCGAGTCCGGTGGGCAACACCTCACCGAGCTTGTCGGTCAGCGCGAGCAGGGGCTTGTGCATGACGGTGGTGTACTGGGCGTGGATGATCTTGCCGACCTGCTCCCGGGCGGCTTCGACCACCTTGGGGTGGCAGTGCCCGGTGCTGGTCACACCGATGCCGGTGGTGAAGTCGAGGTAGTCGACGCCGTCGGTGCCGTAAATCCAGCTGCCGAGAGCGTGGTCGACGACCACCGGGGTGGCCTGCTTGAGTGCGGGGCTGAGGTTCGCCATGGGTACTCCTTCGGTTCTGTGGTTCGGATTGCTCGGGTACGTCGGCGCGGGCGCTTAGGGGTAGAGGCCCCGGGTGAGGTGGGCGTCGGCCACCCGCTCGACAGCGGTCACCGTCGCAGCCTCACGCAAGGACAGTCCCCGGCGAATGGAGGTCTCCAGGACGCACCGCCACCCCTGGATCATGCGGGTCTCGAGGCGTTCGTCGACCTCGTTGGCGGTCCACCAGTAGGCCTGATTCCCCTGCACCCACTCGAAGTAGGAAACGATGACACCGCCGGCGTTGGCGAGGATGTCGGGGACAACGAGGACATTCCTTGCGGCCAAGATTTTGTCCGCCGCAGCGGTGGTCGGCCCATTCGCGCCTTCCACCACGATCGACGCCCGGATGTTTGACGCGTTGTCGGAGTTGATGACACCCTCGACGGCCGCGGGCACCAGGAGATCGACCTCGAGTTCGAGCAGCGCCGCCGCATCGATCGGCTCGGAGTCGGCGAAGCCCCGCACGGTTCCCGTTGCGGCCACATGGGCCTGCAGCGCGGGAATGTCGAGGCCGTTGCCGTTGTGGATCGATCCGTACTGGTCGCCGACTGCGACGACCTTGACGCCGGCCTCGGCAAGGAATTGGGCGCTGCCGGCCCCGACCTTGCCGAAGCCCTGCACAGCAGCGGTCGCGAACGACGGCGTCAGCCCACGATATTCGAGCGCGGCGAGTGCGACGTGGACGACGCCCTTCGAGGTGGCCGACGAACGACCCAGCGAACCACCCAAACTGACAGGTTTGCCGGTGACCACGGACGGAACGGTGTAGCCCACGTTCGCCGAGAAGGTGTCCATCATCCACGCCATCGTCTGTTCATCAGTCCCGATGTCCGGCGCCGGGATGTCCTTCTCCGGACCGATGATCGGCAGAATCTCGCTGGTATAGCGGCGGGTCACCCGGCTGAGTTCCCCCATCGAGTACTGCGTCGGGTCGATCGTGATCCCGCCCTTGGCACCGCCGTACGGGACGTCGAGCAACGCGCACTTCCACGTCATCCACATCGCCAGCGCGCGGACCTCGTCGAGGGACACGTGGGGGCTGAAGCGCAACCCACCCTTCGCCGGTCCGCGGGAGAAATTGTGCTGAACCCGGTATCCGGACAGCACCTCGACGTCACCGTTATCCCGGCGCAGCGGGATGCTCACCGACATCTCGCGCCGAGGTTTGGCGAGAAGTTGGTGCATTCCGGGGCCGTAGCCGAGTTTCTCGACTGCGCCCGTCAACTGCGCCAAAGCGTCGTCGAGTGGACCCGCGTCGATGGATATGACGTCAGTTGTCGTGGTCAAGGCCGTCGCCTTTCAAGCTTGGGGCGGAGAACCGCGCAATGATCCGTGCGCTTCATCACACCTTGGGTGTATGACTGTTATACACAGTGCAAGATCGACGTCTGATTGTCAACAATCAGAATCTGCGGTGGCGACTGTGCGGACATAGGTGAGGTGGGATTGCAGAACCTCATTGATGACGACCGCCAGAGACCGCGATCAACGCCCGTCCAACCGACGCCGGGCCGCGGCTACTCGCGAGCCGAGCGACGACGTTCTCGTCGTAGCCGGCAGTTCGGCGCCGCGGATCGCGGCGTGGACCCCCAACAACTCCGTCGCCCGACAGATTCCCGTCTCTTGGCGACACCCGAGCAACAGGGACCGAGCCTTCATGCGCGGCAAAACATCTCGGCAGACGTGGCGCTCGAGTGCCGGAGCGTGGCAACCGGATGACGTTGGGGCGAGGGATGTCGAACGCGGCGACGACATCGCCCACCCGCGTACACACGAGGTGGACAACTGACATGGTTGCTGGTGAACGGCCACGCCCGCACGGCGCCGTCCAAGCCTTATCGTGTCAGTTGCCAGCCTCGGCGCGCGGCGACGAAACCGGAGACCGCGCCAAGGACTGCGCTGGTGGTCAGGCCAGCCGCGAGAACGGGATCGGGTTCACGGATTCCATGGTCCAGTGGGAGCCTTCGGCGCCGAGCGGTTCGTAGCTGCCGACATAGAAATGCACCGGGCATGACAGCCACCACGCGAACAGACTCGTACACACCAGGCCCGTGCCGAGCCCGAGGGCCGATCCGATCAGTATCGGTGTCCGCACAAGATCATCTTCGCGATCGCCAGCTGTTCTGTTACCGCGGCCCACCAGTCCGAAGGCGCCTCCCGCCATCTCGTCACGCCTCTTCCGTCGCCACCTCACCGACTCGTAGGCTGAGGCGTCGCCCCCGACCGCCACTCTGCAGAGTAAAAAGCATTGCTGGCCTGCTAGTTTCAGGAGACGCTGCGTAAATGTTTTCTACAGCAGTGACCCCGCACAAATCACGAGGGACACGGACCCGAGCTCTGGACGGGCATGATCCGCATTGGCGATGCACCACTTACCGCCCCGTTGCGGTAATGGTCAAACGGACGACCTCTAGGGGAACTCGTAGGTCAGCGAGGTCCGGTCATGGGATGACAATCGGAACGCTCCGGGCAGGGTTCGGCTAACGGCAACGGCCTCGCCCATGGGGTAAGGGTCCTGGTGGAACGGAACGAAATTCTCTGACGATAGAACTGGTGAGCGATATCCCTTGCGAACGCTGACCACGAAGGATTGCAACATGCTTGCAGCCAGGCGAAACAACGTAAGCGTGGCAGTCCTCGCCCTCTGTCTTCCGGTTCTGACCTTGTCGACCGCATGCGGAGTGCCGGACGAGAAGCACCCGAGCACTGACGCTGTTGAGACGGCCCGGGATGGGCAGTGTCAACAGTTCGAGTCGTTCTCCGGGCAACTCCTCGTCGGTAATCCTCCGCCGGTTCGTACCGGATTGGTACCAGCGCAACCTGGCGAACGTATGCCCGGTCCGGCTCGACCCAGGCTGGATTCGGTCGATCTCGAACCGACCTTGGACGGTGAGACCGTTACCTTCAGCCTCGGGGGCGACGGGTCGATGGGCTGGTCCGTCCGCTTCGTCCAGGCGCCGTTCCTTCGAGGAACGGATGGCGCCGTGCCGATTTCGGGTTCGTGCATTCTGCAGATCGATCTGACCTCCGTGGACTCCAATAAAGCCGGAGACGGCCCCGGACTGCCGATGCGCCTCACGCCCGACGGCGACGCATCGGCAGTGGTCGAAGCCCTCGTTTACTCTAGCAGCGCCACTGTGACGCAATCCTTCGTCGGAACCCGAAGCAGCACACCCGAGGTCACGGTCGACCCATCAATCGACAACCGCGCGATCACGGTCGCAATCACTCACTGAAGAACAACATGCACCGCGGCTGCCCGCTGAGTGGATCCGCTACAGACACGAGTCATTGTGGGCAGAGTTCACCTATCGAAGCGACTATGTCCCCGGTGTGGGGATATACCCACGCCGGGCGTTGTTCACGTAGCCCCCACCCCAACGCCTCACACGCGCCCTGGCCCACGATCCACACCTGCGGAGGAGCATCCAACGGCGTCAAAGCGGCCCAGCGAACAAGTTTGTCGACCTTCTCCACCGAATCGACCGGACCGGTCGACTCCCGCCCCGACGGCGTAAACGTTCCCGCGGCGGTCAGGATCAGCGCATGCTCATCCGCTTCGACACCCACCGGCAGCGACTCCCACACCGGTCGGCTCGGTGTTGTTGTCGGCTCGATCTCTGGTGCAGTCGGTGGATCCGTGGCAGCGGTAGGTGTCGGTGGTTCCGCCGCGGCGGTGTCCTCCGCGCCGATCTCGGCGGCATCGTCGGTGCCAGGATCCGGGACGGAGGGCTCGTGCAGGTCGAACAGGGCAATCTGCTCCCACGGACGGCTCATCGCTTTACTGCTCCCTGATCCGGCCATCGGGGTCGGCCGGCGGGACGTAGCAGTCGAGCAACTCCTGCAGGGCAACGTCCACAGACGCTGGTGACCGTGAACTGTCGGTTCGCCACCAGCCACTTCAACCGGGCCTCCGTCGACGGCAGCACCCACGTGTTCAGCTGCACCTTCACCGGACCCTGCGGGGCTCGAGCTTCGACGTCAACGCCTCGGTGGATGCCGCGGCGACGGGATCGCCTACCGATTCGCGGGCATCGTTGTGCGGCTTCGACGTTCGGCGTCCCGCGTTTGGCCGCGAGGAGTGGCCTCCACGCTTTCCGACCTGCGCCATGCCCCGCTCCTTCGCCCGCTCCCCTGTGGCCGCCGTCCGTGTTGCCGGCCCGCCGCTGGACCCAGACCAGTCGATACGCGCAACATCACACGCTGTATTACGCGTAGTGTTGCGCGCAGACTTGCACGCTGAACTCTGTGCTGGGCTCCGGTCGTGTCGCCGGTTCCCCTTATCTCCCGAACGCGCGACGTCGAATGGGTCGGAGATCGTCGGCGTCCATTGCAAGTGGGTCAACGGCCAGCGGTTTCACCGACACCGATAAACCGGACTGTCCTCGATCGGCTCGCCATCGCGACCGGTCATCGATCCTCAGATAGACCTGGTCAGTGGCCCAGATTCCTCCCTGGGTCGCACCCCCGCGATACCAGCGGGGTCAGTCGATTCCATTAGCCTCGAGGAATGTCCTCCCCCGTCGCTACCGACTACGCGCCACGCTCGAGAGCATCAAGCGGCTCGTGCACGAGGCGCGCTACATCTCCCAGCGCCGGGTGAACACCGAACTGCTCAAGCTCTACTGGCAGATCGAGGCGACGATCATCGAGCGACAGAAGACGGCCCCCTGGGCAGCAAGGTCCTCTCCCGGCTCTCCGCGGATCTGCGCACAGAGTTTCCCGGTGCGAAGGGGTTCTCGTCGGCCAACCTCAAGTACATGCGGAGGTTCGCCGAGGCGTGGCCCGACCAGGAGGCAATCGGTCAACGACCCGTTGGCCAATTGCCCTGGGGGCATGTCATCGAGTTGCTCGAGAAGCTCGACGACGCCGAGTTGCGCGACTGGTACAGCGCCAAGGACATCGCACACGGCTGGAGTCGTCCCGTACTGGCACACCAGATCAAGACCCACCTGCACCTGCGAGAGGGTGCGGCCCCGTCCAACTTCCCGCACGCGCTCGAGCGCACCGATTCCGAGCTCGCTCAGCAGATCACCAAGGATCCGTTCACGCTCAAGTTCCTCGCCATCGACGGGGACGCCGCCGAGCGGCAGCTCGAGGATCGGCTCGTCGAACGCATCATCGACACCCTTCGCGAGCTGGGCCCCGGTTTCGCGTTCGTGGGCCGCCAGGTCCACTTCGATGTCGAGGGCGATGAATTTTTTGTCGATTATTCCGATTCCCGGATTATTCCGAGGCCCGGTGTCGAGCGGCCGCTTTGTGCTTGCAGCCTGGGATGATGTTGATTTCGGTTGGTTGGGTGTAGGGATATTGCGGTCATCTGAGTCCGAGTAGCCGGTTGAGGATGTCTTCGTTGTCGTGCCAGACAGCTTGGGATGGCTGGGGTGTCGGGGCGCCGTTGGCGGTGGCCTTCTGGATGGCGCGGCGTTTCATTTGGTGTCGGCGTGGGCGTAGATGAGTGTGGTCTCAGGGTCGGCGTGCCCGAGCCACTCGGTGAGGAGGGCGAGCGGCATGCCTGCCTGGTAGAGGTGCATGGCTCGGGAATGGCGCAGCATGTGGGGGTGTGCTCCGGCGGGCACTTCGGCGCATTTCCGGTGGGCGGCTTGGGCGTGCTGGCGAATGATCCGGGCGGCGTTGTCGTCGGACATGCGCGTCTTGCGGTGGCTGTGGATGGTGTAGAACAGCGGGTCGCCAAGCTGGGGGTCAGGGTGGAACGCGGCGGTGTAGCGCCGGTAGTGGGCGGCGGTCTCCTTCGTGATGGGGATGCGGCGGGGTTTGGATCCCTTGCCGAGTAGGTCGATGGTGAGACGTTGGGCGTCGAGGTCTCCGATGGCGGCAGAGAGCATCTCGGCGTCGCGGGCGGCGGTGTCATACATCAAGATCATGAAGAACTGGTCTCGGAGTCCGGTCCGTATGATCGGATCGGGTTGGGCGAGGAGCGCTTTGATCGCTTGCTGGCTCATGTGGGAGACGGGTTTGGTGGCGGGCGCTTTCATCAGCGGGATGCCTGCGAGATCGGCGAGGTGGATGGCGAGTGTCGGCTCGGCGGTGGCGGCGTATTCGAAGAACGACCGGATGCAGGCGAGGCGCTGGTTGTAGGTTGCCGCTGTCCAGTTGCGTTCGGCACGTGTCTGTTCGAGGAACCCGGTGATGCAGGCGCGGTCCAGCATCGGGAAGGTGATCTTGTCGACGGGGATGCCGCCGGTGTCGCAGACGTGGCGCAGGAGCATGTTCCAGGCGCGGCGGGCAGATTCGATGGTGTGGGGGCTGGCAACATGGCCACGGTCACGTAGATGAGTAAGCAGTTGCCTGATCTCGCCCACAGCCAACTCGACCGATCCGACGGCCAGGGTTCCCGAGAGCGACTCGTCGAACAAGCGCAGGGCAGTCTCGAAGCGTGATCGCAGCTGCGTCGACATCGGACGCCGCCTGCGCCATGCCACCTTCCCGGCCAGCTTGAACTCGAGCAGCATGTTCGCTGTCTTCTCCAGCGACGACCGGAACACCGGGCCGATGTTCCCGCGCTGCAGACGGGTGTCCTGTTTCGGCCAGGAATCTGTCGCGGACCTGCTCGTTGTACTCATCGATCGCGTGGTCGGTGCAGTACCGTGCCACGGTCGCGCAACAGCTCCTCTGGTACTTCAGCGATGCCTCAGTCAGTCCGGCACCCCGGGCTGCCGTCAACACTCCGTCCACCAACACAGACATGGCTGGTTCCATGGTCTCGTCCTTCCATCGTGACGGTCACGGACGCTCCATCGGAACGTCCGCAACCAACACAACGGCATGACCCGGCAGCGCGCTATCGGCCGGAGATGGTCAGCGGTTTGAGGAACTATTCCGACAACCGCTCCGAAAACACGTCGTCAGTGCAGGGCCTACGCGCAGATCGGCATAACCCGGGAATCGGAATAATCGAGGAAATTCCGACCTCGGAATTTCATCGACTTACTCTTCTTTCACGTCGAGCAACTCCGGTACGTGGTCATCGAACTCAAGACCACGAAGTTCGACCCGCGCGACGCTGGCCAGCTCGGATTCTATGTCGCCCTCGTCGAGGACCGGCTGCGCAGGCCACAGCACCAGCCCACGGTCGGGATGCTGCTGGTGGCGGACAAGAACGAGTCCGTCGTCCGGTACGCACTGGCCGGCACCACCCAGCCGATCGCTGTCTCCCGCTACGATCTCTCGCCCGCCGAGCAGGCCGCGCTCCCCGCCGAGGACGCCCTCACGCGCGCGGTCGCCCTCGAGCTCGACGACCACACCCCGCAGTCGACGCAACCCCATCGGGAACACTCGTCACGTCGTGGATCCGGTAGGTGATGCGGGACATGTGTGTCCGACAGGGATCCGCTGACGGGATCGGGCACCGCACCTGACGTGGGTGGCTGAGCGTCCGGATCGCCCGGCGCGGCAGGGCACCGGCTCTGGCCGCTGCACGAACCCGCGGTCGTCGCCGGCATGGCGTCCAACCCCAAGGCCGGGCATTAAGGTGCCCCGACGTCGGGGGGTGACGCCGGGGCAAGAGTTCCGAGAATCAGTTTGGGGGGCGATTCCCGGAACGGCGCCAACAGTACACAGCGCCCCGGACATGTGCTTGTGCGAATACGGCGGTCACGCCTACTCGGGCGGGGTGTACCACCGATCCTGCCCGCGGCACTCCGCCGCAACGGCCTCCTACGCGTGACTGATGCAAACGGCCCTTGCGGAACTCTCCAGGGGCCGTTCTGGTGTCTCGACGGTTGCGACCTACCTACATGAGGGCGTGCTGGTCCCGGTCGTGGATGATCTGGTCGGCCAGCCGGTAGACCGCCAGCTCGTCGGGGATGCCCACCTTGGTGGCGGCATCGCGGGCCGTGAGGAACGCCCGGACCTGTTCGTCCCCTGATGTGCG